>JAJFUR010000050.1 GCA_021372335.1 Methanobacteriota archaeon
CAGCGCATCGTCATCGACCCCATCACCGTGGTCGGGGAGATGCTCAAGGACCAGTACCGCAGCTTCCTGTTCGACCTGACGAACAGGCTTAAGCACTGGAACGCCACCACGCTTGTGACGGGGGAGGTCCCCCCCGGGGAGCTTTACCCTCCGGAGATCGCCTACTCCGTGGATGGGATAGTGTTGTTGCACCTGACCGAGGAGTACGGGGACCGCCGCAAGTACCTCGAGGTGCTGAAGATGCGCGGGACCAACCATAGCACCGGCAAGCACTCCATCGATATCTCGAGGAAGGAGGGGCTGGTCGTGCTCAAGGCCAGGTTCTGAGCGCAGGCCCGGCGCGCCTCGTTCTCACGGCCCCACGGGACAGTATATGGCAGGACGGATGCCAGACTACGATTTTCGTGGCCTGGGAATGGCTAAACGATTTATATGGGGAGCAGTATTTAGGCAGGACCTAAAAGAGGTTTTGTAATGTTAGACGATCCTCTGTACCTAACGATACCGATAGCGGGGCTGATTGGACTGGCCTTCGCTGGGTATCTCACGTGGTGGATCCTCAGGAAGGACACTGGTACCCCTGAGATGAACGCCATCAGTGACGCTATCCGCGAAGGCGCAATGGCCTACCTGGCCCGACAGTACAAGACGATCGCCATCTTCAGCGCCATCTTGGGGGTCCTGATCGCCATCGGGATCAACTGGCTGACTGGGCTGGCGTTCCTGTTGGGAGCGTTTTTCTCCGCTCTCTCTGGATTCATCGGAATGTACGTGTCTGTGAACTCGAACATCAGGACCGCCAGTGCCGCCAAGCGCACACTGAACGAGGCCCTCCTGACATCCTTCCGCGGCGGCGCCGTCTCCGGCATCGCCGTGGTGGCCTTGAGCCTGTTGGGGGTCGCCAGCATCTTCTACGTGTACCAGGGCTGGCTCGTTCCCGATGCCGGGACCGATGAAGGCTTCCGCCAGGCGCTGTTCCTGGGCGTTGGATACGCCTTCGGCGCCTCCTTCGCCGCGCTCTTCGCCCAACTGGGCGGAGGGATCTACACCAAGGCCGCCGACGTTGGCGCCGACCTGGTGGGCAAGGTCGAGGCGGGCATCCCCGAGGACGACCCGCGCAACCCCGCCGTCATCGCCGACCTGGTGGGGGACAACGTGGGCGACTGCGCCGGCCGTGGCGCCGACCTATTCGAGTCCACCGCCGCCGAGAACATCGGGGCGATGATCCTCGGATTGGCGATCTACGCCTATACCGTATCCATAGGCGATCCGAACCCCGGCTGGTTCATGTTCCCGCTGGTCGTTCGCGGCTTCGGCCTCCTGGCCGGCCTCGTGGGCATCATGACCGTCAGGCTGCGCAATGAGAACGAGAACCCCATGAAGGCCCTGAACCGCGGCTACTACATCACCAGCATCCTTGCGGCGATCCTGTTCTACGTCGCCGTGGATCAGCTGCTGGACGGGGAGATGGTGTTCTTCTGGTGCGGCATCATCGGCATAATCCTAAGCATCGCGATCGTCTACATCACCCAATATTATACGTCCGGCGAGTACCGCCCGGTCAGGGAGATCGCCAAGGCTTCGGAGACCGGCCCGGCCACCAACATCATCACCGGCATATCCATAGGCATGGAGACGACCGCCGCGTCCGTAGTGGCTATCGCCGCCGCCCTGATCGGTTCGTACGTCCTCGGGACAACGGCCGCCCCCAACGGCGACTATGAGTTCATCTATGGGCTGTATGGGACGGCCGCGGCGACGATGGGAATGCTCACCACCTGCGCGTTCGTTCTGGCCGAGGACACCTTCGGCCCGATCACCGACAACGCCGGGGGCATAGTCGAGATGTCTGGGCAGCCGGAGGACGTTCGCGTCAGGACCGACCGCCTGGACGCCATCGGGAACACCACCAAGGCCCTGACCAAGGGGTACGCAATGGGCGCCGCCGCGCTGGCCGCCTACCTGCTGTTCGGCGCCTTCTTCGAGAAGGTCGCCGAGATCAGGGGTGTGGACCTAGTGGCGTTCTACCAGGGCTTCCAGGTCGACCTGATGCAGCCCGCGGTGTTCGTCGCTGCGATGATCGGTGCCATGCTTGTCTATCTGTTCGCCTCCCTGGCCATACGCGCCGTGGGCAAGGCTGCCGGAGACATGATCTCGGAGGTGCGCCGCCAGTTCAGGGAGAGACCCGGTATTCTGGCGGGAACAGAGAAGCCGGACTACGCCACCTGCGTGGACATCAGCACCAAGGGCGCCCTGAAGGCAATGATCCTCCCGGGCATCCTGCCCGTGGTCGTGCCGGTCGTCCTTGGCGTCGGTTACAGGCTGGCCTTCGATGACAATGACATCGCCGTCATGGGCGTCGGGGCCTTCCTGATGGTCGCGACCATCGCCGGGGTCCTCATGGCCCTCTTCCTCAATAACGGAGGAGGGGCCTGGGACAACGCCAAGAAGTACATCGAGGCCAAGGGCTTGAAGGGCACCCCGCAGCATGCCGCGGGCGTGGTCGGGGACACCGTGGGCGATCCGTTCAAGGATACCGCCGGTCCCTCGCTCCACGTGCTGGTGAAGCTGCTCTCGACCATCACCCTGGTCTTCGCCGTGCTCTTCGTGGTCTGAGCGAAACCTCTATGTAAAAGTGGCCTGACCGGCCACTCCCTTATTCTTTTTCTTTTAACTTCATACTTTCGTCACCTCACCGTCCTACTGGAGGTAGGGGCATGGGAGTCGGACAAACCTCTATTCGCGGTTCTCCCGCACTATGGTCGCTCCGTCCAATTGTCAGGACCTGCCCCAATCCCCTTCTCGCGCTTCACGCCGCAGGTTTTGGCACGGGGTTGAATCCATGACCGTGATACGGTTCTCCGTTCAACATCATCCAGTATATGATGTGCAGCAGCTTGCGAGCTGCTGCCATCGCCGCCTTCTGCTTGCCCCGCTTCTTAGCGATCTTGTCGTAGAACCTGGAAAGGTCGGATGACGGCTCGAAGCGGCGGTGCGTATGCACCGCCTCCGTTAGTATCCAGCGCAATTGCTTCGAACCTTCCTTGCTGATGCCGCCGTAATGCACGGATGACGCCGACTGGCTGACCGTCGGCGTCAGTCCGGCGTAGGAGCAAAGATGCTCGGGATCGGGGAATCGCCTGATGTCCCCGATCTCCGCGAAGATGACCAGTTTTCTTATTATTATCTTTTTCTGCAAATAATAATTCGCCTGATGTCCCCGATCTCCGCGAAGATGACCAGGGCGGAGTAGATACCGATGCCGGGGATGGAGGTGAGGTTCCTCACCTCCTCCCTCCGGTCATACTCCTTCCGAATCATCTCGTTTACCAGGGAGATTTGTTCCTGCACCGCCTCGACCATGTTCAGCTGGACATCCACGGCGGGGATGTCCAGCGACCTCATCCACTCGTTCGATCTCTGAGTGAACGGTGAAAGCAGGTCATCCGGTCTTCGTATCCCCCTAGCCAGCAGCTCGGCGTGCGTCCTGTTCTTGAGGCCGGTGTTCGTCTGGGTGAGATACGACCTGAGGCGGGTCAGCCGCCTCAGGTCTCTGATGTCCTTCGGGGGTATGTACGATTCCGGGACCATGTCCAGGCGGAGCAGTTTGGCCAAAGTGCGAGCGTCGACCTTATCGGTCTTGACGCTCGCCTCAGCTATCGCCCTCACCTTCAGCGGATGAGCCAGCTTGACCGGGAATCCCTTCTCCTCTATTATCTCGTACACGAACTCCCAGACCCCGGTGGATTCGAGGACGAACGAAGCGTCCTCGAACCGTTCCAGGAAAGATTCCAGACCACGGTGAGTGGTCGGGAATCTTACGTTATCTTCCTCAAATCCTTTCTCGTTCAGTATGCTCGCTTGGCAAAATTCTTTATGGACGTCCAGTCCTACGTATAGCATGGTCTGATCGCCTCCGTTTTTCTCCTAAATTAACGATAGGCGTCAGGCCACTTTTTACATTCCATCCCCTTCCCCCTCTTTTTTATCCAGCATCCCGAGCGCTTATATGCTCGATGCTCAATCTTTATATAACAGATTTATCATGCCAAGGTAGTTAAGGGATTCCTCATGTATCTGTTGGCCCAAAGGGAAAAGGTGGTCCGCATTCCCCCCCATCGCCTAGGGGAGGACCTGGACACAGTGGTCAATGAGCTGGCCCGCGAGTCCTATGAAGGGCGCATCGAGGGCAACGACTCGCTCACGGTCATGGTCAAGAACATCGAGCCGGTGGGCGAAGGGCGCATCGTGCACGGGGACGGGGCGGTGTACCAGACGGTCCGGTTCGATACCCTCCTCTTCCGCCCGATGGTCAACGAGGTCGTGGAAGGCCGGGTGTGCGAGGTGCTCAAGTTCGGGGCCTTCGTGCGCTTCGGGCCCCTGGACGGCCTCCTGCACATAAGCCAGGTCATGGACGACCGCATGGACGCGGACGAGGCCAACCAGCGCCTCATCGGGAAGGACTCCAAGCGCGAACTCAAGGTGGGCGACCAGGTCCGCGCCAGGATAGTCACCCTCTCCTTCAACGAACGGAACCCCCGCGAGAGCAAGATAGGGCTGACCATGAGGCAGCCCGGGCTGGGTAAGAAGGAATGGCTGGCTGAGGACAGGGCCAAGAAAGGGGGACAGGAGAAATGAAGGTGACCAAGGCGTGCAAGGTGTGCTCCGCCATCACCGAGGAGGACAAATGCCCGCTGTGCGGGGGGGAGACCTCCAAGGATTGGCAGGGATACGTGGTCATAATCGACCATACCAAATCCGAGATCGCCAAGAGGATGAACATTGACAAGAACGGGAAGTTCGCCCTCAAAGTGCGCTGATATCCCCGTCCCTCCCAAGGGGTGGAGGATGCCCGAGCGCATGAGGGCCGAACTGAGCATGCCCTTCGGGACTATGATGCAGGCCGAGGACCTGCTCAGGGGCATCGCCGATTGCGACAGGATCATCGCGGTGGGGGACGTGGTCTCCAGCACCCTTATAAACAAGGGCGTCATCCCCCATCTCACAGTGTACGACCGGCGTAACGAGCGCAGGGAACTGGAGGTGGGAGTCCATCCCGCAGACCACCTCAGGATGCCGGAGACGGTGGTGGAGAACCCCCCCGGGCTGATCACCCCCGGGTTGGTGAGGGCGGTCAAGGACGGCATCGAGGCCTCGGACAGGAACAAGGTCCGGGTGGAGGGGGAGGAGGACCTGGCCGCGCTGGTATGCGCCGCCATCGCCCCGGCAGGGTCCTGCCTCGTCTACGGCCTCCCAGGCAAAGGGGCGGTGCTGGTGCGCACCAGCGCCGAGGTGAACGAGGCGGCGCAGAGACTGATACGCTCAATGGAGGTATTGAAGTGAAGATCGAGATCGAGAGCAAGAGGCCCAACGCCCTGATGGACCGCACCGAGGTGGCCTTCAAGGTCGACCACAAGGGGGAGGGCTCCCCGAAGAGGGCCGACGTGAAGACCAAGCTCGCAGAGGCCCTGGCCGTCAGCAGCGGCAAGGTCATCATCGACCATATGGAGACCGAGTTCGGCATGGGCGTCAGCACCGGGTACGCCAAGGTGTACGGCAGCGAGGAATCGGCCAAGAGGTTCGAGAAGAACTACCTCCAGGCCAGGAACGGCCTCGTTGAAGCTGAGAAGGCGCCGAAGAAGAAGTGAGGTGTGAACCATGGCTGCGAAGAAGAAAGAGGTCAAGAAGGAAGCGCCCTCGGCCAAGAAGGACAACTACCAGATCAAAGGGAACAAGCTGGAACGGACGAGGAGGAGCTGTCCCAAATGCGGCCCCGGGGTGTTCATGGCCGAGCACAAGGACCGCACCTCCTGCGGCAAGTGCGGCTACACCGAGTTCAAGAGGAAATGAGCCGCTCCTCCTCGAACGAGGATGAAGCGCTCTTTATAATTCCAATGGTCGCGGGCCTGTAGTGTAGCTTGGATATCACAGAGGCCTCCGGAGCCTCGAACTGGGGTTCGAATCCCCACAGGCCCGCCTTCTCCCTTGGCTTTTCTATTAGCTCAAGTAATTTATTATCTCCCAACGGCATTGTCGGCGGCATGCAACTGACCCCTGAAGAACAGGCCATGCTGGCCGGCAAGGAAGGCAAGGCCAAGCGCAAGGCCATGGGGCTCCTCGTGGCGCTGGGAACGATCTACGGCGCCGACAGGCTCATCCCGATCACCTCCGCCCACCTCTCCGGCGTGTCCTACAAGACCATAGGGGAGGGGGGCATCTCCTTCTTGGAGGAGATGGCCGAGGACGGAAGGGTCTCCGTGCCCACCACCCTGAACCCGATGGGGATGGACGTGGAGCGCTGGAGGGAGATGGGGGTCGACGCGCACTTCGCCGAGCGCCAGCTGCACATCCTGTCCCTGTACGAAAGGATGGGCGTGGAGACGAACTGCACCTGCACGCCCTACCTTCTGGGCAATCGGCCGAACGTCGGCGACCATGTCGCCTGGGCGGAATCGTCCGCGCTCGCCTTCGCCAACTCTGTCCTGGGCGCCAGGACCAACAGGGAGGGCGGCCCGGGGGCCCTGGCCGCCGCCATCGTCGGCCGCACCCCCAACTACGGCCTCCATCTGGACAGCAATCGCCGCGCCACCCACGTAGTGGAGGTGGAGCAGGGGATAGGGAAGGAGGAATGGTCGTTGGTCGGGCATGCCGTCGGCCGGAGGCTCGGCTCCTGCATCCCTTACTTCCGAGGTTTGGACAACGACGTCAACGGCCTGAAGGCCTTGGCCGCGGCCATGGCCGCCTCCGGGTCGGTCGCGATGTTCATGGTGGAGGGCGTGACGCCCGAGCAGCCTGTGACGCTGGAGGGGCTCCCCGTGGTGCGCATCTCCCGCCAGGACATCGAGGCCACGGTCCAGAGGCTGAGGGCTGGCGACCGCCCGGACCTGATCGCGATCGGCTGCCCCCATCTCTCCGAAAGCGAGATGAAGGAGCTGGCCGCTTACCTTGATGGCAAGTGCAAGAAGGGGGGGACGGAGGTGTGGTTCTGCACCTCGAGAGGCGTATGGCTGCGCTGCCCGAAGGAGAGGGCGGTGCTGGAGAGGTTCGGCAAGGTGCTGTGCGACACATGCGTGGTGGTCGCGCCCATAGAGGGGCTGCATCGCGTCACGGCGAGCGATTCCGCCAAGGCCTATGCCTACCTTCCCGGCCTGTGCTCGCAACGGGCGCTCTATGGCTCCCAGCGCGAACTGTTGGAGATGATACTATGATAATGAAGGGACGGGCGATATTCAAGGGCAAAGCGATCGGGCGGCTTCTGGTGCTGGACGAGGCGTTCAGCTTCCTCGGAGGAGTGGACCCCCGGACAGGGCTGCTCACCGTGGCCTCAGGGCGGGAAGGGGAGAGCATAGACAACCGCATCCTGGTGTTCCCGCATGGGAAGGGGTCCACCGTGGGCTCGTACACGCTCATGGACCTCAAGAAGAACGGCCACCTTCCGGCGGCCATCATCAACGCCGAGGCGGAGACGATAGTGGCCACGGGCGCCGTCATGGCCGAGGTCCCCATGATCGATTCCATCGACATCTCGTTGCTGCGCGAGGGGGACCGGGCGGTGGTGAACGGGGATTCCCTGGACATGATGGACCTGGTGGAGAGGAAGGTGGTCACCTGCGTGCTCCGCCGCAAGGGCCGGATCCTGCTCCTGAAGCGCAGCCAGAAGGTCGGCACCAACAGGGGGAGGTGGGCGGGGGTGAGCGGCTTCATCGAGCGCGGGGAGAGGCCGGAGGAGACCGCCCTGCGGGAGGTGGTCGAGGAGACCGGCATCGCCACGGCGAGGCTGGAGGGAAGGGGCGGGACGCTACGCATCCGGGACGGGACGTACGTATGGACGATCCATCCCTTCCTGTTCGAGGTGGGCGACGAGGAGCCCAGGCTGGACTGGGAGCATACCGAGTTCGCCTGGGTGGAACCGAAGGAGCTTTCGGGGTACGACACCGTGCCCGGCTTCCAAAAGGTCCTCGGGACCTTGGGCCTATAGGACCCCGTCCACTTCCTTCTCCAGCAGGTTCAGCTCGTTGGCGTCGAGGGTGGAGGGGTTCAGCACCATCAGCATTATCGAGTTGCTGATGGCCACCTGGTCCCGCAATGACTGCACGAACCGCAGCACGGTCAGGAAGTTGTTGTTCGTGATGAGGTACTCCAGACCGTCCAGCAATACGATCCCCTGCCCCTGCGAGAAGAACTGCTCCAACGTGTAGTTAAGCTTCTCAAGGTCCTTCGGGCGCAGGCTGTCCTCCTTGCCGACGTTGCTCAGCCAGATCATGGGCGTGTCCCCGAGCTCGTACTTGCTCCGGACCTTGACCGGGTAGTTGCGGGTGATGCAGAAGCCCCGGCGCCCCTTCTTCAACTGCTCCACGAAGAGCGCGTACGAGCGGTCGGGCCGATCGTCCTTGAGGAGATAGCTGCACCCTTCCTGAAGCCCCTGGACCTTGGGGCGCTCCGGCTCCTCTTCCTGCGCCGCCGGGCGCAGCGAGGTCCCGCAATCCGGACAGACCAGCTCCCCGGCGGAGGCCTCCCTACCGCACTGCGGGCAGGGCACGCACCCCTGCAGGCCGCCCTCCGCGATGTACCTGACGACCTCGTCGATGGTCTTGCTCCCCAGGCCGGGGACGTCCTTCAACCCCTCCCTGTCGGCCTTCTCCAGCTTTTCCAGGGAATCGTATCCGGCGTCGTAGAGCATCTCCGCCTTGACCTCGTTCATGCGGGGGATGCGCAGGAGGTAGGGGAGCATCTCCGTCCTTTCCATGGTCCTGCCGGTGCCCTCGGGCACCGCCCTGCAGGTCTCCTGGGAGCGGTCGAAGTGATGCAGGGCCTTCCGGACCTCGGCCTTGGGCAGCTTGGTTATCTCCTCCAGCCGCTCCTCGCCCAGATGCCTGATCTCACCTGGACTGCGCACGCCCGCATCGACCAACGCCTCCGCGGCCTTGGGCGTGATCCCCGGGACCTTGGCCAGCTCCTTGATGGCATCCTTGAGGTTCAGGGAGGTGACCCCTATCTCCACCTTCTCACCCTCGATCTCCCATTTGCCGACCCTTTCCCCCTTGGCCTCCATCACCAGCTCGAGGGCCTTGGCGCGCACCTCCGCCATGATGTGCGGCTTCCACATCTTGACGTACTCCGCGACCCGGGGGTCGGCCCGCACCTCCACCCTGATGAACTCCTCCACATCCAGCCCCATGTCCTTCCGGGTCTGCTGGACCCTGCGGATGATCTCCCGGGCGAAGCCCTCGGCCTCGATCTCCTTGGTCACCTCGAAGTCCAGGTAGAGCTCGCCCCCGCTGAAGGGGGCGGAGTGGACGTCCTTGGGGAGGGAGATGGTGAAGGACACCATGTTGGGCTCGATCTTGACCATCTGCCCCTCTATCCCCAGGGAGTACTCCCCGCGCTGCATGCTCTCCTTGATCGTGGCGGCAGGCCGGCTCTGCAGCAGCACGGCGATCTTGGAGGCCCATTGCCTGTACACCTTGCCGATGGCCATCGGGTTGGGGACGACGTTGAGCCTGGTCTCCGCCCATTCCTCCCCCGCGCCCACGTACTCCACCGCCTTGACGTTGGCCTGGGAGCGCAGGATGCCCTCCAGAGCCTTCAATGGCTGGATCATGTCATTGCTGGAGACCTTGATCACTACCCGCTTCATGGGCCAGCGGAGCTTGACGTTCCTCAGCTGGCGCTCCCGCGTGATCGTCTCCACGATCTCCTGCACCAGGGCCATCGCCTTCTCCAGGCGCTCGTCCACGAGCGTGAGGTCGCTGGCAGGCCAGTCCATCATGTGGACCGAGGGCTTCGTGCCGTCCATGTGCTGGTACACCTCCTCGGCGAGGTGGGGGCAGATCGGGGCGAGGAGCAGCGTCGTGTCCATGATCGCATCGTAGAGCGTGCGGTAGGCTGCCAGCTTGCCCGCGTTCCCCTCCTCGCTCCACATGCGGTCACGAATGAGCCGAACGTACCAGCGCGAAAGATCGTCCAGGATGTATTGTTCGAGGGCCCGGCCGGCCTTGTGCAGCTCCAGGGCGTTCACCTGGCGGGTGAACTCGTTCTTGAGCTTCTCCGTCCTGGATATCAGCCATGCGTCCTCCTGGTTCAGATGGGGCTTGGCCATGTCCCTGGTGACGCGCTGCGGGTCGAAGCTGTCGATGGCCATATAGGTGGTGGCGAAGTTGACCACGTTCCAGAGCACGTTGAGGGTCTTCCGGGCGTTCTTGACCCCGTCCATCTGGAAGGGGATGTCCTCCCAGGGCGCAGATGTCTTAAGGAGGTAGAAGCGCAACGCGTCCGCACCATGTTCCTTGACGACCTTACCCGGCTCGACGACGTTGCCCTTGCTCTTCGACATCGGCTGCCCCTGGCCGTCCAGCATCCAACCGTGCATGAGCACCGATTCATAGGGCGCCCGGCCGAAGGCGATCACCCCGGCCGCCAGCTGGGAGTAGAACCAGCCGCGGGTCTGGTCATGGGCCTCGACGATGAGCTTGGCAGGCCAAAGGCGCTCGAACGCCTCCCGTTGCCTCGGGAACCCTAGCTGCGCCCAGGAGGCGACCGCCGAATCGAACCAAACGTCCAGGACATCCGGCACCCGGACCATCTTCCCCCCGCACTTGGGACAGCGCAGCTTTACGCCATCGATCCAGGGCCGGTGGAGCTCCATGTCCTCCACGTACCCTTCGGCGTCCTTCAGCTCGTCTACCAAGCCGACCACCCTCATCTCCCCGCACTTGCATGTCCAGACGGGGATCGGGATCCCCCAGTACCGCTGCCTTGATATGCACCAATCGCGGGCGTTCCTGGTCCAGTCATACTCACGCGAGGAACCGGCCCAGTCCGGCGTCCACCGGACCTTCTCGATCTCCTCCAACATCTGGTCCTTGACCTGGGTGATCCGCAGGAACCATTGGTCGGTGGTGCGGAACAGCACCGGGGACTTGCACCGCCAGCAATGGCCTACGCGATGCTCGATGGTGCCGCTGTAGAACAGGCTGTCCATCGCCTCCAGGTCCTTCAGCAGCTCCGGGTTGGCCTTCCTTATGTGCATGCCAACGTACTTGCTGCCGACCAGGGCCGTGTACGTCCCGGTCTCGTCCACCGGGCAGAAGGGCTCCAGGCCGAACTCCTTTCCCAGCTCGAAGTCCTCCGGACCGTGGCCCGGGGCGATGTGCACCAGCCCGGTATTGGAGGCCTCCACGTTCTTCGAGGGCAGGACCTTGTGGAGCCACTTGCCGCCCGCCTGCGTCTGGTAGGGGACCATGTCGACGAAGGGGGTGATGTACTCCGTCCCCACCAGGTCGTCCCCCTGAATGGTCTGCAGGACCTCGTACCTCTCCCACCCCCCTAGGGCCCTGATCTCCTCCTCCAGCCCCTTCATCACGATGACCGTGTCCGTGATCCCGATGCGCCGATAGCGCACCTTTACGTACTCGAAGTCCGGATGGGCTGCCACCGCGAGGTTGGCGGGCAGCGTCCAAGGGGTGGTGGTCCAGATGAGCAGGGAGACCTTCGGATCGTCCTTCAGGCGGAACTTGACGTAAATGGAAGGGTCCTTCTCGTCCCAGTAATCGATCTCCGCCTCCGCCAGGGCGGTCTCGCACCTCGGGCAGCCGGGAAGCACCCGGTTGGCCTTGATCAGCAGCCCCTTGTCATAGGCGCGCCTCAGGGTCCACCAGGCCGCCTCGATATACCCGGGGGTGATGGTCATGTATGGCCGGTCCCAGTCCATCCATACCCCCAGCTCCTGGAAGTCCGCGTTCATCTGCTTCTGGAACTCCAGTGCGAAGTTCTTGCAGGTCCCGACGAACCGATCGATGCCGTACGCCTCTATCTCCTTCTTGTTCTTGACCCCGATCGACCTCTCGACCTTGACCTCGATGGGAAGCCCATGCATGTCGTAGCCGGGGGTATCGGTCACGTTGAGCCGGTGCATGCGCTTGAACCGGATCAGCATGTCCTTGATGGTCTTGTTCATCGCCGTCCCGAGGTGGATGTACCCGGTCGTGTACGGCGGGCCGTCCACGAAATAGAACTCAGGGGAGGAGGC
This sequence comes from Methanobacteriota archaeon, assembly GCA_021372335.1. Classification (GTDB taxonomy): domain Archaea; phylum Thermoplasmatota; class Thermoplasmata; order Methanomassiliicoccales; family UBA472; genus UBA472. The sequence goes on from JAJFUR010000050.1 coordinate 12,029, forward strand.
CCGCAGTTCCTTGGTCTTCCTGTACGCGTCCGTCTCCGCCCAATAGGCCTGCACCCTCTTCTCTAGCGCATTGGGGTCATAGTTTCCTTGGACCTGCTTTATCATCGCCGTCCCTTAGGGCCCCTATCGGCCATCACCCTTTTAACCTCTTGGTTCTGGCTGGAGCGTTGGATAACAGCGCACCATCAGAACATGTCCAATCGCATCTGGTCCTTCTTCCCTGATGCGAACTTGTCAAGCGCCCCGTTCACCCTCTTCTCCGAGAACCCATATTCCCCACAGAGCATGGCCAAGACCTTTTGCCGGTCCGGCGCTTTCCATACCAGCTTATAGTCGTCGGTGCGCTCGAAGTCCAGGAAGATGTCCCGCACCTCGAGCATGTCCGGGTCGTCGACGCCCAGGGCCTGAAGCGCCCCGGCGAGCGTCCCATACTGCTTGATCAGCTTCAGCGCCTTCTTAGGCCCCACTCCCGCTATGCCGGGATTGAAGTCCGTGCCCATGAGGATGCAGAGGTCCACCAGCTGCGGGCCGTTGAGCCCCAACGTCGACAGGGTCTCCTGGCGATCTATGAGCTGCATCCTGACCTCCTTGTACTCCTCCCTTCCCGGCATCTTGCGCCGGCCCGCGAGCGTGAGGTTGCGGACGAGGCGGGGGGCTCCGAAGAGCAGCGAATCGAAGTCCTGGGAGGCCGAGGCCCACACGTCACCCTTGGCGCACATGTAGGCGGACTGGGCCTCCCCCTCCTCGGGGGCCTGGACCACCGGAAGGCCGAGATGGGTGAGCAAGATGCGCGCCGATTCCACGATCTCGTTGGTGATGCGGGATGACTGGCTCGCCTTCGAGTACGCCCGCTTGATGTCCCCTTCGGCTTTCGCCCGCTCCCAATCCCTCAAGGCCGATTCCCGCCGCTCCCGCCGCTCTCGGACCGTAGCCTCCTTCCTCTCCGGGGGGATGCCATCGAAGACGTAGGCCGGGCGCAGCCCCATCTCCACCAGGTTGGCGTTCCGGTTCAAAAGCCCCTCCAGATGGGAGGTTATACGGCCGCGGGGGTCCATGAGCGGGGTGCCGTCCGGCTGCCTTATGACCGACAGGAACTGGTAGATGGCGTTGTAGGCGTCGACGGCGACCGTCCGTCCCATCAGATCCCTGGGCTCCAGGTCCTTGGCCACGACCAGGTCGGATAGGTCCACTCCCATATCGATCGAGGGCGTATCCCTCTCAGCCATAAAGTTATTGTCCACGGGACCAATGGTTCGCGCATGCGCGATGAGCATGGTCCGCCCGGGAAAAGGCCGGTGGCGGAGGGCGGGGTCTACGACGTCACCATAACCGATATAGGGGAGAGGGGGGACGGCATAGGCAAGATCGAAGGGCTGGTCATAATCGTTCCGGACGCCACTCCGGGGGAGACCGTGAGGGTGCGGATCACGCGTGTGGAGAGGAAGGTGGCCTTCGGCAGGAGGCTCTGATCATTCCTCTGCGCTCGGCAGGTAGAGGATCGTAAGCCCCGTACCCAACCAGAGGATGGCAAGCATTATGACCCAGATGTTGACCGGGACAAGGAGGGCGGCGATGAGGAAGAGCAACGGGGCGATGAGCGCGATGAATACCGTCATCTCCCTGCCAGATAGCTTCATGTGCATCTCACCCCGCAATGCCGGCCTCTTGATATGTACTTTACTGAGCTCAGTCCGTGTCCTTCCGCTTGCTCACGAACTTGATCCCGGCCCAATCCTCGTCCAGGGAGGAGATCTTCACTTCGGTCATCCCGTAGCTGATGCCGACATCCCGCACGGTGACCCCCTTCAGGTCGGAATCGATCTCGGAGGAGATCCTTGGGTATGAGATCCAAAGCACCCCCTCCCGCTTCAAGGACCGCATCAGCTTGGGGAACTCCCGGCGCAGCTCCTCCTCCGAGGAGGTGAAAAGCTGAATGAAGTCCAGGTCGCTATCGTTGCTGCCCGCTTCCACCACGTTCTTGGGCAGGCGTCCCAAGGCCAGGTCGTACTTGGAAGGGGCGTTGATTATCCTTATTCTCTGACCTTCCTTTATGCCCAGCTTGGCAACCAATGATTTCTTGGAACCTATTCGCGCCATGGTCGGACCCCTCCGGATGTTGATCTCACCCCATCGCTTAAATACGACAAGGTTGCCCTAGATTTCGGTTCACCATTATTATACTTGCTATCGGTCCCGCCTATCAGAACTTATGCCAAAGGGCTATCTCGGAGGCCATGTCCTTGCTCTTGAACAGGGCGGAACCGGCCGCCAGGACGGTCGCCCCCCTTTCCACGCACATCCGGCCCGTCTCCCGGTTGATCCCGCCGTCGATGACGATCTCGAACTCGAGCCCGTCCCTGTCCCTGGCCTCCCTGGCCTGGGCTATCTTCGGAAGCACCTCGGGCCTGAAGGGCTGCCCTCCGAACCCAGGCTGTACGGCCATGATCAACAACAGATCGATGTCCTTTAGATATGGCTCCACCCTGGCCAGCTCCGTTCCTGGGTTCAGGGAGACGCCCGCCTTCATCCCAAGCCTCCGGATGCGCGCCAGCGTCCCCTTGACGTCGTGGGTGGCCTCCACGTGCACCGTCAGCAGGTCCGCGCCCGATTCAGCGAATCGCTCCAGGTACCTCTCCGGCATCTCGATCATGAGATGGACGTCGAAAGGGATGGTGGCATACGGCCTGAGGGCCCTGATGACCTCCGGGCCGATCGTCAGGTTCGGCACGAAGACGCCGTCCATCACGTCCACGTGGACCCAATCGGCATTGGCCGCCTGGACCCGGCGGACCTCCTCGCCCAATCGGGCGAAGTCGGCTGAAAGTATGGAGGGAGCGACCTTCACCATCGTGCGACCTCGGATGAACGGTCCAGAGATGCCCCCCTCGGTAAAAATACTTTGGATGCGCCCATCGGTCGGGCTAAGGCACCAAGAGCAAGGGCACCTTGATGTTCTGGCTCACCTGTCCTGCCACCCCACCGAGCGCTATTGCCGGGGAGCTCCCGGAGCCTTTCCTTCCCATGACCACCAGGTCGTGCCTCGCCGCCACCCTGAGGATCACCTCGGCCGGATTGCCGGTCAACGCGCTCAGGCAATGGTCCACCCCGGCCTCCGTCAGCAGGGAGGCGGCGGCCCGGGACTTGGCCTCGGCGATCGCGTTCACATCGCAGACGGGGGCGGTCCTGTCCATGAAATAATCGCAGTCCATGGGCGTTACCACCACCAGCAGGGTGACGTAGGCGTCGATCGGGACCAGCAGGTCCCGGGCGAACTCCACCGCCCTCAAGGAGTTCTCCGAGCCATCCACACAGACAAGGACCTTCGAGCGTTCGCCCATGGACCATAATTCACCGTGATGGCAATAAACATATTGCCGCGAGCGCGGTGGTCGGAACGCTATTATATCTATGATGAAGGTTCCAGGTTCATGGCTGAACCTCGCCATGCCCTAAAGGCGAACAAGACCTGCGATGTGAAGGGATGCGCATCCGAGGCCGAGCGCTCCATCTCGGGGGGTGCGGCCAAGGAGGCCGAGCTCAAGGTCGATGAGGGGATGAAGCGCGTGCATCTGTGCAAGGAACATTACCGGGAGTACAAGAAGCTCTCCAAGAAGGAGCGTGAATTGGAAACCCTAGGCAGGTAAGGTCGGCAAAGGATTAAGCCGAAAATGCGTTCCCGTGGCCTATGAGGGCGGGGTACATCCAGCTGCTTTCCAGCGCCGGGCTTTCCAGCGCCGCCCTGCTCATCCCCAATATGCTTAGGGACGAGCTGGGAGCCAACACGGTGGAGATAGGGCTCATCACCGCCTCCTTCAACCTGGCGCTCTTCCTGTCCTCGTACATCTTCGGCCGGGCCTCCGACGTCCATGGCCGCAAGCTCTACCTGCAGTCCGGCCTGGTGCTCACCAGCATCGCCCTCTTCCTGCTCGTGTTCGCGGACAGCAAGGCCTCGATCGCCGTGGTGCGCATCCTCATCGGGCTCTGCGCGGGCATCTATCCGTCCGCGCTGCTGACCTACGTCTATGAGATGGAGGGAAAGATCGGCAAGTTCACCGCCTATGGCAGCCTGGGGGTTGCCATCGGCAACTTCGTCGCCGGGATGATCGCCATCTACTACGGGATCTTCCTGATGAGCGCCCTGATGCTGCTTGTGGCCTATTTCATCTCCACCAAGCTGACCTTCGGCAACGAGCGCGTGCACAAGGTCCCGCTATTCCCGGTCGCGATGATCAGGCACAATTTTCCGATATACGTCTCGATCATGTTCCGGCACACCGGGGCCAACATGATCTGGGTAGTATACCCGCTCTTCCTGGCCGACCTGGGGGCCAGCCCCCTCTTCATCGGGCTCATCTATGCGATCAACTCGGGCGCGCAGTACGCCTTCATGCGCTTCATCGACCGCTTCCAGACCTACCATCTGATTATGGCCGGCTTCGTCTTCTCCATCATCACGTTCCCGTCCTACACCCTCGCGACCAGGCCGGAGGAGATCCTCCCCATGCAGGTGTCCCTCGCCGCCGCCTGGTCCTGTCTGTACGTAGGCTCGATAAAGTACCTGATGGAGAGGAACGAGGAGAAGGGCACCTCGTCCGGGCTGCTCCAGTCCTTCCTCAGCGTCTCGGCCATCATCGGCGCCCTCGTCGGTGGGGCATGCGTCTTCGCCCTTGGGTACCATGGCACGATGCTCATCGCGACATGCCTGGCGATCATCGGCTTCATGATCTTCGTCCTCGGGAACCGCTCCTTGGACCGGAAGGAGAAAGGGGTAATAGCCTCCTAGGGGGTTAGGGTGCGCATGGACATCACTTTCCTTGGGACGGGGGGCAGCGTCCCGACCACGAAACGGAGCACCGTGGCCATCGCCCTGCGCATAGGGCCGGAGGTCATCCTCTTCGATTGCGGGGAGGGGACGCAGAGGCAGCTCATGGCCTCCTCGGTGTCCTTCATGCGCATCTCCCGCGTGTTCCTCACCCATCACCACGGCGACCATTTCCTAGGCCTCCCTGGCCTCATCCAGTCAATGAACTTCTATGGCCGCTCCGCGCCGCTGGACGTGTACGGGCCTTCGGGAACGGCCAAGATGACCAAGGCCATGCTGGAGTTGGGGATATTCGACCTGAGGTACGAGGTGGACGGGCACGACCTCACCCCTGGAGACGAGGTGAGGGGCGAAGGCCATTCCGTCACGGCGTTCCAGGCGGAGCATACTGTCCCTGCCCTGGGCTACGTATTCCAGGAGGACCAGCGGCCAGGGCGCTTCGATGTCGAACGGGCGCTGGCGTTGGGAGTGGTGGAAGGCCCCAGCTTCGCGCGCCTCGTGGAGGGAGGGAACGTCAAGGGAAGGGGGGGCATCGTGACCCCGGCCATGGTCATGGGCCCGCCGCGCAAGGGCATCCGGGTCGTGTACAGCGGCGACACTGCCCCCTGCCAGGGATTGGAGCGCGCGTGCCAAGGCGCGGACGTTCTGGTCCACGAGGCCACGGTCGCCTCGGAGCTGGAGGACAAGGCAAGGGAGTTCGGGCACAGCACCGCCCGGGACGCGGCCGAGCTGGCGAAGAGGGCAGGCGTAGCCTCGCTCTATCTGGTGCACATCAGCGGGAGGTATGAGGACCCCTCCCCCCTTCTGGAGGAGGCCAGGGGAATATTCCCCAGCACGATCATACCGAACGACCTGGATTCCTTCGTGGTCCGGCGAGCGTTGTAATTCATCTAAGAATAATCTTCAGGAGCATCCTTCAGAGGAGCTTGAGCAGGTCGGCCGAGGTGATTATCCCGGTCATGTTCCCATTCCTGCCGACCATGACCGCGTGCGAGCTGCTCAGGAGCGCGGTCACCGCCTCGATCGGGGTGTCCTCGTTGATGATAGGGAAGGCGTCCTCCATCAGGTCGCTGACCCTCCGTTCCCCGATCGCCTCCATCCGTTCGCCCTCCCTCAGCCTTTCCAAAATCCGGTTCTCGCTTATGCTGCCCACATGCTGGCGTCCCTGGAACACGGGCATCTGCGATATGCCCGAGGAGCGCATCAGCTCCGTGGCCACCTTGACCGGCTCACTGGCCTGGATGCCCACTATCCTTCGGGTGGCGAGGTCCCCGGCCTTGCTGGCCTTGGAACGCTTGCGCGCCACCTCCTGCAGGGCGATGAAGATCTTCGTGACTGTCTCGTAACTGCCCTTTATACCCCCCCTTTCCAGCTTGGCAATGGTGGATTGGCTCACCCCACTGAGCCTCGCCAGCTCGAGCTGGGTGATGTCCAGGGACTTGCGGAGGCGCTTTATTTCGCTCTCTGAAGGGAACCTCATGATATGAGATATGAATATTCATATATGAATATTTGAGGCAATCACCCTTATATCAGAACAGGAAATTCCAAGAACCCTCCAGGGCCCGGAAGGGGTCCGTTCGCAATAAGGTGAGCATCTCATGGCTAAGGTAAGCGCGAAGGCGAAGGCCGCCGCCAAACCGGCGGGCCGCAAGGTAGCCCCCAAGCGGGCATCCAAGAACATCGTGGTGGAATGCATGACCGCCGTCCCGTTGGCCAGTCAGGACGTTGAGCTGGTCGAGAGGAAAGGGATCGGCCATCCGGACAGCATCTCGGACGGCATCGCGGAGGCTGTCTCCCTCGCCCTCTGCAAGATGTACCTGGAGAGGTTCGGGGAGATCCTCCACCACAACACCGACCAGAACGAGGTGGTGGGAGGGCAGAGCACCCCCAGGTTCGGAGGCGGAGAGGTCCTGGAGCCGATTCACATAATGCTCTCGGGAAGGGCGATCACCCAGGTCAATGGCGAGAGGCTGCCGTACAGCACCACCGCCATAAATGCCACCAAGGAATATATGAAGCGCTTCCCCAATTTGGACGTGTACCGGCACCTCACGGTGGACTGTCGCATTGGCAAGGGGTCCTTGGACCTGATCAAGAACTTCGAAGCCCTGAAGGACAAGTGCAAGATGGACGGGCATGGCAACCACTGCTTCCTGGCCAATGACACCTCCTTCGGCTGCTCCTACGCTCCCTACTCGGACACCGAGATGGTATGCCTTGAGACGGAGAGGTACGTGAACGGGGCCATGAAGAAGCGGCTCAAGGAGACCGGCGAGGACGTAAAGGTCATGTGCTCCCGCAAGGGGAAGAAGATCAACATGACCATCGCATGCGCGATGGTCGACCGCTACATCCCGGACGCAGACCATTACCTCAGCGTTGTCGAGGAGATGAAGGAGAGGGTGCTGGACAATGCTACGAAGTACACCGACTACGATGTGAACGTGGACATAAACCATGCTGACAACCCCATCACCGGCAACTTCTACCTGACGGTTACGGGGCTCAGCGCTGAGAACGGGGATGACGGGTCCGTCGGCCGCGGGAACAGGGTGAACGGGCTGATCACCCCCTATCGCCCCATGTCCATGGAGGCCTCCGCCGGCAAGAACCCCATCACCCATGTGGGCAAGATGTACAACATCCTGGCCAACTGGATCGCGAACGATATCGTGAAGGAGGGCAAGGGCAACGTGATCGAGGCCGATGTGCGCATCCTATCCCAGATCGGCCGTCCGATCAGCGATCCTGAGACATGCAGCGTCCAGCTGTTCATGGCGCCTGGTTCCGACAGCGCGAAATGGGAGAAGGAGGCCTTGGCGATCGCAGATGGATGGCTCGAGGACATCGGCAAGGTAACGGAGAAAGTTGTAAAAGGGCAGGTTACGGTATTCTAAGGCATGAAGCTCGTCGACCTGCCCCGATACGGACCGGTGCACCGCTTCGGGAACCATCACGTTTACCGCACGCTCATGGTCCTATCGGACCAGAAGCGCAAGGGACGCAAACAGATAGCGGACGCGGTGGGCATCGGGGAGGGGAGCATGCGGACGATAATCGAATACCTCCGCGAACTGGACATGATCGACGTCCGCCAAACGGGCGTTAAGATCACCCGTCATGGCAACGCCTTCCTGTCCGAACTGCCGATCAAGATGGCCAATATCGGACAGGGTTCCATCGCCGTGGGCAAGGAGTGCGTGGCCGTGCACATGAGCAACAATGGGGACAAGATCAGGATGGGGGTCGAGCAGCGGGACTCGGCCATCATGGCCGGGGCCGACGGGGCGACGACCCTCGTCGTCAGGAACGGGAGGCTGATCGTCCCCCCCGATTACATCATCGATGAGAAGGACCCCGCCCTGGCCGCGCTCCTGCGCTCCACGTTCAACATTCGCGAGGGGGACGCCATCATCATCGGCACCGCCTCCACCGTCTCCAAGGCCGAGGATGGCGCCCTGGCCGCGGCCTTCGACCTTCTATAACGGCGACGGGCCAAAAGCATGGGCAAGGAGCCTTGGCCGCAGGCCGGGCGATACCGGTCCCTCGATCATCAGTTGACGGGAAGCATGCGCATCCCTTCTTCAATTGGTCATTTCCCCTCCCGCGGGATGCCCCCGCCCCTTCGATCCACCCTGATTGATGATGGAGACGATGGACGAAGCGAGAAGATCGGGAATATATTGAATGGGATAGTATTAAATCAAGGGGAACCGATTCCTTTGGCCAGTAGAACCGCGCTTGGGATGGGGTGCGCTGGTGAACATTCGCAAACGGTCGGGTGGTGGGAGGGGTAGCGATAGCGTCAGCCCAAGCGAGCCCCTTCGCTACGCCACGCTCTTCATCCTTCTTCTGGGCACGGTGAGCCTCTTCGCGGACATGTCCTACGAGGGGGCGAAGAGCATCAGCGGCTCCTATCTTAAGACGCTGGGCGCGACCGCGACCACCGTGGCGCTCGTCTCGGGGTTCGGTGAGTTCATCGGATACGGGTGGCGCGTCGTGTCCGGGCATGTGACGGACCGCACAGGCCGCTATTGGACGATCATCATGGTCGGCTATGCAATGAACCTGCTGGCCATACCCATGCTCGCGCTCACCGGCAACTGGTACACGGTCGCCATCCTGATCGTCCTGGAGCGCATGGGCAAGGCCATACGGGCCCCCGCCCGGGACTCGTTGCTCTCACATGCCGCTGTGCAGACAGGGAGGGGGTGGGCGTTCGGGGTGCAGGAGGCCCTTTCCTCGGTGGGGGCAATGATCGGCCCGGTGGCCATCTTCCTGGTCTTCATGGCCGGCGGTGGGTACTCCAACGCCTTCCTGCTCATGGGCATACCGGCGATGATATGTCTGGTGGTGCTCTATTACACCTACCGCCGCTACCCCCGCCCTCAGATGATGGAACCCGCTCCCGCCAATGAGAAGACGGTGCTTCCTAGGCGGTTCTGGCTCTATTCTTTGGCCGCTGCGTTCATGGCCTCAGGGTACATCGATTTCCCGTTGGTGGCGTACCATATCCAGAACCATGCCCTGGGGGAGGACATGGTCATCCCCCTCCTATACGCCTTGGCCATGGGGGCGGACGCCATCTCAGCCATGCTACTGGGGAAGATTTTCGACCACGGAGGCCCCAAGGTCCTTCTGCTCGTGATCGTCCCCGCGGCCTTCTTCCCGATGTTGGCCTTCTCCGATTCCATGATACTGATCGCGGCAGGGATGGGGCTCTTCGGACTGGGGATGGGGGCCCAGGAGTCGATAATGAGGGCTGTGGTGGCGGACCTCGCCCCTGTTGGGAAAAGGGCGACGGCCTACGGTTATTACAACACGATCTTCGGCTCGTTCTGGTTCATGGGTTCGACGGCGCTAGGGGTGCTATACGATGTATCCATCCCCACGATGATAACCATCTCCATAGGCCTGCAGCTGCTCTTCGTCCCGGTGTTCCTTATGTTCCTGAGGGACCGGAACGGATGACCGGAGGTTGGAAAGGGAAAAGGCCGCCTGGTGCGGCCATCCGTCCTTTCCCTCCCTCGCTCGACATGGTTCGGCGAAGGGGCCGTTGCAATGCCTTGCGGGGATCGAGGGAGGGCCAGGCGCTTCCATGGAGATCATGCCTGGAAAATAAGATCATGGATGGAAAATGTTCTGAAAAAATGGGAGAAAAGGTTTCGCAGGGCCATCACCAATCCTCCAACATCGGGAGCATCACCCTTTCGGCCATGTTCTCCAGGGTCTCGATCCCGGTGACCTTCTCGGCGTAGGGCGTGAGGGAGACGATGTCGGTACGCCTAATCCGGTCCAGGGAGAACTTCCTGCTCCCCGCCATCAGCTGCTTCAATCCCTCCCCCAGGCGGTCCACGAGGTAGGTGTACTCACCCACGGCCCCATAGGGGATGTCCTTCCCAAGCCTCAGCCCCGGATAGCGGCGCTCGATCTCCTGGGCGGCGACGAAGAAGGTACGGGGGTCGCTGCCGTAGGCGGCCGTGAAGTTGCTCGGTAGGGCGTTGGTCTCCGCCAACCTCAGGAAGTTGGCGCTCTTCATTACCGTAAGGAGGGGCGCCCGGGCCATGGCGATCGCCTTCACCAGCGACCCCTCCCCAAGGTCCCCCAAGGCCATTGCCTTGAACATCTGTGTCTCGTTGACAAAGCCCCCCGCCATCACCAGGTCGGGGATGAACTTGCCCTTCTCCTTCATCACCCTAGCGCACGTCATCGCCTGGGCCTGCAGGTGCACGGTGGGAGTGCTCATCTCGTTCATCATCGGGACGGGGGACATGCCGGTGCCTCCGCCCGCGCCATCGAAGGTAAGCATGTCCACCTTGGCCTCCGAGGCAGCCTTCATCGTGAAGGCGACCACCTCCGGCCGGTAGGCCCCCGTCTTCAGGAAGACGTACCTGGCACCCTTGCTTCTCAGTTCCTCCACGTCCTCCACGAACGACCTGTGCTCGGGGAACCCAACCCGGGAATGTCTCTCAAAGCTCTTGAACGCCCCGGCCCTGAACTCTTCCTGGACGGCCCTGTCCTCCGGGTCTGGAAGGACGAGATAGCCGCGCCTCTTCATCTCCAACGCCCTCTCCAGCGTCGTCAACCGAACCTCCCCCCCGATGGCCTTGGCGCCCTGGCCCCACTTCCTTTCAATGATGTCGACCTCCAGCTTGCTCAGGGCGTACTCGTCTACCCCGCCCCTCTGGTCCTCGACATTGGTCTGGACGGCGATGCCCCCGTGCTTCCCGTCCCAGAGTTCCCTGAACGCCCTCACCCGGGAGGCCATGTCCGGCGAGTTAGTGACCTTTCCGTTGGTATAGGTCGCCTCGGGGTCCATGCCGCACACGTTCTCCCCCACGGTTTGGATGATCCCGCTCATTGCCGCCCCCTTCGCCATGGCCTCCCAATGACGCTTGGCCACGGCGGTGGAGCCAAGGCCCGGGAGGACGATGGGCACCTTCAACGGTATCGGCCTCTTCGAGTGCGTGGCCACCGCGCTAGTGATATCAACGTTCTCGAAGAACGCCTTGTCCGACGAAGGCTCGATCCCCTCGGCCCCGATGAGCTCAGCCATGATCTGGAAGTGGGACCACTCGAGCTGGAACTCCTTGTTGGCGGCGGCAGTGCTCTTCCCGTAATACTCCGGCATGGGGTACAGGACCTCACGGCCACGGAAGGTGGACTTCCCCACCTCGCAAAGGACGTTGCAGTCCTCGATGCAGATGGGGCACATACCGTTCACTGGGCTGATATCAGGCACACGGGTCTTTGTGCCTGTGGTCGATCTACTGTTCTCAATGATGTTCAAGGCTATCTCACTCCCCTCATAGGGTTCAGGTCCTCCCATCCAATGTCCATTATTTGAATGTTCTTAGGTAAATAATAGATAAATGTCTAATGAATATAAATATACAAAAAGAAAATGAATCTATATTTAACTCAAAAGATCGTTTATTTTAGCCATTTGTTTATAAACTGTCCGACACAAAGTTCCTTATTATATGAATCTTTTCTCAGTGCAAGGTTTCCTCAGTGCAAGGTGCAGTAAATGGCTCTCAATCTGCTATGGCTCGGTACTATATGGGGAGCGGCGGTGGGGATCATCCTGGCCGATGTCCTGTACTTTTTCACGGATTCGCTGGCATCGTTCCTGCTGTTCGTTCCATGCGCCCTCGTCGGCTACCTCATCGCCCGACGGACCCTCCGTAAATGGAGGTCCTCCGAGGGGCATGCCGAGGAGAAACGATAGGCCAACATTTTTAATTCGTCCCTGCGATATCCACGGCAGGAGGGGAATGCCTTTGCCAGACATCAGGGACAGGGTCGAGGAGGACCGGGGGCTGTTAAAGAAGATCCAAACGGTCATCCCAGGGTTCCGCGGGTACAGGATCAGGGAGGACCTCAGGGACTCCGACCGTATGCTCAGGGCCGAGCTCGCCAAGAGGTTGAGGACACAGAGGGCCCAGCTTGAGGACGCTCGGCGCGCATTGGTGAGGACGGACCCGATGTCCAAGGCCCTGGAGGAGATCGGAGGGGTGGTCAATGCGATGAAAAGGGTCGAAGCGGAGATGGTCCATTCCGAGGTGGGCTATTCCGGGGTCGCCGCGGACGTACGGATCAGGGACGATGAACTTAACATGCTCTATGAGTACGATGCCTCGATGATCGAGAGCCTGGGATTCATCGACCAGGCGCTGGTGAGGGTCCCGGAGGCGATCAGGGCGGGGAACGATGGCGACCTGAGGCAGGCGGTGGGGACACTGAGGGCCAGGGTCGATGGGCTGGAGGACCGCTTCAAACGCCGTATGACCGCAATAACAGGAACGGGGCTGTGAGCAGATGAGCCTTATCGGTGCTGAGACATTCAATTGGGAGGACGGGAACAAGCGGAACAACATCATGTACCGCATGCCCCGCAACATCAAGTTCAACGACAATATCGTGGTCCGCGAGGACGAGATCGCCGTGTTCTATCGGGACGGGAAGGCGCTCGCCTACCTGGACCGGCCGGACCGGTACGCCCTCACGTCCCTCAACGCCCCCGTGATCGGGAAGGTGATCGAGGCGCTCTCGGGGGCCCGGCAGCAGGCCGAGGTCATCTATCTGCAGAAGAGGGCGTTCGACGGGAAGTACGGCAGCAAGCAGCCGTACCAGTTCCGCGACGCGGAGTTCGGGATGGTCAACCTGCGCGTTTTCGGGGAGTTCCGGTACAAGGTCGGGTCCCCGGAGAACTTCGTCAATCAGTTCGTCGGCACCTTCAACTTCACCACGTCCACGGAGGTCGAGGAGCGGATAAAGGAGCAGATGGTGATGCTCATCTACAACGCCATCGGCGAGCTCAAGAACCGGGGGATGGGTGTGGCGGACCTGGCAAGCCAGCTGATGAACATCGAGCAGGTCGTGCTGACCAAGGCCAAGGACCACTTCGAGCTGTACGGGGTGGTGGTGGACAAGGTCTCGGGCATGTACATCTCCCTGCCGGACGAGGTACAGAAGGCGGTGGACATGCGGGCGTCCATGCAGATACTCAACACCAGCTACGCCACCTACCAGGCGGGCCAGGCGATGCGGGAGGCGGCCTCCAACCCCGCCGGCGGGGCGGCCGCGGCCGGGGTCGGCGTGGGCGCGGGCTTCGGGGCGGGGTACATGATGGTGGACGCGATGCGCCAGGGCGGGACGGCCCCCCCGGCGGGGGCGCCGGCCGTTGCGGTCCCCCCGGTCGCGGGAACGGTCGCATGCCCGAAATGCAGCACGCCGAACCCCCAGGGCGCCAAGTTCTGCCGCAGCTGCGGGAACAGGCTGCAGAACGGCACGGTCAAGTGCGGCAGGTGCGGCAGCGAGATGCCCGCGGACTCCAAGTTCTGCGCTGAGTGCGGGCAGCAGCTCAAGGGCAGCAAGAGCTGCTCCAAGTGCGGAAAGGAGTCCCCCGTCAGCGCCAAGTTCTGCCCGGAGTGCGGCACCGGCCTCTGAGGTGCTCCAATGGCAAGCATGAAGTGCCCCAAGTGCGCCGCCCCGGTGGAGTTCGATGCCGGCGACAGGTTCGTGAAATGCTCCTATTGCTCGTCCCAGATCTTCATCGACAAGGCCGGGGCGGGGTTCATCTACGCCCTGCCGTTCTCGGTCACCGAGAACGATGCCGTCGGCATCTTCCGGCGATGGGCGGCGGGCCCTACCCGGGCCAAGGACCTGGACAAGCTGGCCCAGATCTCTTCCCTGAAGAAGCAGTACTTCCCCGTCTACATGTTCAAGAGGGACGTCAACGGCATGGAGCACGTCTACATTGAACCGGCGGCCTCGACGACCCTCCCCGGCCTGCACAACCTCAAGGTGCCGGGGGGCGACCTGAAGATATTCGACGACCGCTTCGACACCGGCGGCGCCGAACTCGTCAAGATCGACATAGAGATGGCACCCTACCTGAGCAGCCTTCCCGGGACGGCGAAGGAGCAGGCCCTGGTCTATTTCCCAATATGGAGGCTTGACTACGCCTTTGAGCAGAGGGCGTACGTCGCGGTGATCAGCGCATCCTCGGGGGAGGTCTTCTCCGGCGATTTCCCGAAGCGGAGCTCGGGGGCGTACATGGCCGTCGCCGGGCTGGGCTTCCTGGCCTTCCTGGCCGAGGGGCTCCTGGCAATAGCGAGCCCTGTCCTGGCGGGGGCGCTGATGGCCGTGACCGTCGCCGGCGTGTTCGGCGCGTCCAACTACGTTGCGCGGAGGATGTAGATATGGCGATAAGCGTGGGGCTGAACTGCCCGGCATGCGGCGGTGCCATCCAGGTCGCCGAAGGGGACAATGTCCTCAATTGCGGCTACTGCGGATCGCTGCTCTGGGCCGAGGGGGACGCCGGGGTGATGACCGTGGCCTACCGCAACGTGCAGGGGCGCGACTCAGTGCTCAGGGCGACGGAGCAATGGTGGAGGAAGGGATGGAAGGCCAGGGACCTGAGGGAGAAGGGAAAGCTGCTGGAATGCTACCCCATCTATCTCCCGTTCTGGAGCACCACCACCCGTGTGGCCGGTTGGATATGCGGCTATGAGGAGCGGAGGCACACCGACCGGGAAGGCAACGTCCGGACCGAGAGGATCCCGATGGAGGAGATGGTGCTGAACGACTACCGCTACACGAGCATCGCCTGCGACCCGGGCGACCTGGGGATAAGATACCTCAGGAACGTGGGGGGCGAGGCCTCCTTCGCCGATTTCGAGAGCATCCCGACCTTCGAGAGCACCACAAGCAAGGACGAGATGATCGCGACGTCCAAGCAGAGGGCCTTGGAGGAGGCGCGCGGCGACGCCAACGTGCCGCACATCACCTTTGAGAGGGTCATCGCGATCCCGAAGGGCATCAGCCGGATCTACTACCCGGTCTGGGTCGTGCGCTATTCGTACGGGGAGAGGATGTACATGGCGACTGTGGACGGGGTGACCGGGAACGTGCTATCGGGAAGGGCTCCGGGGGACCCGCTCTACCAGAGCCTGGCGGTGACGGCGGGCACCTCAATAGGAGGCCTGATCGCCGCCGGGGGGCTGGCCTTCGGCCTCGGGGCGGGGGAGGGCCTCCTCGCCCTCATCGGCCTGGTCGTCGGGGGCGCGGTCCTCGCCCTGACCTACCGGTTCTTCCGCCATGGCTCGGAGATCGTCGAGGGGGACTTCGAGGGCAAGGCCGCCGACATGCGTGGGAAGCTCATGAAGGAGGCCAGGCGGACGTTCAGGGGGTTCCACACATGAGGGTCGTCCAGGTCAAATGCCCGCGCTGCCAGCAGCCCATCTACTCCAAGGTCAAGGACCTCGCGTTCTACTGTCAGCACTGCCGCACGATGCATATCCGCAACGGCGGGACGAACATCATCGACTTCGACATCGCGGAGTTCAGCCCCAACGCCCGGGGGGACCGGGTCTACATGCCCTTCTGGCGGCTGTTCTCCTCCTTCACCATCAACCAGGCCAACGTGGCCGGCGGGACCTTCCACAAGCTCAGCCGCATGATCAAGGGCACCGCCAACGGCGGGAACCTCTTCATCTACGTCCCGGCGTGGGAGACGGCCGTGGATGAGTTCAAGCGCTGGTCAATGGGAATGACCGAGGGGCAGCCGATGTACTCCCTCAGGCAGGACTTCAACAACGTGGAGAGGGGGCCGACGGCGATCACCAAGGAGGAGGCGATGCAGTTGGCCGACTTCGTGGTAGTGACCATGGAGGCGGAGCGGCCTGGCACCCTGCAGTACCTTGACTACAGCCTGCAGGTGCACGACGCCCGGCTGGTGTATCTGCCGTTCGTGCGCGGGGCGCAGGGATTGGTCTCGGGGCTTTGAACTCTAAAGTGCGTCCACCGGCCTTGGACGGGCTCATCCCAGAGGACGGGTCGGAGCGACCGCTCCGCCAGGGCGGAAGGCCCCCTAACAACATTTAACTAATGTTATCCTATAATCTGCCCAAAAGTCAGGTGCAGCGATGTCTGAGAGGTCCGTGCAGCTCGAGGCTAAGTGGCAGGAGCGCTGGTATTCGGCGCGCATCAACGAGGCGGAGGTGGACGGCCGGCCCAAGTTCATGCTCATCTTTGCCTACCCTGGGGTCACTGGCTACCTGCACGTCGGCCATATGCGGGGGTTCACCTACGTGGACGCGATCGGGCGCTTCAAGCGATTGGAGGGATACAACGTCCTGTTCCCGGTGGGGACCCACGCCACCGGGAACGGGGCGATAAGCCTGGCCGCCAGGATCGCCCGCAAGGACCAGCGGACCATCGACTACCTGTGCGACAACACCTGCCCAGTTGACATGCTGGAGAGCCTGAAGGACCCGCTGAAGGTGGTGGAGTTCTTCAACGCCGTGTACGTCAACCAATACTGGAAGCGGTTCGGCTTCCTGAGCGATTGGCGGCGGTTCACCTCGACCGTCAACCCCGATTACCAGATGTTCATCCGATGGCAGTTCCTCAAGCTGATGGAGAAGGGGCTGTTGATTCAAAGGCCATACTACGCCCCCGCCTGCGTCTGCCACGGGCCGGTGGCCATAGACGCCTCCGAGACCGACATCCAGTGCGGGGGGTCGGCCGAGACGCTCGAGTACACGCTGCTCAAGTTCAAATGCGGCGACATGTACCTGGTCGCCGCCACCCTTCGCCCGGAGACCGTGTTCGGCCAGACGAACTTCTGGGCCAACCCGGAGGCCGAGTACGCCAAGGCGAGGGTGGGGAACGAGACCTGGGTGGTGTCGACGAAGTGCCTCGAGAAGCTGATGTTCCAGAAGGATGGCATAGAACCGATCGGCTCCTTGAAGGGAAGCGAGCTGATCGGGCTCAGTTGCATCGCCCCAATGGTCCACAGGGAGGTCCTCGTCCTTCCCGCGGACTTCGTAGACCCGGCCGTCGGCACAGGGCTTGTTACCTCGGTCCCCTCGGACTCCCCGGACGACTGGGTGGCGCTTCGCGCCCTGCAGAGGGACGAGGCCACGCTGCGCCGGTACGGCCTGGATGTTGAGAAGGTAAGGGCGATAACGCCGATCGCCATCATCGAGATGAAGGGCTGGTCCCCCCTGCCTGCGGTCGAGGTCACCGAGCGGATGGGCATAGAGGCCCCCGGGGACCCCAGGCTGGAGGAGGCCAAGCGGTTGGTGTACAAGGACGGCTTCCACATCGGGCGGATGAACGACACCGCGGGGGAGTACGCGGGCCTACCGGTCATGGAGGCCAAGGAGAAGATAAGGCAGGCAATGGTCTCCGCGGGGGAGGCGGACGTGATGTACGACCTCTCGGAGCCCGTGATCTGCAGGTGCGGCAGCCCGGTGCTCATCAAGAAGGTCGACGACCAGTGGTTCATCGATTATGCCAACCCGGAGGTCACCGCCGCGGCCCACGAGCAGGCGAGGAGGATGGTCATCCTCCCCCCGGAGTACTATCAGAACATCCACGGTGTCCTGGATTGGTTCCGGGAGAGGGCATGCGTCCGGCAGGGCAATTGGATCGGCACGCGCTTCCCGTTCGATGAGAAGTGGATAATCGAGGCCATCTCCGATTCGACCCTGTACCCCCTGTATTACACCATTTCCAAATTCGCCAACGACGGTTCCGTCCGGCCGGAGCAGATGACCGAGGAGTTCTTCGACCTCGTCGTTCTGGACAAGGGGGACGCCGCCTCGGTGAGCGCCAGGACCGGCGTGCCCCAGGAACTGCTCATGAGGATTAGGGAGGAGGTCCACTACTGGTACCCACTGGACCTGAACCTGGGAGGGAAGGAGCACATGACCGTGCACTTCCCCGCCTTCCTGATGAACCACGTGGCGATCCTCCCGCCCGAGATGCTCCCCCGCGGGATCTTCGTGAACTGGTATGTGGTGGGCAAGGGCGGAAAGATATCCAAATCGAAAGGGGGGGCGCAGCCGATCCCCGGGGCCGCGGAGCGCTTCGGCATCGATGCCCTCCGGCTCTATTACGCGCACATCGCCTCGCCCCATGCTGATGTGGAATGGGAGGACGAGGCCGTGGAGAGCTACACCGCCCGGGTGGAGAGGATGGAGCGCCTCCTGCTGGACCTCATGCGGATGGACGGGCAGGCGAGCACGGTGGACGGCTGGCTTGTGTCCAGGATGGCCAACCGCGCCGGCTGGGTCCGGGAGGCGATGAAAGGGTACGACATTCGAACCCTCGCGAACGAGGTCTTCTTCGAGGCCTTCAACGACCTCCGCTGGTACCAGCGGAGGGGAGGGGGCAACGCCGCGACCGTCCGGAGGGTCATGGACATCCTGCTTCCCCTCATGATGCCGATCACCCCGCACCTCGCGGAGGAGCTCTGGGAGATGTCAGGGCATGAGGGGTTCGTCTCCACCACGACATACCCAGAGGCGCTGGAGGGGGAGATCGACCCGGCCAAGGAAAGGGCCGAGGACTACCTCATGGCACTGATGGAGGACGCCAACGAGATCCTGAAGGTGACCGGGATCAGGCCGAGGAGGATGACGCTCTTCACCTCCCCCGCCTGGAAGCACAAGGTCCTGGCTATGGCGATTGACCTCCACTCCAAGGGCGAGCTGAAGGTCCCCACGCTGACCAAGATGGCCATGGCCGATGAGGAGGTGCGTGCGCATGGCAAGGAGGCCTCCGACTACGCGCGGAGGATGGCCGAGGAGCTGATGAAGCGCTCCTCCCCCGAGGTGCAGAAGATGGCGCACACATTCGACGAGCGCGCGTTCCTTGAATCGAGCAGGGGGTTCCTCGAGCGGGAGTACGGCTGCATCGTCGAGGTGCACGGGGCCGAGGAGCGGGGGGCATCCGACCCTCAGCACAAGGCCAGGCAGGCGGCCCCGGGGCGGCCGGCGATCATCGTGGAGTGAGCTTCCTGGGGTGGGTCAGTCCCCCCACCGGCGGAACAGCTCGTGGGGCTGGCCCAGCTGGTCGAGGACCTTCCCGACCACGAAGTCGACCATGTCCTCGACGCTCTGCGGCCGGGGGTAGAACCCCGGACTGGCTGGAAGGATGACGGCCCCGTCCTCGGCGAGGCGCAGCGAGTTGCGCAGCATCGCGGGGCTGAGCGGGGTCTCCCGCGGCACGACGATCAGCCTCCTTCCCTCCTTCAGGCAGACCGCGGCCGCCCGGGTGACCAGGTTGTCGGAGATCCCGAGGGCGACCTTGGCCAGGGTGGACTCGGAGCAGGGGCATATGACCATGCGCTCGAAGCGGTGACTGCCGGAGGCCACAGGGGCGAAGAGCTCATCCTCATGATAGACCTCGTCCGCAAGCCCCTCCACCTGGGCGACCCTGTGATCGGTCTCCGCCTCCAATATCCTCTTGGCTGTCTCGGTGATAATAAGGGCCTTCTCCCCCTCCAGCTCCTCAAGCAATCGCACGCCGTAGATGACGCCCGACGCTCCCGTTATGGCCACTACCGTCCTCACGGGGCTGAGTAGGAACTGCCGCATATTTCAACCCCTACGCCCATTCCCGGCCGTACGGAAAGGCATCCTAGGAACGCTCCGGGCCTTCGCCCCCTCCCATATCCACATCCCAGAAGGGAGATGGACCACAAGAATCCTTATATATGGGCACCATATTAAAGGCCGAACATACCATTCGTCAGCGTCTGTCTGAAGTTCATTGAGGTTGGTTAAGATGGTTACGGTCTATGATGTCCCCTCCGAGAAGCTGATCGCGAACGTGGCCCAGAAGCTGAAGGCCTCTGGGGCAGTGAACCCTCCCGAGTGGGCGGAGTTCGTTAAGACCGGGGTTCACACGGAGAAGGCACCGATCCAGGCCGACTGGTGGTACACCAGGACGGCATCCGTGCTCAGGAAGGTCTATGTCAAGGGCCCGATCGGGACCTCCAAGCTCGCCGCCGAGTACGGAGGGTTCAACGACCGCGGCTCCAAGCCCAATAAGGCCGTAAAGGGCAGCCGCTCCATCGTCAGGAAGGCCCTGATGCAGCTGGAGGCCGCGGGGCTAGTGGCCAAGAACAAGAACAACGGTCGTATCGTAACCCCGAAGGGGCAGGCGATGCTGGACAGCGCCGCGAAGGAAGTGAGCGAGCCCACCCCGGCGAGGTGATGCCCGTGGAAGACGCTGAGCTCGAGGAACTGCGCCGGCGGAAGATGGCCGAGCTGCAGCGCCAAGGCGAGCAGCAGGCCGTCATGGAGCAGCAGGCCCAGGCCATCGAGGCCCAGAGGCAGGCGATCCTCCGGCAGCTCCTTACGCCGGAGGCCAGGGACCGCCTTGCGAACGTCCGGCTGGCCTATCCCGAGATCGCTCGTACCGTGGAGGACCAGCTGATAAGACTGGCGCAGATGGGGCAGATAAGCTCCCAGATAGACGATCAGGTCCTGAAGCAGATACTCAGGAAGGTTTCCCCTCAGAAGAGGGAGATCAACATCGAGAGGAAGTAATATGGCACGCAACAAGCCCGCCGCCATGAAGGCGCGATTGATGAAGAAGGTTAAACAGAACCGCCGAGTGCCGGCATGGGTGATGATGAGGACCAACCGCACCTTCCTGCGCCACCCGATGCGAAGGAACTGGCGCCACAGCAAGATCAAGGAGTGAGAGGCATGGCAGACGAGAAGGAGTCCGTGTACGTCATTCCCCTTATCAAGACCAAGACGGTGCCGACCTCCCAGCGCGCCAATCGCGCCCTGAAGGAGGTCCGCGCCTACGTCGCGCGGCACATGAAGGCCGACGAGGACAACATCTGGATCGACCCCAAGCTCAACGAGGCCATCTGGGCCCGCGGCATCACCGCCCCCCCGAGCAAGGTGCGGGTGAAGGCCGTACGCTTCGAGGATGACCTGATCGAGGTCTCCCTTCCCACCGAGTGAGCGCCAGCATATGTTACGGGTCTCCAACTACAACGGCGTGGAGTTCGTCGGGGTGTACGCCGTGGCCAACGAGGACATGGCCCTTTTACCGATGGACTCCGATGACCGCTTCCAGGAGGACGTGGCCATCGCCCTGGACGTCGAGTGTTCTCGAGGGACGATCGCGAGCACGAACCTGCTGGGGTCCCTGGTGGCGATGAACTCGTACGGGGCGGCGGTCACCAGCTTCGCCACCGACGATGAGCTCAGGGCGTTCCGCAAGCTTAAGGTGATGAGGCTGGAGGACCGCCTGAACGCCTGCGGGAACAACATCCTGGTCAACGACCGTGGGTGCCTCATCAACCCGGAGATGGACGAACGGACCGTGCGCGTCCTTGAAGAGCTCTTCGAAGTGGACGTGGTCCAGGCCCCGATCGCCGGCCAGAACACCGTTGGCTCGGTGTGCAAGGCGACTAACAAGGGCCTGATCTGCCACCCCGCCGCCAGCAAGGACGACCTGAGGCTCCTCAAGCGCCACTTCAAGGTGGAGCCCAGGATAACCACATTGAACTACGGCTCCCCGTACGTCGGCGCGAGCATAGTGGCGAACAGCAAGGGCGGGGTGGTCGGCGCCAGGAGCACCCCGATCGAGCAGGGCAGGGTCGAGGAGGCCCTGGACATCATAGGCTGATCACTGCGAGAACACCCAGTGCTCGGTACGCTCCGGAAGGTCCTCTGCCTCGAACTCCACCTCGTTCCCGACGCGCACCACGCTCTCCTCCGGGAGGCCGTTCAGATAGGCGTCGGCGTTCTGGATCGACATCGACAGGCCCCCGACGCGGAAGTGCATGGGGATGGCCACCTTGGGCCCGATGGCGCGCACCAGCCTCTGGGCCTGGGCGCCGTCGATGGTGAACACCCCGCCCACCGGCACGAAGAGGACGTCCACCTCTCCCAGCTCCTGGACCTGGGCGGGCGTCAACATGTGGCCCAGATCGCTAAGATGGCAGAAACGCACCCCGTTCACGGTGAAATGGAAGATGTTGACCTTCCCCCTCCGTTCCCCGCCGACGTCGTCATGGTAGGCGGTCAACCCTCTTATCGCCACTCCCTTCACGGTCCTGGGCGAGACGTCCCTGATCACGGTGTAATCGCCCTTCACCACCCTGATGGCGTTATGATCGAAATGGTCATGGCTGATGAGCACGAGGTCCGCCCTCAGCTGAGGGGGCTTCACCCCTATCGAACGGCCGTCATGGGGATCGATGACCACGATCGTTTCATTGCTCACCTCAAAGCAGGAATGCATGTGCCATATGAGCCGCATCTACCCCACCTAGTCCTCGGAGACGAGTTCAGCCCCGCACGCGGGGCAGCTGTCGGCCCGCCTCCCCACTCTCTCATGGCATCGCGGGCATATGAAGACCTCGCCGTCGTCCTTCCTTCGAATAGATGGATAAATGAAGACCGCTCCGGAGATGATCATCAGCGAGCTCACCGCCCCCCCCATTAGGCCGATGGCGGTACCGAGGACCCCCAAGGCAATAAGCGTGAGGACCGAGAGGTAGCCGACAATGCCCAGCGCCAGGACGGCAATGGGGACGATGCCTTCCCACCCCTCCCCTTCCGTGACCTCGGCCATGGACGGGGGTTGGACAGCGAACGAAGGGGACGGAGCCGTTGGTGCGCCCTCCTCTTGTACGGAGGGTTCGGCCATCGATCGATGATCGGCTTCTGCCGCTACAAGAGCGGCCTCCTGTTCGACGGAAGCAGGAGCCCCGAGATTCTCTTTGGAAACGGCCGTTTCCGTCCCGGCGTCCGCGGCTCCATCCACCTCGGGGGAGGACAGCATCCCAGGTTCAACAGCCGCACCCGGTCCCTTTTGCCCCTCAGCCTCCGGGGCGACGGGTTCGGCCGCGGATGCCTGACCGCCATCGGCCGGGACTGCCTGCTGCGCATCCATCCCCTCGCCGCTCGGTTGTGTTACCCCTTCTTCGATTACAGGTCCGGTCCCCGCCTCCTCTGGCGCTGAGGGCGTTCCCTCTTTCACCGGAGGCTCGGCCTCGGTGGGGATGGCCGCCACCTCGACCGTGATCGGAATGTTCCCCATCAGACCGTCCGAGGCTGATCCCGCAGGCCTCGGAATGTCCGTCTTCTCAGAGCCCCTATTCTTTGGAGATGGGGCTTGCTCGTCAAGCTCCCGCAGCGCCCTGCCGATATCGTCCGCTTCCCTGATATCCATGTTCTTCTGGGGGGCCGTTTCCTTACGGATGATCGTGGATTCGATGCGCTTGGACGTTCGTTCGTCCACCGGCCCACGCAGCTCGATCCGGTTGAGCGATTCGAGGTCCTTGATATGCTGTTGCCAATCATCCGCCGATATCAAGCTCTGCCCGCAAAAATCGCACTGGGTTGCGCCTGGCTTGTTGCGCAGCCCGCATTTAGGGCATTCCTTGAAACCGGCCTTCCTTTCCATCTGATTCCCCTATACAAGAATCCCTGATTATACCTTTTTCTGCCTTAATTGAACAGCATGGGAACGACCACGCGCTGTACATTCGTGGTTTCTTACTTCAATGGTGATTACAGTATTTTTATATAGAAAGAAACTGGATTGTTAATGGAATGAAGGTCCTCATCCTGAGCGTCGATCGCGATGACGATTTCGGCAAGAAGGCCGGGCTGAACAGCCCCTTCATTGGCCGGGAGGAGAACCTCAATGCGGTTATGGCGCTGGGGCTGAAGGACCCCGAGGACAGCGACGTCAACACGGTCATGGCCGCACTCAGCATGTACGATGAGATGCTCAAGAAGGGGGAGGACGTCGAGATCGCCACGATCTGCGGCGATGTCAAGGTGGGATACGAGTCCGACCTGGTCCTAACCACTCAGCTGGAGAACGTCCTTGAGCTGGTCAAGCCGGACCGGGTGGTCCTGGTGAGCGATGGGGCCGAGGACGAGTTCATCTATCCCATGGTGTTCTCCCGGGTGAAGGTCGATTCTGTCCGCCGGGTATGGGTGAAGCAGGCGCCCACCGTGGAGGGCACGTACTACATCATCATGAAGATGCTGGCCGATGACAAGATGAGGAAGCGCATCTTCACGCCCCTCGGCCTCGTCCTCGCTGTCCTGGGGCTGTTCAACGTCATCCCCCAGCTCTTCGAACTTTTGACCAAGGAAGCGAACATCGAACTGGTGGCGAGCATGGGGTGGGGCATGATCGCCCTGGTCCTCGGCCTTTACCTGATCTTCTACGCCTACCGGGTGGCGGAACGGGTCAGCGGGGCGATGAGGAACGCCGCCACGGCGATCAGGAACGGTAGCCAGATGATCCCCTTCGTAATCGTAGCCGTGCTCTTGTTCGTGGCCGGGGTCATCTTCGCCATGGATTCCGTAGCCTCGCAGAGCGAGGCCGGGCTCGCGGTGCAGGCGTTCACAGCGCTGAGCATCATCCTCTGGATGTGGACCTTTGGTCTCCTCTCCTATCAGATGGGGAAGCTGGTCAACCATTACATGACATCGGGCAAGCTCAACGTGACGAGCCTCATCGTCAGTATAAGCACGTTCGCCATCGCGTTCATCCTTCAGGCGTCCTTCGACCTCGTGGCCTTGGCGTTCGGCTATCCGAACCCGGGGGAGAACCTCATCATCATGATGATGCTCATCGGTTTCCTTCTGGCCGGCTTCGGCGGCCTGATGAACATGAACATGAGGAGCTACCACCGCACGCGCAAGAGTGAAGAGAAGAAGGAACCTGAGCTGCGGAACTATCCAGAGGCCTAGGGATGGAATGGTCGGTATGGAAACCGCTCTACAATGAGATTGTTCAGGACCTAGGGTACGACCGAAGCGCCGACCAGAGGGCCGCGGAACGGCTCTCCGAGCTCACAAGGGACCGCATCGTCCCTGGGTTCGATATCGTAGTCAAGATCATAGGGGAGCGGGCATCGATCGCCGGGCCTGCTCCATCATTGGAGGCTGATATCGACAGAGTGCTGGACCGGGGCACGCTCGTCGCCGCCGGGTCGGCCACCGGCAGGCTGATGGAGATTGGAGTGGTGCCAGATGTCATAGTGACCGATCTGGATGGGGATGTGGGGATGGAACTCGAGGCTATTGGGAAGGGCGCCTTGGCCTTCATCCACGCGCACGGGGACAACATCGAGCGGATCGAGGAGGTGGTCCCCTGGATCGATCTTCCTTTCGTCCCGACGGTCCAGTGCAGGCCGTTCAGGAACGTCTACAACTTCGGGGGGTTCACCGACGGGGACCGCGCCTTCTTCATGGTCAAGCATTTCGGGGCCAAGGAGGTACGGTTCCTGGGGTGGGACCTGGACAGGCCGTTCCCTAAGCAGGGGCGGGACCCCTGCCTGAAGGAAAGGAAGCTGAGATGGGCCAGGCGGCTCCTTCAACCCTATATATAAATTTTCATAAATAAACGGGGCACGGTCTCATCAAAGCCCGAAGCGCGGAAAAGGTCGAGCCGGACTTGAGGCATTGAAATGCAATATGACAACATATCCACTAATATCATGTTCATTATGTCAATTCAATTGGATTTTTGTTGGACATGAATTGTAAAAACAAGGCGGTCCATCGGACCTTTCATTCGTACTACTGGATAAGGCTGATCGAACCTGGAAAATCGACAAAGGTATATATAGCGACAAAATGTTCTAATGAGTCAATCTCCCAGTCATTCAACGCATGGGAGGAAAGGAGGATTGAGAATGGAAGGAAGTGCTGATGCTGAACCTAAAAAGGCCGGCGGTTCCAAAATCATCGCTATCTTCATAGTGGGGCTCTTGGTTGGGGCCGCACTTGGAGCTGGAATCATGATGGTCTTAGGGGGAGGCGAGGATGAGGAAACGGCTTATAAGACCGTTGTTGTAGCCACAATCGATGGGAATCCGGAAAGCCTGGACCCTGCTGTAGACTATGAAACTGTTGGCGGGGAGATCATTCAAAACGTGTATGAGACCTTAATGTTCTATGATGGCAATAGTACAGACGTACTTGTACCACAACTTTGCACCGAGGTTCCGACCTTAGAGAATGGTTTAGTGACCGGCGATGGATTTGTATACACCTACAACTTGCGTAAGGGTGTCACATTCCATGATGGTACTGAAATGACCTCTGAGGATGTGTTCTACAGCTTCGCTAGAGTGCTTAGGCTAAACGACCCCCACGGGCCTGCTTGGATGATTGGTGAGCTGCTTATTCCCGACTATTATAACTATAGTTCTGGTAAATTCTTAGCTAACGGAAATCTCAACGAGAGTTCGGGAATTCCTATGGATCAAATTCGTGCGCATATATGGGCAAAAGATGATTACACGGTGCAATTCAATCTTAGCGTTGCCTTCCCAGGATGGAACTATGTGATCACATTCGGAGTAGGTTCCATCGTTTCGAAGGACTATGTAGAAGCCAATGGTGGCATGAAAAAGACCGGGTATGACCACATGTTCGACCATATGTGCGGAACGGGAGCGTTCTCATTAGAGGAATACTCACCAGATTCGCAGTTCGTGCTGCTCCGGTATGATGATTATTGGAAGGGACCGGCAAAGATCAACAGGGTCATTATCATGCAGGTACCTGATGCTAATACCAGGTTGCTCCTGCTTAAGAGTGGCCAGGTAGACATTGCCGCCATACCCAGGACCTTGAGAGATTCTGTCGTGGACGATACCAACATTGAAATAATCGAGGGGTTCCCGACGTTCAATATCGATTTCATTGGCTTGAACCAGAACATAAACTTCAATACCACTGCTTCTAGAAACACTGATGTTCCGGCTAATTTCTTTGCCGATAAGAACGTCCGCCTAGCCTTCGCTCATGCAATGAACGCATCTAAACTGATCGAGACACAGTTCAATGGTGCAGGTATCCAACCCAATGGAGCGATCCCTAAGGGAATGTTTGGATATGACCCCGATATCCCTGTCTATACCTATGACCTAGAGAAAGTGAAGAGCTATCTGAAAAACGCTTCGAACGGAGAAGGCTCAAACTATCTCGATGAGGGTTTCAGCATCGATATCTTCTATAATACTGGTAACACGGTGAGACAAGCCGCCTGTCAGATGTTCAAGGCAGGCCTTGAGGCAGCCAACCCCAGCAAGATCCATGTTACGGTGAACGGCGTGGAATGGGCTACGTATCTGCAGCTAAGGGAAGAGGGCGCTATGCCTGTGCTGTTCCTAGGATGGGCACCGGACTACGCAGATCCGAACAACTACATGCAGCCCTTCTTCCATTCCGCGGGGACATATGCTAGCATGATCGGATACTCCAATGCCACTGTCGATGATCTAATAGAGGAAGCCGCTGCTGAAATGAACAAAACGCGCCGGGCCGAGCTGTATTCCGAACTCAGTTTGTTGATGTACGAGGAATGCGTGCATATCTGGACTGTACAGGCCACAAACTTCCACTGTGAACGCGCATGGCTCGATGGATATGTGTTTAACCCCATGTATTCAGGGTTCTACTACTATCCTATGGACAAGTAGACGAAAGTTCCCACCCAAACCTTTTTCCTTTTATTATTTATTGAAATCAGAATCGAAAAAAAAGATAAAGGTGAACGATGCGATTATCTAGATACATTATAAAAAGATTACTGCTCCTAATACCGGTTCTGATTGGCGTTTCCATCATTATTTTCACATTGTCGCGAATGACTGGAGATCCTGCTGCAGCATACATTAACGATAAAATGAACGCGCAGCAAATCCAACAGGTCTATGAAAAATATCATTTCGATGAACCTCTTGTCAATCAATATTGGTATTGGGCAAAGGGAATATTACAAGGCGATTGGGGTTGGTCAAAGATTGCGATGCAGCCAGTGGATGAAGCGATCCTATATCGCTTCCCTGTAACGTTAGAATTGACCATACTGAGTATGGCCCTAGGCATACCGATTGGTATTACATTAGGGACCATGACCGCCCTCAGAAAGGACAAGGCATTCGATCATGTTGTTCGCGTAATATCGTTAATAGGGGTCTCAATACCAGTCTTTTGGCTGGCTCTTATCCTGCAATACGTATTCTTTTATCAATTGAATTTGTTACCGGCTATCAATATCTACAACCCTGTTGAATATTCAGCCGCTGATATCCCCCATATCACTAATTTTCTCATCATCGACTCGCTATTGGTTGGCAACTTTGGCCTATTCATAGACCATATCGCTCATATGGTGATGCCGGCAGTGACTCTTTCTTTTGGTATTATCGCCATTTTAATCCGCATTCAAAGAAACAGTATGCTGGAGGTCTTAAATCTGGACTATATTAAGACCGCCAGAGCGAAAGGGCTTCCTGAAAAGACTGTTATCAATAAACACGCTCGTAGGAATGCCTTGATTCCAACGACCACCGTCATTGGTCTATCTTTCGGTGCTTCTTTAGGGGGGGCGGTCCTCACAGAGAATATTTTTGCCCTTCCCGGGCTTGGAAAGTGGTCGGCAAATTCTATTACGCATTTTGATTCAACGTCCATATTGGGCTTTGTCTTGTTTATTGCCTTGGTGTACTCTTTGGTCAATTTAGTGGTAGATATTATGTATGCATACCTAGACCCAAGGGTAAAATTAGGGTGATATCATGGCCAACAAAAAGAAGGTTCATAAGAAAAAGGCCGTGAAGACCGAACAGGCCATGCCGAAGAAAAGGTCTAAGAACCCTGAAGTAGAAGAGCTAATTGCCGAGCTTAGGCCTCGTATCAAGGAGTATAGTGATTCCCTCAGTATGGTCGTGCACAATCCAACCGTGATGCTGGGGATTTTGATCATTTCCATTATCATAATAATCGCGCTCTTCGCCCCCTTCATTGCTCCGCCAGCTGATAATAGCGATCCGTATCTAATACCAATGGATTTCATCGTGCCTCCAAGAGCGCCTGGTGTGGATGGTTTCATATTAGGAAGTGGGGACCTGGGCTTGGACGTTTTCTATGGGATCGTTTGGGGCGCAAGGACCACGATATATACCTCTCTATTAGTAGTCGGGATTGCCACGATAATAGGTTTACTGCTGGGTTCTGTGGCAGGCTTCTATGGAGGGAGGATAGACAATATCCTTATGCGAATAACAGATGTCTTCCTGTCGTTGCCAGCTTTGATCTTGGCCATGGCTGTATCTAGCGTACTTAGTAAGGATATCAACAGTATAATATTCTCTCTTATCATAGTGTGGTGGCCATCATATGCGAGGTTGGTCCGCGGACAGGTTCTTGCGATCAAAGAGAACACGTATATAGAGGCGGCGAGGGCAATTGGGGCGAAGAACAGCCGCATACTGTTCCGTCATGTCGTCCCTAATTCATTGACCCCGCTCATTGTGGCGGTCACCATGGACATAGGTTCAGTTGCCTTAACCGCTGCAGGCTTAAGTTATATTGGTTTTGGTGTGGAAACTGGCTATGCGGAATGGGGGAGGATGGTATCCGACGGACAGAAATGGTTTGTGGCTGGATATTGGTGGACGGTTGCCTTTCCAGGCCTTGCAATCCTGCTCTTCACTATGGGCTTCAGCTTGGTCGGTGACGGGTTGAGGGACATACTGGACCCTAGGATGAAGAGGTGATCATGATGGACAATGGTAAAAACTTCCTAACTATAAGCGACCTTATCGTCAACTTCTACACCAAGGCTGGTGTGGTCAAAGTCATCGATGGCGTGGACCTGAAGATCAATCACGGTGAGACCTTGGGGCTGGTAGGAGAGAGCGGATGTGGAAAAAGCGTCACGGCCTACAGCATTATGCGCT
Source organism: Methanobacteriota archaeon (assembly GCA_021372335.1). GTDB lineage: Archaea > Thermoplasmatota > Thermoplasmata > Methanomassiliicoccales > UBA472 > UBA472. Next base: position 41,902 of record JAJFUR010000050.1, read on the forward strand.
TAATCCCATCCCCACCTGGCAAAATTGAACACGGAATGATTCTTATGGATCTTCCTGAGGAACTCTATGCGAAGCTTAGTACCATCGAGCAAGAGAAGAGAAAAGGCGCCAGTCCTGAAGAGATCAAAAAAAAGAGGGAGGAACTTGCACCGGAACTCAGGAAGTATGACATTCTTATGAGATCACAATACGCAATGCGGAAGATTCGCGGAAAACAAATATCGATGATCTTCCAAGAACCGATGTCGGCTCTCAATCCAGTGTTCACGATTGGCTTCCAGATAACCGAGATATTATATCTTCATGAAATGCCCGACTTGATCAAAGGCACCTTGCGCCGATTGGAGGAATCGCGCAATGATGCGACCGGACTTCCTGATGGACAACAGACCGAGAGTGAGGAAATGAAGTGTTCTAGTTGTGGATCAACCCTAAACGGTTCGAGCCATCGTTGTCCATATTGTGGAGTTGATTGTAATCGTTCGAAAAAGAATGGATTGACCATCTGGAACATCAAGCGCAAGGAAAAAGCATTGAAAAGGATGCTGAAGGACCAGGACAACATTGTCTTGACTATAATGAATAAGGTTCCTTTTATAAATTCATATAAAAAGGATCTGGAAGGGGAGGCCATGGGCAGAGCCATTCGCATGCTCAGGCTGGTCCGTATACCAGACCCAGGCAGCATAGTGAAGAACTATCCACATGAGCTTTCCGGAGGGATGCAACAGAGGGTAATGATCGCCATGGCCTTGGCATGCAAGCCTAAATTACTGATCGCCGATGAACCGACTACTGCCCTGGATGTCACTATTCAAGCCCAGATCTTGAAGCTCATGAGGGAACTCCAAGAGGAAATGGGCACGACCATCCTATTGATCACTCATAATCTGGGGGTTGTAGCGGAAGTATGCGAACGCATCGGTGTGATGTATGCAGGTAATATAGTGGAAATAGGAAAAACGGACGATATTTTCGCTGAGCCCTTACACCCCTATACGCAGGGGTTAATGCACTCGATCCCACGGATAACTGGCGCTTCTGACCGGTTAGACGTGATTACAGGCAGCGTTCCCAATCTATTGAATCCCCCTTCAGGTTGTCGTTTTCATCCGAGATGCCCGTTTTCTATGCCGATATGCAGTGAAATTAAACCAATCCTAGGGAATATTAGGGAGGACCATCAGGTAGCCTGCCATCTGTATGGAATGGTGAAGAAGAATGAGTGATGACGTCTTGTTTGAGATCCGCCATCTGCAAAAATATTTTCCCATCAGAGGCGGCATCCTTGGTAGACGTTTAGGAAACGTCAAGGCAGTAGATAATATTAGTCTTAGCATATACAAAGGCGGTACCCTCGGAGTGGTAGGCGAAAGCGGTTGCGGGAAGACCACCACGGGTAGATGCATCTTAATGCTCACACCTCCTACTGATGGAAATATCTACTATCAAATGCCATGCGATGCGCGGAAGAGAATGTTGGAGCTAGAGGCTGAAGAGAAAACCCTCTTTGATAAAAACCCGAATGCAAAAAAAAAGAAAGACGGTATAATTCCGGAGCTCGAGGAGATCCGAGATTCGTATGCCCTGAACAGAAAAAGTGTAGATGAGCTTCGGCATCTTCGGAAGAATATGCAGATTGTTTTTCAAGATCCCTATTCATCATTGAATCCGCGCATGCTCGTCAAGGACATAATCGCCGAGCCTATGAAGATTCACGGTATATCTGGGAACAAGAGCAACATCACGGGGAGGGTAAAGGAACTAATGGAAAGGGTGGGGCTTTCTCCAGAGCACATTTACCGTTACCCACATGAGTTCAGTGGAGGGCAAAGGCAGAGGATTGGAGTGGCGAAGGCCTTAGCCCTCAACCCAAGCTTCATTGTATTGGATGAACCTACCTCGGCCCTCGATGTATCTGTACAATCGCAAATACTCAACCTATTGAATGATTTACAGAGGGAATTGGACCTCACCTATATGTTCATCTCCCATGACCTGTCGACCATCAAATACATGTGCGATTCCATTTGCATCATGTACCTTGGCAAGATCGTTGAAATGGGAACCAAGGATGCAGTATTTAGCAAGCCTTTGCATCCCTATACAGAGGCTCTATTGAACTCTATTCCCGTTCCTGATCCTAAGCTCAAAAGGAAAAGGGTGCCTTTAAGTGGTGACATACCATCCCCCGCCAATCCGCCCCATGGCTGCCGGTTCCACACGCGCTGCCGGTACCGCGAGGCCATCTGCGAGGAGGTCGAGCCCCAGCTCGAGGACAAGGGCAACGGGCACATGGTCGCCTGCCACTTCCGCTGAGGGACCATGGCGAGCAAGCGCCGGCTCCTTGTAGATACCTCCAAACAGCAGGGGGAATTGCAGGGAGGAGGGGCCGAGGAGGAGGTTGAGGACCGCAGGACCGATCGGGACATCATGATCGAGGGCACCTGGCGGGAGTGGTTCCTTCTCGTCTTCCTAAAATACTGCTACGTCGTCGCTCTCCTATTCATCGCCTGCATGGTGCCGCTGGAGATCGTGCGCGTGATCGACGGCAGCATTGGCATCGCCCTGGCATTCGTTGCCATTCTCATCATCGTCCCCCTGGGCGCGGTCGCCTATCTCCGTCTCTGGGGGAACGAGGGGCGATTGGGCAGGAGCGGCCCCGTTTAGCCCGGCTCTAAAGTAAACTCAGTTAATTTATACGTCGACTTCGATTCGCCTCCGGGGGAGGCACGCTTGACGGTCGTGACGATGGACGACGTGGTGAAGGCCCTGGGCAACACCATGGGCAAACGGGGGATGTCCCGCGAGGACCAGGAGAAGCTCGCGGAGTGGATCCTCTCGTTCTTCGGCTACACCGACGAGGTCATCGACAACAAGCTCACCTCAGAGGACCGCGACGTGTTCTACTGGCTGGAGGAAGAGGGCTTCCTGACCACCACCCAGGAGGAGGTCCACCTGAAGAAGGGGAAGCTCTGGCGCATCCACTACTGGATCCTCAAGAAGGACCAGATCCTGAGGATGGCGCACCAGGCCGAGGAGGGCGCCGGCGGGCCCGAGGACCCGTCCACCGTGTACAACAACATGAACGACGAGATGTGGAAGGCCAGGGAACGCTAGGTATTTTATACACAGCCCCCTTTCCTGCCCCTAGATGTACGAATCCCTACTTCTGGTCCTGCTGGCCATCTGTGCGTTCGTCCTCATCGTGCGCACGGCCGACCGCAAAGGCTGGATCAGGAGGTATGGAATGAAGGCCTACGGTCCCTTCCTCATGTGGAGCACCCGGAGGGGGAAGGGGGCGCTGGACCTCCTCGCACGGCCCAAGAGGCTTTGGCGCGCCTACGGGGCGGTGGCGAAATGGGTGTGCGCCATCGTCATGGTCCTGATGATGGCCCTGCTGCTCTGGGAGGCCACCCTGGTGGACCAGATCCCGGCGGAGAGCGCCCCCGGCCTGGAGCTGATGCTCGGGATCCCCGGGGTGAACCCGATCATTCCGCTATGGTATGGCATTCTGGGCCTGATCGTGGCGATCGTGATCCACGAGGGGGCGCACGGCATCCTCACCAGGGTGGGGAACATGGAGGTGAGGTCGATGGGCCTCATCTTCCTGCTCGTCCCCCTGGGGGCGTTTGTGGAGCCCGACGAGGAGGCGCTCGTGAAGGCCGACAAGCGCCGCCGCATGAGCGTCTATGCCGTGGGGCCGGCCACCAACATCATCGTCGGGCTGGTGTGCGCGCTCCTCCTCTCGTCGATGCTCATAGGGTCCGTAGAGCCGGTCAGGGAGAGCCCCATAGTCATCAGCCTGGCCGATGACGGCCCTGCCGATCGGGCCGGGCTGCGCTTCGGGGCCCAGATCGTTCAGTTAAACGGGACGGAAATCCTCACCTACGAGGAATTCCAATCCTTCCCGGGGCCGGACCCAGGGACGAACATCACCATTTCCTATTACTACAATGGCGAACTCCGGACGACCGAGGTGACGGCAGGGGTGATGCTCACCTCGGTGTCGAGCGATTATCCTGCGGCCAAGGCGGGGCTCAGGGCCGGGATGCTCCTCCATTCGGTGAACGGCACCGTCATCAGGAACGATGCCGACCTGAAGGAGGTCCTGAGGAACACGGTCGGCGGGCAGACCATCCCGGTCACCGTCCTTGTGTATGACAAGGCGGTGGGGACGTACGTGCCCGAGCCGACGGTGCGCAACGTCACCCTGATGAGCCGTCTGGCCTATTACCAGGAGGTCAGCCCGGGCTCCATCGGCGAGGACTTCGAGGACTATGGGTTCATGGGGATCAACTCCGCCTACATGGGGGCGGGGGTCAACTCCCCCGAGATCATACTGGACCGCATCGCGCCCCCGATCGGGGAGGTGGACGACTTCGGTTCGTTCGTCTCGGCCTCCCTGGGCTACATCGCGCTCCCGTTCTACGGCCTGGCCCCACTGACGGGCAGCATCACCGAGCTCTTCGAGCCTCAGGGGGCCTGGGGCGCCCTTCCGGACAGCGCGTTCTGGGTCCTGGTGAACAGCCTCTATTGGATATTCTGGATAAACATAATGGTGGGCATGACCAACGTGCTGCCGGCGGTTCCCCTGGACGGCGGGTACCTCTTCCGCGACGGGCTCGATGCGTTGGTGCAAAAGGTCAGAAAGGGCGCGAGCGAACAGGAGCGCATGCGGTCCGTGGCAACGATCACCAACGCCCTCAGCATATTCGTCCTCTTCCTGATCCTATGGCAGCTCATCGGCCCGCGGCTGGGATGATCATTCCCGGCAGACGAAGGAGATCATAGCCACGCCCTTATTGATGTGATTGCACTCCGGGCAGAGGGCGTAGTCCAGGGAACGGAGGCTCTGATAGGGGTCGTACACCCGCCCGCATTCCCGGCACTTCAAAAGGACCAGGAACAGCGGTTTGAACCCGGCGCACTCGGTCACCCGGCTCCCATCGAAGGACGTGCAATTGCGCACCGAGCAGTTGTCGCACAGGCTCCTCCGCCTGATCTCGACGAACCGATGCTCCGACACCTGTATGCGCACCATACACGTCCCTTCCTTACTTTCATGTTATGGTTACATAAAGGTTTGGAGCGCTGCCCCGTAAATAAAAAAAGAAAGGGAGGGGGCGGGGCTTCGCCGACCGCTCAAATGATGTTCTTGGTCCGCTCCTTGAGCTCCCCCAGCTTCCCCTTGTTCCATCCGGAGGTCTTGGAGAAGAATCCGGTGACCCGGGTGATCCCCTCCACGTCCGGGGAGTGGCAGTAGACGCAGGTATCGGAAAGGCCGCGCGCGGTCTTCCCGCAGCTCAGGCAGGAGGTGAACTCCGGGCTGAAGGCTATCTGCGCGTTCTGCGTGTTCTGGAAGGTCTTGATGACGAAGGCCGCCAGGTTCTCCGCCGGGGGCTTGTGCTCTCCAAGCCAGACGTGGGTGAGGGCTCCCGCCTCCACCAAGGGGTGGAACAGTCCCTCCGTCTTCACCCGCTCGATGGCGCTTATCTGCGCCCCCACGTTCAGGTAGGTGGAGTTGGTGTAATAGATCTCCCCGGTGCCCTTGTTCCCGCGGATGACCGTCGGGGCCTGGAGCGGGTAGTACTTCATGTCCAGCTTGGCGAAGCGGTAGGCGGTGCTTTCGGCAGGCGTCTGCTCCAGAGGCATCCTGATGCCATACTTGCTCCCCAGCTCGTCGGCGCACTTCTTCATGACCGAGATGACCTTGAGACCGAACTTGGTGGCATCCTTGCTCTCGTGCATCTGCTCTCCGGTATGGTACTGCACCAGCTCGTTCAGCCCGACCATCCCGACGAGGAAGGACGCCTTGTTGAAGCGGTAGTACGGTTCGCCGTCCAGGTTCATGGTCAGGAGCGCCAGGGGACCGAACTTGCCCATGCCTAGCAGCTTGCCGATGAATTCGCGCTTCTGCAGGTGGGCCTGGGCCACCATGTCGACGCGGTCCTCCAGCAGCTGGAAGAGCTTCGCGTCGTCCTGGTGGGCCTCGTAGGCGATGCGCGGAAGGTTGATGGTCACGTTCTGCATGGCCGAGTACCTCATCTTCCAGGGCGTCTTCGCGTCGTTGAGGTCCTGGTCGTCCAGCTTGAAGGTCAGCCGGCAGCACTCGGAGATCTTCGCGGTCCCGCCGCGATCGAAGACAAAGTAGGTGTTCCCCTTCTCCGTGGCCGTCTGGCAGATCTTGTGCAGGAACTCCTCGTGCCCATCGGTCTTGAAGAACTTCTCCGTCATGTGCACGTTCGGTTTCGGGAAGAAGAACGGCCGGCCCATCGCATCCCCCTCAAGGTAGACGTCGAACAGGGCGTTCACGAACCGCTGGCTCTCCTCAGCATAATCCCCATAGACCTTTCCGGTGAACTGCCCCCTGGGCCCGATGGCCTCCACGTTCTGGAAATGGTCGGGCACCTCCCAATAAAGGTTCAGGTCGCTGAAGATGGACTGCCCTCCGCGGGCCACCGCCTGCTGGGCGAACTCGAAGATCAATATCTGTGCCAGCTGCTTCATCCGGGCATCGTCCACATTGGTAAGGTACGGCGCCAGGAACAGGTTAAAAGCGTCCCAGCCAATGGCACCGGCGAAGTTCCCCTGGAGTGCGGCGGAGAACTTGACCACCTGCTCGATGAGCACCTCGGGATGCTTGGCGGGCTTGGCTATGGAGATGGCGTTGGGAAGGTTGAGGCCGAACTTCTTCACATACTCTATGGACTGCCCGCTGCAGTAGGGGCGGTCGACCATGCCGAGGTCGTGCAGGTGGATGTCCCCCCGCATATGCGCGTCGGCGAGGTCCTGGCTGAATACCTCCAATAGGGCGAACTCCTTCTTGATATGTTCCGCGAGGGTCAGGTTGGTGGCCTCCGGCCCGTGGGGGACGTTCGCATTCTCCTTGTTCGGGCTCATTATGATCTGGCGAGCGTCATAGAGCGGAACGCCGAGGCGGGTATGCTGCCTGCGGATCTTGGACAGGCCGTACTCGACTAGCTTGGCGTTGGTGAGTTCCCTTATCAGCGGAGCGGTGATGACGTCGAGCTGCAGCTCGCCGATCATCTTCTCCACCTCCCTGGCGAC
>JAJFUR010000045.1 GCA_021372335.1 Methanobacteriota archaeon
CTATAAGAACGCTTATCATCCCTCCGTGTCATCGATGGTAGGGGTCATTCCATGGAAGTGGTTCTCATCCTGTTCAAGAGCAATCTGCCGAAGGACAAGGTCATAAAGAACTTCGAAGCAAGGGCCGACCTGTACCGTGCGGTTCCTGGCTTAGTGCAAAAATACTATATCCATGACGATTCGACAGGTCATTTTGGCGGCATCCATATTTTTGATACTCTAGAGGCCGCGGAGGCGTTCATGGGCTCGGACCTGGTGAAGAGCATAGGCAACGCACAAAATTCCCATGAGCCGCCTACCGTAAGGCTCCTCCACATAGATCTGGTTCTCCGCAACGGGTTATGATCCGCAACGCAGCCATTGCACACCGGTTCCATCCATGCCCCATCTCGCCATATGATATGCTGGGGAACATTATAGAACAACCTTTCATTTCCGAGCGCTCTTAATGATCATGGCAGCATGACTTAGGATCCCGTCCTTAGTGGTTCAAGGGTTCGAATCCCTTCCCCGCACTTATCTTCTAATGTACTGGCTAGCGCCCTCGCTTAGGAATTATTCGAATAGAATTCGAATTATCAAGCTCGACTCCCTTACAGATTATTGGTGCTGTCATGTTCACAGGGAGTATGATGGCAGGAAGTATGGACATGAGAGGAAAATTGGACACGGCCTATTGTCTAGGTAGCATACTCGGACAATGGCCGTTGGGTCTTCCAAACGCCACCAGGTTACGACAACTGGCGATGTGCGTGTTCGATTCCAACCACAACAAGTCATACCAGAGGAAATGCCTCATCGCCATCGAACGACATGCGATGTTCCTGCTGGTCGAAGGGGTCAAGCTTAAGAAGCCTGGGGAGGCGCAACAAGGCCCTGATCGATCAGATCAATTTATCGCAATGCTGCACAAGCATCCTGCTGCATGAAAGCGGCGCGCCTCCCGATAGAAACCTTTTTCTATTGGCTGCATTCTATAAAATAAAAGCTCCCAGGGGGCGGAGGGGAAAGATGGACGTCGTTCTGTTATTGGGGATGGTCCTCATCGGGCTCTTCACCGGGGCGGTGACCGGCCTTACAGGCGCGTCCGGGGTGATGGTGGTCGTGCCCCTGGTCACCATGCTGCTGGGCTTCTCGATCCGCGAGGCCATAGGAACGAGCCTGATGGTGAACGTCATCTCCTCCCTGGCGATATCGATCATCTACTATAGGCATGGGAACATAGAGGTCAGGTCCGCGTTCTGGATCGCTCTCGGGTCTATCGTCGGCGCACAGCTGGGAACGGTCTTCGCTGGCGGAATACCGGAGGTGGGCCTGAGCGGGACGTTCGGCATCTTCATGGTGATCATGGGCGCGGTCATATGGAAGAAGGGCCTGAACCACGAGTCCATAGCGAAGATCGCCAAAGGGATCGTTAGGTTCAGGGGCGAGGCCCAGAGGAACGTGGTATGCCTCGTCCTGGGGTTCGCCATCGGCATCATGACAGGGATCCTGGGCGCGGGAGGAGGAGGGATAATCCTGCTCATCCTCATCTTCGTCCTGGGATTCCCGATCCACCTGGCCATAGGCACCTCCTCCCTTCTGATGACGATAACCACCCTTTCCGGGGCCATCGGATACGCAATGCAGGGGAATATCCGGCTCCTCCCCGGTCTGGTCCTTGGGATCAGCGCGGCAGGCAGCGGTGTGCTCAGCGCCACTTTCGCCAACAGGGTCGACGAACAGGTCCTGTCCAAGGTCGTTGGGGCGGTGTTCATGCTGCTCGGCGTGGTCATGACCGCGTTCTATATTGCCTGACCTCGGAGAGGGCTCGCATTCAAGGCCCCTCCCCCCAGGGACCTAAGACCGATAGGCACCGATCGAAGCGCCGAGGCTCGAGAAACCTCCGTTCTTTTTCTCATAAGAGAGGGCGGGACGCGCCCAAGGCCAATGGCCCACTTATGCCGTGCTTCGAGCCCCGCCGGCAACCCTTCCTAATGAGCGGCCCACCAAGCGTAGCGTGATCAGGCGCGCCCGGTACTCTGTCCACATCCCATGCCCGTCTCCGAGCCATCCCCATCTTTCGTGCAGCCCGATCGCACCTTGAAGCCGAAGGCCTGCGCCGAGTCCGGGCAAGGATCGATGTCCTGCAGCTTAAGGGTCCGTAAGGGCATCGGTCCGCCTGCCACTCCAACGAACGGATGACAGAGTGACGGCACTCGCCTTCATCGAAGGCCCGATGCGATATAGGGGCGGCTGGCATCGAGCGCAAGCATTGACGGGGGGCCTTCCTCCATTCAGCGCTCCAGCGCAGATCCCCTTCCAAGGCGATCAAGTGGGTCGAAAAGCGTTTGAAGGGGGCGCTCAGCCCCGGTTCTTGATCATCATGACCTCGATGATCTTGACCCCCTCGTCCTCCGGGATGCCGAGGGACTGCTGGACCTTGGTCAGCAGCTTCTTCTCCTCCTCGGCGATGTCCCCGTCGGCCAGGGCCAGGTCGGTGGCCACGGCGAAGGCGGTGGCCCTCATGTCCTCGGGCAGGGACCCCTTGGCCAGGGCCAGGAGCTCGTCCACCCCCTTCCGCTTGATGATATTGATGAGCTTGTTCAGCATCGACGACATCTGCTTGTCGTTGAAGCCCGAATACATCCTCATCCTGTTCATGTGGACGAAGAGGCCCTGCGCCTCCTCCTCCGTGATCGTGCCATCGGCGGCTATGGTAGCCAGGGTGACAGCGGCGAACGCCTCCTCCTTGCTCAGCTTCTCCTTCTCTTCCTTTGAACCGAACTTGTCGAACAGACCCATGGTCCAACCTCCTTTTTGATCTCTCATGGCGGTGCCTGGACAAGGTCCAAGGACCGTTCCCAGGCCTTTCCTTTCAGGCCCGGGCAGGAAGGGCGATCCGCTCTCCTGCAATAAGCCTATCTATTGTACAACGCGGGGAGGATGCCCCAGTCCCCTGGTCCTGTTCGCGCATCATCGAATGTCATCCATCCGTGCCCACGTCCTTCGGTCCACGGTCCGAAGACCGATACCCTCCCCCTCATCAGGGTCATTGGCGGACGATCGCACGTCCGGAGCGCAGAACGGGGCCCAAGGGAATGGTGAAATAAGGAGGGAGAGATCTCCTCACCGCTTTTCTTCCCCGTCATCCTCTTTGGCAGCCCCCTTACCAGGCTTCTTCGCCGACAGCGCGCAGGCATCGGTCCGGCGCGTCTTGATCACCGAGGCGCCCATGGCCACCCCCAGGATGACCACGATGACGAGCAGTGAGGTCAGCACGGACACGTGCACGTCGAAGATGCCCGCCAGCATCTTCGCCCCGACGAACCCCAGGATGCCAGCCAGCCCATACTTCAGATAGCAGAACAGGGTCATGATATGGGACAGGGCGAAGTACATGGACCTCAGCCCGAGAATGGCGAAGGCGTTGGAGCTGAACACGATGAAGGTGGAGGTCGTGATGCCCAGTATGGCCGGGATTGAGTCCACGGCGAACACGATGTCCGTGCTCTCGATGACCAGGAGGGCGATGAACATAGGTGTGGCCCAGAGCAGGTGCTTGCCACTGTCATCCGCCATGCGCACGAAGAACTTGTCACCATGATAGTCCTTGGTCACCCTCATGAACCTGCGGAAGAAGCGGACCATCAGGTTGCGCTCGGGCTCCACGGTCCCCTTCTCCTTTCCGACCACCATCTTGATGGCGGTGTAGATCAAAAAGGCCCCGAAGATGTACAGCACCCATTCGAACGACTCCACCAGCGTGACCCCGACCAATATGAACGCCAATCTGAAGATCAATGCCCCCAGGATGCCGTAGAAGAGGACCTTGTGCTGATACTTCCTCGGTATGCCGAAGGAGGTGAAGATCAGGATGATGACGAACAGGTTGTCCACGCTGAGCATGAGTTCCATGAGGTACCCGGTGGTGAACTCCAGGCCAGCGGTGGAGCCTAGGTAGAGATACACTCCCACATTGAAGACGATGGCGGCGCTGATGAAGAACGCCATCTGCAGCAGGGCCTCCCTCGGCCTGATCACATGGGCCTTGCGGTTGAAGACCCCCAGATCGAGGATCAGCAGGACGGCGATGCTGACGATGAAGACTATCCACACCACATCGGTCACTTGGTTCAAGGCCACCAGTCGTCTCCCGGGAGGGCGACGGGCATCGCCCCTCCCAGTGAAATTGCGATGAAGACGCAAAACGGGCATTCGTATATAGGCTTATTCGTCTGAACGCCCCAGGGGTAGTGGAACCGATGGGTCATGGCCCGCGGGTCGGGCGCCTTCAACGGACCATAGGATGCTCGGGAAACGGTCAATTCCCTGCGTTCCGCCTTTCCTCACGGCCGTCCCAGCTAGGCCAAAGAGGCCCGTCCCATGCAGGTTCCCAGGTGGACGTGCTTCGTTCGTCCCGCGCGGCCCCTGTCCCTCCACCATGCGTACACTTCTTTCATAACCTTTAAGGGGGCGCCCTCGTTCATGGGGTCCGAGCACGATGAGCAAAACGAAGGGACCGTATGTCGCCCTCGCCATCGTGATGGTAGGCGTATTCATGTCCGTCCTGGACGCGGTGGCCTTGAACATCGCCCTGCCATCGATTACGAGCTATTACGGCGTGGCGGTGGCGGATACGCAATGGGTGGTCACTGGCTATCTTCTGGCACAGACCTGCGCGCTGATAATCTCGGGCAAGGTAGCAGAACGGGTAGGCCAGGCGAGGATGTTCACCATCGGAATGGTGGTCTTCGCCCTGTCCTCCCTGCTCTGCGCCCTCTCCGGGAGCCTCGGGCAGCTCATCGCCTTCCGATTGGTGCAGGGGCTGGCCGCATCGATGATGTTCAGCGTCTCCACCGCCATCGTGTTCCGGCTGTTCGACATCACCGTCAGGGGGAAGGCGCTGGGCTTCCTGGGCTCCACGGTGGCTGTCGGCGGCATGCTCGCCCCGGTGATCGGCGGGGTACTGGTGGGCACCCTGGGCTGGCAGTCGATCTTCCTGATCAATGTGCCCATCGGCATCATCGCCTCCGCCCTGGCCTTCAGGTACCTCCGGCTGGAGGAGAGGTTGAGCGAACGCCTGCGCATGGACTGGCCTGGGGTGGTGCTCTGGGTGCTCTCCATCGGCTCGCTGGTCCTCATGCTCGGCCTGCTGGGGGACACCGGGACGTTCACCTGGGAGGTCGGGGCGTACGCACTGGTCTTCATCGTCTCCCTCGCCCTGTTCATCCGCTGGGAAAGGAGGGCGGAGGAGCCGCTCCTGGACATCTCGGTCTTCAAGGTGCGGAGGTTCTCCCTAATCGCCCTCAGCATGGTCATGTTCTTCGTCTCCATGAACATGGTCACCATCCTCGGGCCGTTCTACTACGAGGGGGTGATGGTCTATGATGCGACAACCGTGGGCATGATATTCATGATCATGCCTGGGGTAACAATGATAGGCGCCCCCCTGGTCGGAAGGATATACGACCGCAAGCGCTTCCGCCCCTACACCACCGTCGGCCATCTGGTGCGGGCCGGGGGGATGTTCCTCATGGCCTACGCCTTCCTGATCAAGAACCTGGAGCTCACGTTGGTGGCCTTCTTCATAATGGGGGTCGGGAGCTGCCTGTTCCAAACGCCCAACAACAGCGAGATGATGCTCTCCCTCCCGAGGGAGAGGAGCGGGCTGGCCTCCAGCATCCAGGCCACCACCCGGAACCTCAGTACGGCGATCGGCGTGTCCTTGGCCACCATGCTCATGACGGTCCTGATGGGCTCGATGGACTACGGGGCGATTGCCGGGGGGCCGCTCTCAAACGAGCTGGCGAGGTCGGTCGCCATCGCCGTCGCCTTCGGAGGGGTGCTATGCCTCGTCGGAGCTGCCCTGGCCCGCATAAGCGAAAGGACGGATGGGGAGGCCTCCTCCCATTGAGCCCGGCGCAACGATCACCGCAATTGGTCCAAATTCAAAGGCCGCTCCTGCGGTCAGGGGCGTCAATGGAGGCCCGGGCAACATTTTGATCGGCCAGGCACTCCCCTCCGCTCCTCCAGAAGGGCCATCAAACAGGTCTTTAGCGAAGACCGAGCGGAACGCTGGGCCCTAATGACAGCACCAGGGAGGGTGGCGATCCCCCGGCCAATCGGGCCAAGGACGGGTAAAAAGAAATAGAAGGGGGCCGTTGGCGCTTGCCATGCCCTCCCTGGCCTGGACCTATCTCATCATCGCAGGACTGATGGAGCCCTGCTGGGTCATCGGGCTCAAGCGGTCCGAGGGGCTCAAGAGGCTGGGATGGAGCGCTGTCACCATCGGATTCGTCCTCGCCAGCATGTACTTCCTAGCCTCGGCCATGGCCATGGGCCTGCCCATGGGCACGGCCTATGCTGTCTGGACCGGCATAGGGGCGGTCGGCGCCCTGGTCGCCGGGGCGGTGCTGTTCAAGGAAAGGACCGAGCTGGTCAGGGTCTTCTTCGTTCTGTTGATAATAGTGGGGATAGCCGGCGTCCAGATGACCTCGGGGGCGTGACATGGCCGAAGAGGCGGGGGAAAGGCCGCCCCTCCCGGAGGGGAATGGGAGGGCATGGGCAACGCTGGTGGTGGCCGGGCTGCTGGAGCCAGTCTGGGTGACGACAATGAAGCTCTCCGATGGATTCACCGATATCGAATGGGCGGCCGCCACCTTCGTCTTCCTGTTCCTCAGTATGTACATGCTCGGCAAGGCCTTGGGGATGAAGGTCCCCATGGGCACGGCCTACGCGGTCTGGGTGGGGATAGGGGCCATCGGCTCCCTGGTAGTGGGGATGCTGATCTTCAACGAGCCTCACGACCTGATGCGCCTGTTCTTCATGCTCCTCATCGTGATCGGAATAGCAGGAGCACAGGCGACGGGAAAATGAGGCATCCCCCCTAGGGCATGCGCTCGAAGAACGGCGTGCGCTCCCTCACCGCCCACCAGGCCTGGACCATCAACGCCCACCCCGCAAGGCTGAGGGCCATGCCCAGGAGCCATACCCACGGCTCGTCCGCAATGGGGGTCATGCCGTTCCCGGTCAGCGCCACGGAGAGAAAGAGGGGCACCAGCATGGCGGTGAGCCTGAGCACGACCCGGCGGTCCTCCACCCCCCACACAAGAAGGAGCACAGCGGGCATCATGAAGTACACCAGCAGGACCTTCGGATAGGTCAGGAAGAAAACGACGGTGACGAGCGTGGCCCCCTGCCAAAGGGTCATGTCCTTCCAGTAGGAATACAGCGTCGCCGCCCCCACCCCTGTCAGGGTAAGGGCCACCCCGGCCCATCCGGGAAGGCCGTACCCCAGCTTGCCCAGGTAATGCCACGGGCTTATGGAAGACCCACCGGTCGGATATTCCGGATTCCCGAGAAGGTAGTAGCGGAACGAGGGCAGGTGCTCGGGATAGAGCACGATGAACGGGAGCACCAGCAGCAGGGCGATGCCCGCGAAGGCCAGGACGATATGCAGCCTGGCGCGGTCCCTGGAGCGAAGGAACATCCAGGGAAGGACGATCACGTTGAACATCTTGGTCAGCACCCCGGCGCAGGAGGTTGCCCCGGAGAGCCCGGGGCGCTGTGCTATCAATAGAAGCAACGGGAGCACGAACAGGAGCGTGGTCACGGCCTCGTCCTGCACCCCGAACCCGAACTCCATCAGCCCCAGCGGATACGCCAGGTAGAGAAGGGCGGTGGCCATCGCCTTCCGCTCGTCCCATTTCCTAAGGAACAGGAACAACGTTAAGGAGGTCAAAATGGCGAAGGCGGCAAAGAACAGCTGATAGGCCTGAGTGGAACCCCCCGCCAGTTGCGGAATGACGAAGAGGTACATGATCAGCGGAGGCGACTCCGACTGGAAGTCCACATAGGGGATCTTCCCTGCCAGAATGTTCTCCGCCCGGGCCCTATAGACGTTCAGGTCGGTCGGCTCGCTCAGGACGTCCCCGAGGAACGGGCGCAGCACCAGTCCGTCGATGGCGATGACCGCCCCATAGAGCAGGAGGCCGAACACGACCAGGGCAAGCAATCGGTGCCGCAGGTCGCCCTTCAACACCCGGTCAAGGAGCCGGTCGGCCATGCCGTCCGCTCCTTTCGGCCCATCCTCCCGCTCCCCCTCCGTCATCCCATCTTCCTCCCAGCCCCCATCCCCTGGCTCGATGGGGCCTAATGTCGTTCATACATAATAGATGCGTGTCCCTCCTCAAGGGCACCATCGCCCCTTCCGCCCACTGAAATGGAGGATGGCCGGTCAAGGGACTAGCACCCAGATAACGGATGCCATCCGGGTGGCGTCCATTGCGACGGGGCGCTCAGGAGCGGACGAACTTCAGGTACGTGATCCCTTCCAGGTGGTGCATCTGGTCCAGCAGCTCGTTGATCTCCGAGGCGTCGCCACTGAGCACCATCATGTTCATGCACTTGTCGTTGCCGAGGTAGTTGTGTACATGGGTCTTGATGAGCGGATGGTTGTTGTGATAGATGTCGTGGATGGGGCCGGAGGCGCAGGTGTTGTTCACCACGATCAGCACCCCGTCCACATGGCCGACCATGGACCTCCGTTCATTCGTCTCTGCGAGCATGGTGCGCATGGCCGCCCGGATGGCCTCGGAGCGGCCTCCGAAGCCCAGGTCCCTCTGGAGTGTCTCAAGGTCCTCCAGGTTCTTTTCGGTGAGGGAGATGCTGATGATCGGCATGTTGTTGGCAATGTTATTAATCATTATATATACTTTTTATAATTGTTTAATAATCACTGCCCCTCGTACGATAATGATCTCAGTGCCAGTATTCATCCCGATTTCATCACTACGCAGGAACGATGGATCGTGCTTCTCTCTCCAGTTCGACCGATTTATTAACATATCCGAAAATGTTATTAAGATGCACCGTATTAACGTCTCCCGAAGAAAATGAACCGCAGGCAGCTCCTCCTCGTCATCGGCTCCGTCGCAATGGTCGTGGCGCTGATGGGCGCGGCCATCGCCAGTGTAGGAGCAGAGGAGGACGACGGACGAACGAAGGTCGTCGCCACCTTCTACCCCCTGGCCTACATGGCGGAGCGCATCGGCGGGGAAAGGGTCAGCGTGACGTCCCTCGTGCCGTACAACTCCGAGCTGCACTCCTGGCAGCCCGCCCCTCAGGACATGATCAGGGCGGACCGCGCCGATCTGATCCTTTACAATGGAGGACCGGCGGACGCATGGCTGATGAGTGAGGTGGTCCCCGGGATTGGGGCCGATGACAAGTTGATAGTGAACACGACGGTCGGCGTCCAATACATCTCCGGAGGGGATGAGCACGAAGGCGAAGGGGGCGTCGACCCCCACACCTGGCTGAGTCCCAAGCGCGCCCTGGTGCAGGCTCTGAACGTTTACAGGGCGCTCTGCGAGGTGGACCCGAACGGCTCAGGGTATTTCGCAGAGCGGTTCGGTGCCCTGAATAGGAGCCTGACCCTCTTGGATGCGGAGTATGAGGGGTTGTCGAACGGCAGCGTTTCCGGGATCATCATCTCCCACGCCGCCTTCGGATACGTCGCCTACGACTATGGGTTCGAACAGCATGGGGCCATCGGCCTTAGCGCGGACCAGGAGCCGTCCATCACCAATATGATCAAACTCGTTGAGCTTATGAAGGAGGAGGGCATCTACACGGTCCTCGTGGACCCCGTATACAACGACCGGTACGGACAGGTGCTGCAGGCCGAGCTGGAGCGCAAGACGGGGAGCGAGGTGACCGTGCTGAGCATCCATCTGGCGCTTGGGCCGTACGAGGACGAGGCCGGCCGTGCCGATTACGTCGACCAGCTGGCATCGAACCTCGTCAGTCTGAAAGCGGGGCTGGGGGTGGGATAGGCAATGGAACCGATCATCGAGGTGAAGGGCCTGACCGTCCGGCGCGGGCCGACCGAGGCCCTGACCAATGTCACGTTCGAGGTGGACAGGGGGGACTACGTGGGGATCGTGGGCCCGAACGGCGGAGGCAAGACCACCCTGGTGCTGGCGCTGCTGGGGCTGCTGCCCCGGGCGTCCGGCAGCATAAGGATCATGGGGCAGGACATCGACACCTTCGACCAATGGGAGAAGGTGGGCTACGTCTCCCAGTTCGCGATCAACTTCGATCCGCAGTTCCCTTTGACCGTCAGGGAGCTGGTGGGGCTGGGGCGGGTCAATCGCAGGAACATCGGCCGGTTCCGCACCAAGGAGGACTGGGAATCGGTCGGCTCCGCCCTGGAGCTCATGGGGATAGCGGAGCTGGCGGACAGGCGCATCGGCACGCTCTCGGGCGGGCAGAGGCAGCGGGCCTTCGTGGCCAAGGCCCTGGTCTCCGACCCCGAGCTGCTGGTGCTTGACGAGCCGGTCACCGGCTTCGACCCGGTCACCCAGGAGCGGTTCTTCATGCAGCTGGCCAATCTCAATCAGAGCAAGGGGCTGACCATCCTGATCGTGTCGCACGACCTCACGGCGGTCTTCTGCCGCATGTCCAGGGTGCTGTGCGTGAACAGGGAGGTGCACGGCGCCACCATCGTGGATGGGACGGTGCCGGACGACGTATTGAAGAAGGGGTACGGGGAGCATTTCCACTTCGCGTTCCACGAGCACAAATGCAGGGGGGAGTTCGCCGATGGAAGGCCTTGAGATCCTGACATCGATGTTCGACTATCAGTTCGTCCGGATGGCCCTGGTCGGAGGGGCGCTAGCGGCGATCGTTTCCGCCTGGATAGGGCTCTTTCTCATCCTTCGAAAGGAATCCATGCTCGTGGACGGGGTCGCGCACACCGCCTTCGGCGGGGTGGCGGTAGGGCTACTGCTCGGCTTCGATCCCATGCTGGGGGCGGTGGCCGTCTCCGCGGCGGCGGTCCTGGGGATCACCTACATGAGAAGGAAGGGGATGGCCCAATCCGATTCCGCCGTCGCGGTCATGATGGCCACGGGCTTCTCCCTGGGGATGATCATCGTTTCCCTGGCCAACGGGTTCAACGTGGACCTGATGACCTACCTGTTCGGTTCCATCCTCACCGTCAGCCGGACGGACCTCCTGGTCCTGAGCGCATTGGCCCTCTTCATCATCGGGTTCATGGTCTTCTTTTACAAGGAGATGCTGGCCATCACGTTCGATGAGGACGGGGCGAGGCTGCAGGGTCTCCCCGTCCAGGCCATGACCGTGGCCTTCAACCTGCTCGTCGCGGTGACGATCGCCCTCTCCATAAAGGTAATAGGGATCATCCTGGTGGTGGCGTTGATGGTCCTCCCCGGGCTGACCGCCCTGCAGCTGGGGCGCTCCTTCAAGGCCACCGTGGTCGCGTCGACCGCCTTCGGGACGATCGCGGCCCTGGCGGGCATAGTCCTGTCCGTTCTTTTCAACGTATCCACCAGCGGAGTGATCGTCTTCACCGCCGCCGGGATCTTCCTCTTCGTGGCGGCCTACCAGCGGTTAGGATGAGCGCGTGCGCGGCCGACCGCTCCGCCTTTTATCGATGCTTTGATAAAAAATTGCGTATCTTTGCAAATATTTTTAATATGACCGCTGAAAAATGTAATTGATTTCTATTTCATCCTTCTATAATAGGCGTTAATGAAACGTTATTTCACAGGTCATCAACAATCATTATATATCGTCCATAGCAGTTAACGGATTGGGGATTTCTATGGGCTACGAAGAAATGTTTCCAGCCATGGATAAAAGGTGGCATGACAATGCCACCAAGCGTTTTGCAAGCCCCTTCGTGGACAATCCGCACGACCGCATCGACGTGGACCCGATCATCTTGTCCGCTGCCGCTGTGGCTTGTGGGTACACCATAAGGGACTTCTATGAGAAGCCTGAGTTGGGTATACACTGCGTCGGCTACATATCCCACCTCTATGACCTACTGCCAGTCACGCACTGGTTCTTCTCGCTGCCGTGGGTCACCGAGCTGGGGCTGAAGCTGGTCTATAAGGAGACGCTGCCGCCGATCTCGACCGGTCCGATCTACTCGGCCCCGGAGGATGTCGACAAGATGCATGTGCCCAGCAAGGAAGAGCTAGTGAACGCGCAGGCGAAGTATGGGCAGTTGGCGACCGTGCCCATGTTCTACAGGATCTACGACTATGTGGCGAAGAACCTGCCGATGACCCTGGTGCCCATCTCCTACGGGTTCGACCTGGTGGGGGCGGCGGCCGAGATGGTCGGCGTGGAGAACTTCATCATGTGGACGTTCACAGAGCCAGAGGCCGCGGACAAGCTGGTCGACAAGTACACCCAGACGTCGATCAACGGCGCCGAGGCCCTGGCCGACAAGTACGGGTCGGCGATGCTGATCGTCGGGTCCGTCCTGGCCAACAACGACATCTTCAACGATGAGGGCGTCGAGAGGTACTCCGTGAAGAACATGTACAAGTACGTCGACGGGTGCTTCAAGCGGGGCGCGGGCCCCCAGGTGTTCTACCACCTGTGCGGGAACCATGAGACGGACTACAAGCTGTTCAGGGACGGCCTGATGTGGTCCCCATTCACCGTGTTCCATGTCGGCTACAAGGGCAGGAACCCGTTCCCGTCCAGCCTGCTGAAGCAGAACTTCCAGGA
Organism: Methanobacteriota archaeon; assembly: GCA_021372335.1. GTDB lineage: Archaea > Thermoplasmatota > Thermoplasmata > Methanomassiliicoccales > UBA472 > UBA472. The sequence continues at coordinate 12,532 of JAJFUR010000045.1, forward strand.
CAGGGCGACCTGCATGGGGTCCGTCGATACCAAGCTCATGATCGACCCCAACCCGAACAAGGTGTACAACCAGGCCAAGGAGCAGCTGCTCGGCGGCCGCGACTCCAAGAAGGGCTATATCCTAGGTACCTCTTGTGAGACTCCTCCATACACCATACCCGGGCAGATGTTGGCCTTGGTCAAGGCGGCTAGGGACTTCGGTACCTACGGGACTTGGTGAGGTGATAAAAATGGTAAAAATAACTATACCGGCCGAAGTGAAGGAGCTCATCGCGAAGAGGGGCATAAAGGAATCCGACGTCAATGACGTCATCAACACCGCTGCCGCGACCAAGAGGTACATCAAGAAGGGCAACGACGGGCTGGCCAAGAAGGTAATCGGAGGCCTCACCGTATACGTGGTCAGCGACCTGTCCGGAAAGGGGACCGCCGTGGTCAAGACGGCCTACGCGCACAAGATGTCTCTGGGCAAGATCGTCAACGTCATGTCCGAGACCGATTGGAAGACCCCGGACGGCAGGCCGATCGCCCAAGGCCACGTCGAGATGGAGTACATGACCGTCAAGAGGAACGGTCCCGCCCTGGTCGACCCGGCCACCGGCGACTCTTGGGTGGAGGAGTACCTCGCCACCAAGACCCTGGCCGTTGCGGAAGGTCTCTTCGAGAAGAAGCGCGCTTGAAAACATCTTCAGGCCGCTAAACGCGGCCTTTCCTTTTCATTTCGTCCCACGATCGGCATCCATTTTTAGAAAAAGTAGAATAATCGGCCAGGCGATCGGGGTCCGTCATCACGGTGAATCCAATGAGCAAGGTCATCGGTCATACCAACGGTCTATGCCCCAGGTGCCTAAGGACCATCCCCGTTACCAAGGTGGTCGAGGACGACAAGGTCTACCTGGTCAAGGAATGCCCCGAGCACGGGCCAGAGAAGGTATTGATATGGAGGGGCGAGGCGGACTATCTGGACATGGACCGCTATGCCGCGGTCCATTCCAAACCGGCGCGCATAGCGGTGCAGGAGAAGGACAACTGCCCGCAGATCTGCGGGCTCTGCCCGGACCATGTCCAGCACACATGCCTGGTGGTCATGGAGGTCACCAACGGCTGCAACCTCAAATGCCCGGTGTGCTTCGCCTCCTCCAATCAGTTCTACAGGTTCAACCCCTCCCTGGAGGTCATCAGGGGCATGTACCAGACCATGCTCGATTATATCGAGCACCCCATCGTGGTTCAGATAAGCGGGGGCGAACCGACCATCCGGGACGACCTCCCCGAGATCGTGCGCATGGGCAAGGAGATGGGCATCGACCACATTGAGCTGAACACGAACGGCATCCGCCTGGCCGAGGACATCGGGTTCCTGAGAAGGCTGAAGGAGGCCGGGGTGGACGAGCTGTACTTCTCCTTCGACGGCCTGCACGGGGACATTTACAAGCAGACCTGCGGCCGGGACATACTGGCGCAGAAGCTGCGGTGCATCGAGAACTGCGCGGAGGTCGGCATGGGGATCACCCTCGTGTGCGTGGTCTCCCCGAACATAAACCTGGACCGGGTCGGGGAGGTCATTGAATTCGCCAAGTCCAAGGTGCCGACCATCAAGGGGGTGCACTTCCAGCCGATATCCTACTTCGGGCGCTTCCCGATCTCCCCGAAGGACTCGGACCGCGTGACCATCCCCGACCTGCTGAGGGCGATCGAGGACCAGACCAAAGGCGAACTGAGGATGGACAACTTCATCCCGACCTCATGCTCCAACGTGCACTGCGACGCCAAGTCCATGTCCGTGGTCATGGAGGACGGGTCCCTGTTCCCCCTCACCAGCCGCGCCTTCGGCCCCCCCAAGGACACCACCACGGTCGCCAACAAGACCAGGAGGGAGATCGCCGACCTCTGGCGCTTCATCGACGACTCCGTGATCTTCAAGGAGGAGGACGACGGCACGATGAACGAATGGGGGGATTTCGTGGATAGGGCCAAGACCCATTACCTGACGGTCTCCGCCATGGCCTTCCAGGACGCCTGGACCTCGGAGACGGACAGGTTCCGCAACTGCTGCATCCACACCGTCACCCCCGACGGCAAGCTCATCCCGTTCTGCCTGTTCAACATCAACTCTATGGATGGACGGACTCTCTATCGGCACGAGATGTGGTCCAAGTTCAGCGAGAACAGGTGAGGGAGGGGCGCCCCTCCTAAAAGGCCTCAGCGGGAGTTCCTCTTCCCGACCTGCGTGTAGTAGTTGTTCAGGATGTTGTTCATGTAGCCGGCCAGGTACTTCTCCCCGTACTTGTCCTTGGTAATGACCTGCTGGATCGGGAACTCCTTGTCACAGTAGGGACAGCGGGCGTAGCGGCAGTTGGTGTTGGCGAAGCGGCACCCCCGACAGGCGATCGCCCGGGACTGCATGAGGCTGAACTCCTTCCCGCAGTTCGGGCAATTGAACCTTCGCGTCGTGTTCATCAGTTCCGGCGTTACCCCCGCCCTGCGCATTTCCGGTGTCAGCGGCATTCTATCACGCTGGCTACATATCACCGCTCGGATATATGGCTTTTCCCTCGGTTTACGTTTCTATAAGGAACTTTCGTCATTCCAGCTCCGACGGGCGCGGCTCCATCTCCGGCGGGAAGATGACCGGCCAATCGAGGAACGGCCTGAAGGGGTGGGAGGCGAAGGCGTCCGTGGCCCTCATCCCTGCCAGGAGGTCATCGAACGTCCCGGGGGAAAGGACGACCACAAGCTCCTGGTCGGGCACAAGCCCCCAGGTGCGGTCCCCTGCGCACGGGATGTCGATCACCAGGGCCTCCCCCCTCATGACCCGGGCGATCGCTGAGCAGACCGTGCACTGCCCCGTCAACGTGGTGCCCTTCAGCGCCCTTCCTTCCCCGTGCTCGAACCCTAGAAGGACCTTGAGGGCCTGTCCCGGGGTCATGTAGGCCACGATGGCGTCCGGCTCCACGGGCATGAGGTCCAGGGGGGCGACCAGCAAAGCGTTGAACAGGTGCCCCTTGTCCCCCAGCATCAGGATGTTGGCCTGGAGGGCCCTCGCCGCCGCCTCATCCCGAGTGAACGGAAGGTTGAGGTCGCCCCGCGCCAACCGCTCGGGGGTGGCGATCAGGCCCAGGCAGGCAAGGCCCCAAAGGCACCGCATGCCCTGGGCGGTGGCGACGGTCACCCCGTCCCGACGGTAGTACCTGGCGAGGGCGGCCATGTGACAGGGGGCGGTGGCCCGGAGCACCCTGGCGCCCTTGGCCGTCAACGCCTCGGAGGCCCTTTCGAACAGCTTCACCCCCACGGGGTACGTGCTCAGGTTGAGGAGGGTTCGGAACTCCTCGGTCCGCTCCATCATCTCCGGGTTGACCATGCCCCGGCTATGCGCATGCGGCATAATAGCCCTGCGGTTTGAAAAGACTATATCGGCGCTAGGGCATTCGCCCCCGATGAGCCTCAAGGAACGCATCATCGTCGCCTACGCCCGCACCAAGCTCTCCTCCAGGAAGGTCTCCGAGAACGTGGAGAATCCATTGCACGATTGGGTCGAGCTCAAGGTGCGGAATACCTTCAAGCATGACGAGGGGTTCCGCAAGGCCCTGGGGCGGGCCACCCTGGGCGAGATCGATCGGAGGACGTTCGAGGAGTACCAGCTCTACAGGTTCCGGCGGCAGATGGCCTACGTCATGGAGAACAGCCCGTACTATCAAAAGGCGTACGCCGAGGCCGGGGTGAGGCCGGAGGACATCCGGACCATGGACGACCTGGACAAGGTCCCGCTGACGGACCCGAACGCCCTGGCAGAGGAACCGTTCCTGTTCCTGTGCCTCTCCCAGAGCAAGATAGCCAGGACCTTCTCCACCTCGGGCACCTCCGGCAAGCCGAAGCGCCTGTTCTACACGAACGACGATCTGCTGAACATCGTGGACTCCATCGCCGCCGCCCTGCGCTCCGCGGGGTTGAAGAGCGATGAGACGCTGCACATAATGTTCCCGGCGGTGGTGGCCTGGGACCCCAGCCTCATGCTTGAGAGCGCCTGCAAGGTGGCGGGGCTGAGGTCGGTGGTCTGCTCGGACGTGAACGTGGAGGAGCAGATGCGGGTCATGAGGGAGCAGCAGGCCAGAATGATCATCGGCCTCACCTCCTTCATCTACCGGGTGACGGTCCTGGCCAGGGACAGGTTCGACCTGCGGGCGCTCGGCCTCAAGGCCATTATCTGCTCCTCGGAGCCGCTCTCCGAGGCCGTGCGCCATGAGCTTGAGGATGCATGGGGATGCAAATGCCTGAGCCAATACGGCCTGACGGAGATGGGGCTGGCCACCACCATCGAGTGCTTTGTACAGCAGGGGCTGCACATCAACGAGGCCGATTTCATGGTGGAGGTCGTCGACCCCGCGACAGGGAAGCGCCTGCCGCCTGGGGAGGAGGGGGAGCTCGTCTGGACCGCGCTGTCCTTCCAGGGCTCGCCCCTCCTCCGCTACCGCTCCTGCGACATCTCCCATTACATCCTCCCGCCCTGCGAGTGCGGCCACGCGATCATCGGCAAGATAGGCAAGCCCAAGGGCCGCCTGAACGACGCCACCAAGATCGGCCTGGGGGAGCACATCTTCCCGGCGCTGTTCGACGAGGCGATCATGAAGGTGCATGGCGCGCTGAGCTACCAGCTGATCATCGACAAGCCCTCCTACCGCGACCACCTCCACTTCATCGTGGAGTACAACGGGGACCTCGAAAAGGGGAAGGAGGAGGTGCTCAAGGCCATCACCGGGCTGGAGGAGATCCGCAGCGGTCTGGAGAACGACCTCATCGACCCCATCGAGGTGGAGGTGAGGGAGGTCCCGCACGACTTCACCCCCAAGCGCAGGCCGATCATCGACCGCCGGAAGCGCTTCGATGCCTGAGGGCAAGGGTTATCTATCGCTCCCGGAATGGCCCTGGGGATGAGGGTAGGCGTCATCTCCGTCCAGGGCGCGGTCCCGGAGCACATTCGCATGTCCGAGGCCGCCCTGAGGGCCATGGGCAGGAAGGGCGAGGTGATCGCCGTCCGCCGCCTGGACGACCTGCGGGCCGTGGACTGCCTGATAGTCCCCGGAGGGGAAAGCACGACGATCTCCAAGCTCCTGCGCAAGCTCGGGCTCTTCGATGAGGTGGTCCGGATGGGCAACGAGGGGACGCCGATGATGGGCACCTGCGCGGGATGCGTGCTCCTGGCCAAGGAGGGCGGGGAGCAGGCCGAGCGGACCGGCACGGAGCTGCTCTCGCTGATGGACATGGCGGTGGACCGCAACGCCTTCGGGCGGCAGCGCGAGTCGTTCGAGGCTCCCCTGCACATCGAAGGCCTGGACCTCCCGTTCCCGGGGGTCTTCATCCGCGCCCCGCTCATAACGAGGGTCTGGGGGGGCTGCCGGGTCGTATGCGTTCATCAGGGGGAGGCGGTAATGGCCAGGCAGGGCAGCCTATTGGCGCTCTCCTTCCATCCCGAACTGACGGAGGACCCCCGCCTGCATCAGATGCTGTTCGAACTCGTGTAAGGCTCAGGAGGTCCCCTTGGCCGCCTGGATGAGCCTCCTGAGGTCCTCCCCCAGGTCGGAGTCCTCCACCACGGTCCCGGTGACCACGATGTCCGCCCCTGCCTTTCTGACCCTGGCGGCGGTCTCGGCGTCCCTGATGCCCCCGCCGACGATCAAAGGTATTGAGATGGTCCTCTTGCACAGGGAGATCATCTCCTCCGGGACGGCCTGGGGGGCCCCGCTGCCCGCCTCAAGGTACACAAGCCCCATGCCCAGGTACTCCGCAGCGAGGGCGAAGGCGGCGGCGGTCCCGGGCTCGGACCTAGGGATTGGTTTGGCCTTCCCCACCTCCCCGACCTTCATGCCCGGCTCCACGACTATATAGCCCATGGACAGCGGCTCCACCCCGAACCGCTTGACGATGGGGGCCGCGGCCACCTGCTGCAGGATGACGTTCTCCAAGGCCACGCTGTTCAGCATGCTCATGAAGTACAGGGCGTCCGCGTAGGGGGAGATGGCATGCGCGCCGGACGGGAAGTAGATAACCGGCACCTTGACCTTTCGCTTGATGGCCACGATGGTGGCGTCCAGGTTCTCCTGGGTCACCCCGGTGGAACCCCCGACCATGATCGCGTCCGTGCCCATGCCCTCGGCCACGGAGGCCATCTCCGCGGCGCGTTCGGGACTCTGCTTCGCAGGGTCCAGGAGCGTCATGTGCATGGTCCCGCCCTCTGCCCTCTCATGAATGTAGTCCTTGACCTTCACAACATTCCTCCTACGAGGAAGGCCACCAATGCCAGCAGCATGGCGTACTTGGCCACCTTCTGCCCCTTGGTGGGGTTCTGAAAATGAATTATGGAGCAATATATAAACATTGCATCCGCGAAGGCAACGATGACCAGGTACCAGATGCCGAAGGTGCCTTCGATGTACGGAAGGGGGCTGAGGGCCACGGCGGCGAGGAAGGCGAACGAGGCGATGACGCCCGCGTTCCTAGCACCAATCCTCTTCGGGAGCGTCTGGCGATCGAAGTCGGCCTCCATGTCCTCGATGTCCTTGACGATCTCCCTTCCCAGTATCGCCAGGAAGGCCAGGAGGGCGATCGCATAGGTCCTTTCCATCATGCCCACCACCGCCCCTCCGAGGAGGAACAGCATCCCGGTCAGCACTGCTATCTCTACGTTCCCTATGAGGGCACCCTTCTTGAGCTTGGCCTCGTAGGAGAGCATGAGCACGATGGCCAACGCGACGATCGCCGTCGCCTCCAGGGGAAGCGCCAGGGAGACCAGGAACGATAGGCCGAAGCAGACGGCGGAAAGGCCGAGGGCCTGACGCGGGGTGATGCGGCCGGACGGCAGGGGCCTCTCGGGATGGGCCCGCTTGTCGACGTCCCGGTCGATGTAATCGTTCAGCGAGTTCCCCGCCCCTATGAAGGCGAACACCGCGACTGCCGCAAGGAGCACCGGCTGCCAGTGGTCCAAGGTCTCCGTGCCGGCGGCGATGAGCACCCCTATGAGCAATCCCATGGTCCCCATCACGGCGTTGCCGATCCGAAACAGCTGGAGGACGGGATTCACGGCCGAACATCGCAATGCCCGTACTAAATGATTGGCGGCGATCGGCGGGGCCGGACCCCGGCATCCGAGCCCAGTTGAAGGAAAATTTTATAATAACACCTTCTGGAATAGGGAACCCATGGCGTCCCCCGAGCTCGCGGCCGAGGTGGAGAGCATCAAGGCCACAGTCTCCAAGTACTTCCCGGTCTACGACGTCCGGGTGAGCTACGATTCTCTCATCTTCTTCATCTCACCGGAGCAGTCCAGCCTTCGCACCAAGTTCGAGCAGCTCCGGGCAGAGTTCAAGCCCAAGCTGCTCGTGCCTATCCTCAAGTACAGCGGTGGAGAGTACACGCTGACGGTGGTGAAGCGGCCGGAGATGAGGCCCCACGGGCTGTGGCTCAACGGGGCGCTCCTCGTGATCACCCTGATCACCACGGTGATCGCCGGGGCCGTGCTCTGGGCGTCGTACGTGGGGAACGAGGATCTTTCCCTGCCTGAGAACTACCTGTGGGGGGCGCTGTACTTCGCCGTTCCGCTGATGGCCATATTGGGCACCCACGAGCTATGCCATTACCTCGCGGCGAAGCGATGCGGCGTGGACGCGTCCCTTCCCTTCTTCATCCCCTCCATCCCCCCGCTGGGGACCTTCGGGGCGTTCATCTCGATGAGGGACCCCATCCCCGACCGCAGATCGCTCGTCATCATCGGCTCCGCAGGGCCTATAGGCGGACTGCTGGTCACCATTCCGGTCTCCTTCCTGGGCCTTTGGCTGACCTCGATGGGCGACCCCGCCAGCGGGATGGTGGGGGATGCCGGCGCCATCGCGATCACCATCCAGCCGCTGTACGCCCTGCTGGCCATGTTCATCCCCCTTCCGGAGAACGTCACCCTGCATCCCACGGCCTTCGCGGCCTGGGTGGGCTTCCT
>JAJFUR010000081.1 GCA_021372335.1 Methanobacteriota archaeon
CGGGGCGGCGATGCGGTACAGCCTCCGCCGCGGATGAGGCTGGACCTTGAACGAGTACCGTATGGGGAGGGAGGCGAGAAGGTTGCAGAACTGGCCGTAGCTTAGGAGATGATAGCCGTCGTAGGAGCCCTTCCCGAACGCTTCCGCGTAACGGTTCGCCATTCCCCTCGGAAGGTAGGACAGGAAGGGGAGCCGCTTATGCGGCTCCAACGGGAACCATCTGTTCGGCGTGTTCAGGTACATCACCCCTTCCGGGGCCATCATGTCGATGCACCGTTCCAAAAGCGTTCTTTGTTCCTGAACGTGCTCGAGCACGTCGCTCAGGATAACAACGTCATACCGTTCCACAGACCGCAGGTCGAAGGCGGAGAGCTTGATGAAGCGAACGTTGGTCAGTCCCGTCGCTTCAGCCCTCTCTCGGCAGAGCCCGATGTTCCCCTCGTTTATGTCGATCCCCAGGACGCTCTTGGCGTAGGGGGCGATGCTGAGGGAGACCGCGCCCCTCCCGCACCCGACGTCGAGCACGGCGCAGTCCTTGAACTCCTTCCTCAGCTCTGGATATAACATCGAGATGAAGTCCTGCGGCTGCTTGGTGCGGTACTCATCGCGATCGTAGCCCATTGCCAACGGCCCTCTCCCGGCAGGGGATGGACCGATACTGTATATCGTTCTATAGGTCGGGAAGCAGGGATGATGCCCTATTGGAAGTAGACGGAGCGCGGCCCTCGGTCTCATTGCTTCGCGCCCGTTCCATTTTCATTCTTCCTATCCGATCGGGGCGGGCGGTGCTCCGGAAGCGTTGTCCTCGCCCTTCCGGCTCAGAGGATGGAAGGCGTAGGACCCTTAGGAGAAGGGAAAGGGGGATCACCTCCTCCGCACTAGCAGCACGACCCCGATCGCCAGGGACGCCGCCGCCAGGACCAGGACGGCGTAGCCGATGGTCGCGCTCATCATGTCCTCCCTCAGCTCGGCCAGCTGTTCCTCGAGGTCGGCTATGCGATCGGTCGGCGACGGCGCCTCGGTGACGTTCAGGCTCATTTCATCGAACGATATGTCGCATTCCCTTCCGTCCAGCTCAACGTTTCTCAGTTCGACGCCGTACGTTCCGGACTCCAGGTCCTCCGGCACCTGCAGATAGACCGAAGCGGATTCATCCTTCTCCGCCGAGAGCCGCTCAGTAGCCAGAACGGTGCCGTCCTTCAGCAGCAGAACGTCAATCGAATACGAACCAGGTTCAACGAAGGTCGCCTGCAGGTCGGCGTACACCCTCACGCCCTCGCCCGGCGAGCATTCCCCGTTCCCCAGCCATGCCTCCCTCTGGAATATCCTCAGGGAGCTGACGTTGACCACCGGGTCCATCCCGACGCTGCCCCCCAGCAGGAGCAGATGGCCGTCCTCCGTGGCCACCACCCCCGCGCCAATAACGGCCCGTGGCGGCTCTGGCGCATTCACGAACGAGCAGTCCCTCATGTCCACGATGCGGAAGGTCCCGACCCCGGTGAGATCGGTCGTGGCACCGGTCTTCCCTCCGTAAAGGTACAGCAGGCCGTCATCGCCCATCGCCCCCTCGTCGTAGTAACGTCCTTCGGGCATTTTGCCGTACAGGGACCATGTCCCCGAGGGCACATCGTACCGGAACACCTCCGGCATGGCCATCAGGGAGGCGGCGTCCGACCCTCCGGCATAGTAGGCGTCCCCTTGGTACGCGAAGGCCACGCCGGTGTTCCTGGGAGCGGGGAGCGGGGCGGCCGCTTCGAAGGCCCCGCTCACGGTGTCGTAGATGAGGCAGGCGTCCGTGGCCTGCATGTCGGCGTCCATTCCTCCCGCCAGAAGGACCCTTTCATCGTCCAGCGCTGCGACCTCGGTCAGGCTGAGCTGCCCCGGCACCGCCGCCCCGGTGGTCCAGGCGTCGTCCTCGACATCGTAGATGAGGACCTCGGTCTGGCGCACAAGGGTCATGGTGTCCTGGTCCATCCAGAGCCCACCGAAGACGTACACCTTGCCGTCGGGCATCGCAACCCCCTCGGCGGCCAGGAAGGGGGCGGGGGCGTCCGCCCTCTCGGTCCATTCGTCCGTTTCCTGGTTATATATCCAGGTGAGGTCCGAAGGGACAACTTCGCCTTTTCCGCCCAAGGTCACCAGCACCCTGCCGTCCAGCAGCTCCACGCATGTGGCGTGCGTCAATGCCATCGGCATGTCCCCCAGCTCCTCCCATTCCGGCGCGGACGCCGATGACGACGGTGCTATCGACAGAACCAGCAACGCCGCCGCGGCGGCCAGGCTAAGCAATGCAACACGCATGGTGCTCCTCCTCCGATGTCAATGTGATTAGGTCCCGGTGAGCATATAAAAATGATTAACGGAAGGCTATCGCCCCTCACGCACCAGGACCGGCACGCCCACCCCGGTATGACCACCGGGATCGGGACATGAACCCGATGGTCGCGCCTAGCCTGGCATCTCTGGCCTTCCAGGGCTCGGCCCTTGGCATCGGACGGCTCCGGCAGGGCCTCGTTCCGCGCCTCCAGGGCGTCCGAACGGTCCTGCGGGGTCCGTCGCAGCCAGCGCCGGGGGGCAGGCCGCCGGTCCATTCCCAGGCTGTCCAGCCCGGCGTCGTCGAACACCTGCGTGTATGCCCCTGTCGGCAGGCCTTCGGAGATCGG
>JAJFUR010000002.1 GCA_021372335.1 Methanobacteriota archaeon
TTCACGAAGACCATGCGCCCGGAGACATCGTGGCTGGCTCCGGTGATCGACTCGATGTCCTCCACTACCTGGACTATGCCGTCATATGAGTCGGGATAGAAGGTGACCACATGGAAGCCGAGGCCCTCCAAGGCATTCCAGACTGGCAAGAGGTATGAGTAGCCATACCCGATGACGACGTCGGTGCTCTTGTTCCATCGACCTTCATCGACCAGGTGCATCATCCTCTGAACCACCATGTCCTTGTTGGCGGAGCTGACCGTGACGAAGCTGTCGGCGCTGACGCCCCTCATCTCAGGGATTTCGCTCTTATTGAACTCCGAGCCAGCATCGAAGATCACTGCCTTGTGCACCATCCCGATGTCCACAAGGGTGTTGGTGGCGAACGCGCCGAACGAGGCGACATGGACCGCCGGTCCGGTCAGGTTGGTGACCTTCCCCCTGGAATCGGTCACGGAGATGGGGCTGTCGAATGCGCCGTCCCCTTGGACGGGGACGGAGGGAACGATGGTCAGCAAGGCCAGGACCAGTAGCGCGGCCAGGATTCTCTGGGACCTCATGGTGCATTCCTCTTGTGAGCGGTTTTGATAATATTATTACAGTATAAAGTATTATCTTATTCGTAATATCGTTCTTCGTTCCATCTGAACGGGCGGCCCACTTCCTTGTAAGGAGCGCATGAGCGGAGACCGCATAGAGATTCCGAACTTGGTTTATCAAGGTTGATCGATGCGGAATCGGTGTGAAAGGGAGTTATACCAAATCGTACTTTCGCAATAATCATGGCGTCGCGGGTGAAGGTGGTCACGCCCATATGCTCGCACGAGACCTGGGTGACCGCGGAGATGGATGGGGATGACAGGCTCAGGGTGCGCATCGAGTCCGATTGCGCCAATGTGAGGAACTACGCCGAGCGGCTGCGGAGCGTCACGATGGACGACATCAACGAGCAGCGCGGTTCCCGCATCCTGACCGAGGCCCAGGATGGTATACTGACCCCCACCTGTCTCGTCCCCACCGCGGTCTTCAACGCGTGTTGGGTGGAGGCAGGGATGATCTCCAAGCGGTTGGCGGTGAAGGAGGGGTCGGTGGCCATCCAATTTGTCGATTGAGCCGACAAAAAATATATTGCTTCAATCGTCCCTTAAAAAAAGGCCAACGGATAGGTCTTCCTGATGTGTGGTACCACTGCCTTCTTCTATAACGATGGTCTGCTTCGGTATCAGTTCGGTCCGGAGCATCCCTACCAGCCCATTCGGTTCCAGTTGATAAGGGATACCTTGCGGGACATGGACGTGTTCAACGACCGCCTCGTGTACGTGGAGCCCCCAGCGGCAACGGAGGAGGACCTGAGGGAGGTCCATGACCCCGCGCTCATCGCGTACGTGAAGGAGCTGAGCGCCATAGGAAGCGGGTACCTTGACCTGGGGGACACCCCAGTGTGCCAAGGGCTGTACGAGGGGGCCTTGGCGGTGGTCGGCGCCACCCTGCACGGCGCAGAGAGCATCGCCCGGGGGGAGTATGACCATGTCATGACCCCGGGCGGTGGGCTACATCATGCCCGCAGGGACAAGGCAGCTGGCTTCAGCGTGTTCAATGACCTTGCCATCGCCGCGAGGCGTCTGCAGCGGAGGTATGGGTATGAGAGGATCGCCATCATTGACATCGACGGCCATCACGGGGATGGTACCCAGTCGATCTTCAATGGGGAGCGGGTCCTGACCATTTCCTTCCATCGCTATGGCGCCGGGTTCTACCCGGGCACGGGAGCGGTCACCGACATTGGGGAGGGGGAGGGGGAGGGATACGCCATAAACGTCCCGCTCCCCCGCTGCACTCCCGACGACGTCTACGTTCCCACGTACGAGAGGGTGGTCACGGAGGCCTTGGACGCCTATCGCCCTGAGATCATCATCCACCAGTTCGGCACGGACGCGCACTACAGCGATCAGCTTGTGGGGATGGGGCTCACCACCAGGGCGTACGAGAAGGTGGCGGAGATAACCCATCGCCTGGCGCATGAGCATTGCGACGGCCGGTACCTGGTGACCGGCGGAGGTGGGTATTCGATCGACGCCGCCCGGCGGATATGGAGCATCGCCGTGTGCACCGTCTCTGGCTCCTTCCCCTTGAACCCGGAGGGCCTGCACCTGCTACGCGACTCCGGGCTGAACCGTAAATGGAAGGTGCAGCAGGAGGAGTTCCACAAACGCCTTGACTATCTATTCGAAGAGGTCATTCCCAAGATCTGCTGATGCCCTCCATCCTCTGAAGCCAATCCAGGCAGGCCCTTCCCCTGCCCGTCAAGGCCAGTGCCGGGGCTTTTCCAGCCACCGTGGGCTCTATGAGGTCCATCTCCCTCATCCTGCGCATCAGAATGGCGAGGGGGTGACGACCGTCGAGCTCCTGCACCGTCGCCAGGGGGAAAGGCCATTTGGTTCGGAGCAGGGCATCGGCGATCTCTCTGGGAAGGGCTTCCTCGACCCCCCTGGCCGCCAGCAACGGGAATCTACACGCCTTCGTTTCGTAGCAGCACACCTCGGCCCCGATCGCCAGGGCCGCCAGCATGGCCGTGTCGCTCAACAGCTTCCTCCCTCCGGTGATATCGAAGCACACGCTCCATCCCTTCCAGCACTGGCCCTGCACCCGCTGCACGATGCGCATTGCGGCCGCTGCCAGGTCCTGAGGGTCCACCGTAAGCGCCTCATACCTCACCCCCAGCCTATCCAGGAAAGCCGTGGCTGCGCTCTCGTCCGCTGTTGTTTCCACCACCAGGATGAGATGGTCGTGGGGAAGGGACCGCAGGCCGGGAACGATCTCGCTGACGTTCGCGCCGAAGGTGCTGACCAGCAGGCCTTGTTGCCGGGCCATCAATCCAGCTCCATCATCAGCTCGAGGGCGTCATCGACCGTGACGACCTTCCTGCGGCGGTCGGCGGCGTCCTCCGTGAGATGCAGGATGCCCTTCCCCTCGAGGACCTGGATGTGGTGATTGACGGTCGCCTTGTGCTTCCCTATGCCCTTAGCGATCTCCATCTGAGTCATCGGGCGCGAGCGGTTCTGCCATATGAAGGCGAGGACCTCCTTTTGAGCGGGGGTGAGCAGGTTTGAGTAATCCACCCTCAGGAGGGGCAACGGGATCTCCTGGTAAGTCTCATCGTGCACATAGACGGAGTTGAGCCCCTCCATGGCGCAGATCAAGAGGGCGGCCGCGCTCATCATCTTCGTCCCTCCAGCGATATTGAATACCGCGATCTCCTCGCCCTTCCTTCTGAGCGCGCGGACCTCCGTGCGCATCGCCCTCGCGGCCTGAAGGAGGTCGAAGGCGTCCGGTATGGCGACCCGCCTCAGCTCTATGCCCATGACGGTGCACACCGAGTCGACCTCGGCCAGGGCCTCCAATGCGCGCGGGTGGTCGTTGCAGAAGACCACCGCCCTCTCCAGAGAGGGCGTCGACTCTACGGTAGGAAGCAGGGACCTAGCCCTGAAGCCCAATGTGCCTAGGATGGCGACCATGATATCATCTCATCATCAGTGGAATGCTTTAATTCAATTTCCTAAGACGGTATTATTATTTATGATACTAATTTGAAGGTCCTGTGGTAAATCGAAATAGGTACGGACCCCTTACCTCTTCATCGAATAGAACGATGCGCCCCCCTCATCGCGCCCGCATGGTCGTAACGGCCTTTCTACTGACCCTGGCCCTTCTCCCCCTCGTCCACGTTCCTTCCTTCGAGGCCACCGCGCCCACCTTCATGACCTCCTCCATGAGCTATGAGTATCATTTTTCAGAGCCTTTCGTCGACCTGACGAGCGCGGACCGCCTCTTTCGGATCGAGGGCTCGGACCTTGACCCCCGGGGAGGGGTCCCGGCCCTGCCGGTATTCCCCGTGTCCCTGGCGGTCCCCCCCGGGCAAAGGCTCGTGGACCTGGTCATGAGCCATTCCGCCCCCCGGACGATCGAGCTGATGACCGCCTATCCGACCAATCCGGTCGAGATGGCGGTGGATGGGGAAATGGCCTATTGCCATGAATATGCCGCGGAGCCGTGGGAGGCGACGGGAAGCCAGGTCCTTGAGGGGGTGGAGGTCGTAGGGCTTACCCTCCGGCCGTTGTATTGGAACGTGAGCACGGGGGCGCTGTCGTTCGTTGAGGATTTCACGCTCACCCTGACCCTGGAGGATGTCCGGCCCGATTACGTCGGGGACATGGGGAGGGTGAGGGAGATGGTCGACAATCCGGAGGCGGTGCCGGACCTACTGCCCTTCGCAAGCTCGAACGTCCTCCCGCAGGGGGAGTACGACCATCTCATCATCACCAGCGAGGCCCTTTCCTCCCCGTTCGAGGAATTGGCGAGGTGGAAGGGGGAGAGGGAGGAACGGGGGGCCGTGTACGAGGGCGTTCGGAGCAAGGTCGTGACCTTGGAGGACATCCTCGCCACCAAGGCCCTTTGGGGCTCGCCATCCTCGCATCACGGCACCGGGAACGACACGCAGACGGTGGTCCGCAACATGATCGTCGCCGCCCACAGAGAGTGGGGGGTGGACTACGTCCTCATTGGAGGGGACGATGACGTCGTCCCCGTCCGAATGGTCGCCGCGCCGATATTCGACACGGAATACCGGGAGCTGCCGGCCGACATCTACTACTCCGGTCTGGATGGGGACTGGGACGCGGACGGGGACGGGGTGTACGGGGAGCTGCTCAGCACCTTCCCGACGGTGCGGGACGAGGCGGACCTGCTTGCCGAGGTGTTCGTGGGCAGGGCCACGGTATCGACCGCCGAGGGCGCCTGGAACTTCGTGAACAAGACGATGGCGTACGAGAGGGGGTACGTGAACCAATACGCGGACGACATTCTGCTGATAGGGGAGCGGCTCGACTCGGCCCCTACCTACGGCGATGATTACAAGCAGGAGATCTTCGACGAGGTGCTTGCCGATGAGGGGCTGATATCCTCGACCCTTTACGCGAGGGACGGAACGTTCTCCGGCCCCGCCGTGCTGGCGGCGATGCGGTCGGGTGTGCATGTGATCAACCACATGGGCCATGGGAACTTCGGGTCCTTCGCCGGCGTAACCAGTCAGGACGTCCAGGGATTGGACAATGCCCTTCCCTTCCTGCTCTACACCCAGGCCTGCATGGTCGCTGGCTTCGACGAGAGGGCGGATGACCCGGGGGACTGCATTGCGGAGGAGATGGTGCAGGGCGAGGGGGGCGCGGTGGCCTTCATCGGCAACTCCCGCTATGGGTGGTATGCCAGGGGCAGCACGTACGGCTCCTCGCAGCGGTTCGACAAGGCCTTCTTCAGCCAGGTCTATGACGGGGACGTTCCCGAGCTTGGACGCGCCCTCGCCTATTCGAAGGAATCGCTGTACACGTCCGCCCTCTCCGCAGGCACCATGCGCTGGGTGTACCTGGAGCTGAACCTCCTTGGGGACCCGGAGACAAGCGTCCATCTGTCCGAACGGGCGACCCATGACCTGGAGGTGCGGGGGATCGAGGTGGGGCGGTGCATAGCGGGCGAGCGATGCCAGGTCACCGTCGAGGTGCGGAACGTGGGCCAGTCCATAGACGAGGGGGCGCTGCGCCTCTTGGTCGATGGGGAGACCCTGGGGAACGCGCCCGTGTCCCTTGCGCCCGGCGAGGGCATGACGGTGATGATGGGATGGACGCCCTCCGGCGCCGGGCGCCACGAGCTGGTGGCGGTTGTGGCGTGCGAGGGGGACGAGAGCCCGGAGAACGATCGCAGCGACCTTGAGGTGATGGTGGACCGCCGGGTCACGTCGGATGAGCACTGGAGCGGGGAGGTGGTCCTCTCGAGCGGCCTATTGATAGCTGAGGGCGTGACCGTGACCGCCCGGGACTGCTACATTCTGTTGCGGTCCTCCCCGATGTTGTACAGGCTGACCGTGGACGGGGCCTTCCTCATGGACAACTGCACCTATGGCGGATCGCCGTCGGTCCTGGATTCCGCAGGGGGCAAGCTGGCAATGACCGAGTGCCTGATGGAGGGGGCATCGCTGTCCCTTGCCCAAGGAGCCCGCTTTGGCTCGCTCTCCCTTCGGAACACCAGCATGGTCGGCGGCAGCGGGTGGCAGATCGAAGGTGCCAACGTGGTGATGACCAACTCATCGGCAGTGGCCCAGGAAGGGGAATGGCTCATCTCCGATTCCACGGTGGCCATCGACCTCGTGGATGGGGCCGGGGGGCACGGCCTCCACCTCGTGAATGCGAGCGGGACCGTTTCACGGCTCTCGTGGACCGGGGGGTCCTCCGGGCTGATAGTGGAGCGCTGCAGCGGGATGACCCTCCACGATCTGAGCTTCGTCGGCAACGCTATGGATATGGACATAGAGGGGGATGTGACGGCCCATTTCATCCATGACCTGAGGAACGTGACGCTGACCGCGGGCCCGTTGGCCGTCCTGCATGGACTGGATGGAACAACGTTAACGGGAGCGTTCGCCTCCCTGTACCTCGTGGAATGCCACGCCGTCGTGGTGAGGGGGCAGCGATTCCAAGGGGCCGGGACCGGGCTGGCGCTGATCGAGAGCCATGGGATAGAGGTCATAGGGAATGCCATTGAGAACTGCACGACGGGGATCCTTGCGATCGGGTCGCAGGGCACCGTCTGGGCGAACGACCTCCTCGACAACGACGCGCAGGTCCATCAGGCCCGGTCCGACCTGACCTTCGATCGGGGGTATCCCAGAGGCGGCAACCATTGGTCGGACATGCGCGGTCTCGATCAAATGTCGGGGGACGGGCAGGATGCCATGGGATGCGACGGCATCTTCGATTCGCCTTACGAAGGGGGCGCCTATGACCGGTATCCGAAGGTCGGAAGGTGCAGCTATCTCTATGACAGCCCGAACGCTTCGTTCATCATCAATGCCGTCCCGGCCAACAGGGTGGACCCTGTGGTCCTGACCCATTGCGGGGGGAGCGGCATCGGCATAGCGAACTGGACCTGGGACCTGGGCGACGGAAACACGGCCTACGGGGACCGAGCGGTCCATACCTACCTCTCCCTGGGAACGGCCCCTGTTCTCCTGACGGTCACCGACCACAAGGGATCGACGGCCACGGCCACGGGGGAGGTCCTGGTCGTCAACCTGCTTCCCGATTGCGGCTTCATCGTCTCCCCCTCCCGGCCGGCGCCAGGGGAAGCTGTCCGCTTCGAGGACCGTTCCTCGGACCGGGACGGGAGCATATCCGCCTGGCGATGGGATTTCGGGGATGGGGGGACCTCCCTCGAACCGGAGCCCGAGCATACGTACCAGGAAGAGGGGGAATACCTGGTGTCCTTGACCGTGATGGATGCTGAGGGTGGAAGCGCCAGCACTACCCAGGCGTTGGCGGTGGGCAACGACCCCCCGGTGGCGACCTTCGTCTCGGCCCCCAGCCTTATCACCGTCCTCACGGACGTCCGCTTCACCTCCCAGAGCCATGATCCGGACGGAGAGGTCGTTTCATGGGCCTGGAGCTTCGGGGACGGCGCCACCGGCACCGGCAGCTCGGTCGTGCACTGCTATTCCTCGCTGGGCACGTTCCAGGTGACCCTCGAGGTCTGGGACGAGCACGGCGCTTCGTCCTCCGTTACTGCTTCCCTCACAGTGCGGAACTCAAGGCCGGTGGCTGACTTCGAGGCGCCGGGCTCGGTGCTGAGCCTGGAGGAGGTACATTTCATGGACCTCTCCTACGACCTTGACGGCCGGGTCCTAGGCTGGAGCTGGGATTTCGGGGATGGTGGGACGTCCACCCTCGCCTCGCCTGCACATATATACAAGGCCCCGGGGGACTACGCGGTCACCCTGACGGTCATGGATGACCGGCGGGCATCCTCCGTCAAGATGGCGCCAGTGAAGGTACTCAACCGCCTCCCGCAGGTCGCCATCGAAGGGCCGTCCGGGGAGCATTGGTCCCTGGAGGAGATGGAGTTCCATGCGATGGCCTCGGACATGGATGGGACGGTCGCCTCCTTCCACTGGGACATGGGGGACGGCAGGGAACTGGAAGGGCAGACGGTGTGCCATGCGTACCTATGCCCGGGCGAGTACGTGGTGACCCTCACCTGTGAGGATGACGCAGGGGGCGTGGCCAACGCCACCATCGTCGTCCAGGTCCAGAACCTGATCCCCCTGGTGGGAGCGACGTACGAGCGATCGTTGGACCATCCATTGGAACTGATGTTCCAGAGCGGCGCGGAGGATCTTGATGGAAGCATCGCTTCCTATGACTGGCGCTTTGGGGACGGGGGATCCTCGGCGGAGGCTGCCCCCGCGCATCGCTACCGTCGGGCTGGGGATTACACCGTCGTGCTCAACGTGACCGACGACCGTGGGGCCTGGGCCGTGGCATTCGCCAACGTGACAGTGGTGGAAGGGAGCCTATTCCTGACAGGAATGACCTGCGAGAAGGCCGACGGGGAATGGGTGCTCGAGGGAACGATGGTGAACGAAGGCCCGTCCCTTGCCTACGTGACTTTCTACGTCAACGTCACCGATGGACGCGCCCCCCTCCTTTTGAGAATAGAATATCGATTGGAACCTGGCGAACGGAGGGCGGTCGAGGTCGGGCTGGGAGCGCATGGCGAGGCCACCGTGAACGCCACGCTAGGTTGCGAGGAAGGGTTCGATTCGGATATCCGTGATAACATCTGGGGAGCGCGGATCTCCGACCCTGGGCTGAACGTCCCGATGGGCTATGTCGTCGTGCCCCTGATCGGCGCGATCATCGCCGCGGCGGTGGTCATCGTCAGAAGGAGATGAGGGGAGCGCCCTGGTCGGGATTTGAACCCGAGTCGAAGCCTCGACAGGGCTTCATGATAGGCCGCTACACTACCAGGGCCTCAACGACCTTTCCCCCTATCGAATCATAATATTTAACCCTTAGGAGATGGGCGCGCTGGCCCTGGAGCCCTCGGAGGACGGAGGCGCCCCCGGCAGCCCATTGTGCCCGGGGCAGGCACGGTGGTCCTCGGATGTCTCCCTCCCAAAGTATTAATCGGAGCCGGTGGTTAGATCGGGGGATCAGATGGCCGAACGGAAGCCGAGGGTGGAGGACTATATGATTCGCGAGGTGGTCCACGTGCCCGTCACCTACACCGTCAAGCAGGCTGTGGACGCCCTCATAGCCAGTGAGTTCCATGGGATGCCTGTGACCGAGGATGGGCGGCTCGTGGGGTTCATCACCGCCAAGGAGCTGCTGCGCCATTACGGCACCCCCGACAGGCCGATCTCCGAGATCATCCGTAAGGGAACGGTGACGGTCAATCCCAAGATGGACCTTGACGACGTGGCCCGCATCCTCTTCCGGTACGGCCTCAGGAACGTCCCGGTAATAGACGAGAACGGCATGCTGCTGGGCATCATTTCCAATCTTGACATCGTCCGCTCCCACATCGAGAGGGCCACGCCCAACAAGGTGGCCATGATCAAGAACTTCCTGGAAGCGAAGCACGGCATCTCCATCATGGTGCGCCGCCGCATCGTGCCGGTGGAGGCCCTCCGGCCGACCCAGAAGGAGGTGTACGCAGACGAGCTCCTGGGGCGGAAGGAGGAGATCAAGCGCGGCCTGGTCGAACCGATCATAGTCATCCAGAAGAACGACCATTACCTCCTGGTCGATGGGCATCACCGGGCGCTGGCCTCCAAGCAGATGGGGGTCAAGCAGTTCTCGGCCTTCGTCCTGGAGCCGTCCAGGGACGTGGAGCTGGGTATGGAGCGCAGTGCCGAGGAGATGGGATTGCGCACCTTGGACGACGTGAAGATCATCGAGGGGGCGCACCATCCCCTGGTGGAGATCACCACCAGGCTGCTTAAGAGCGAGCAGTGAGGATGGCCTACCTCAACGTCTTGCGCGCCGCCTCGAGCAGGATGCGCTGCTCGGCGGAGGCGATTATGCCCAGGGTGCTGATCACGGTGTCCGGGTTGAGGCTGATGGAGTCTATGCCGGCCTTCACCAGGAACTCGGTGAACTCCGGATAGACCGATGGGGCTTGCCCGCATATGCCGACGGTACAGCCCTTGCGGTGGGCCGCCTCGATGAGCATGTTGATGGCCCGCTTGATCGCCTCGTTCCTCTCATCGAAGTAGCCCATCTTTCCCAGGATATCCGAGTCGCGGTCCGCGCCCATGGTCAGTTGGGTGAGGTCGTTCGAGCCGATGCTGAACCCGTCGCACCACTCCGCGAACTCCTCGGCCATGAAGATGTTGCATGGGATCTCGGCCATGAGGTACAGCCTGAAGTCACGGTTGCGCTCCAGACCCACCTCCCTCATCATCTCCGTGATCCTGCGGACCTCGTCGATGGTGCGGACGAAGGGGAGCATCACGTGCAGGTTCTTCAGTCCCATCTCCTCGCGCACCTTCTTAATGGCCTTCAGCTCCAGCTTGAACGCCTCCCGGTAGGAATCGGAGACGTAGCGCGAGCACCCCCTCCACCCGATCATAGGGTTCTCCTCGTGGGGCTCGAACTTCTCCCCGCCCTCCATGTCCCGGTACTCGTTGGTCTTGAAGTCCGAGGTGCGCAGGATGACCGGGCGCGGATAGAACGCCTTGGCCACCATGGCGATGCCCTCGGAGAGCTTGTCCACCAGGAACTTGGACTCACCCTTTTCGATGAGCGCGCATGGATGCTCCTGGATGTAGGAGGTGAACAGGAACTCGATGCGCATGAGGCCCACTCCCTGCACTGGCAGCTTTGCGACCTCCTCGGCCTTCTGCGGGATCGCAAGGTTGACGTATACCTTCGTCCCGGTGACCTGGGCGGGCGCCACTATCGGCACAGCGAGCTTCGCCTCCTCCTTCTTGGGCTCGGCGGTCCCCTCATAGACCACGCCCATGCTGCCATCCACGGTCACCATGTCCCCGTCCTTCAGCACCTGGGTGGCATGCGTGGCGCCCACGATGCATGGGATCCCGAGCTCGCGGGCCACGATGGCCGCGTGGCAGGTCATGCCGCCCTCGTCGGTGACGATGGCCGCGGCCCTGGTCATGGCAGGGACCATGTCCGGGGAGGTCATCGTGGTGACGAGGACGTCCCCCTTCTTCACAATGTCCAGGTTCATCTCCTCGGAGACGGTGCGGACAGGGCCCCCCGCGACGCCGGGGGAGGCCCCCAACCCTTTGACGAGGACCTTGGCGCTCTTGGCAAGGCCCTGATCGGTCGGCCTCCCATTGCCCTTCCCACCGGGGGAGGACAATGTGGTCACCGGCCTGGCCTGGACCACATAGATGACCCGGTCCTCGATGCACCACTCAATGTCCATTGGGCGGTTGTAATGGGCCTCGATGTTGCGTCCGATCTCCGCCAGGGCCAATATCTGCTCGTCCGTCATCTTCTGGACGCTGCTGAGCTCGTCGGGCACGTCGGCCCTTACGCATTCGCCGCCCTTTCCCCTGACCAGCTTCCAGGTCTGCTTGGCTATGCGCTTGCTCAGGATCTTGCTGTGGAACTTGTCCACGACATACGTGTCTGGCGTGACCTTGCCTCCGACCAGGGCCTCGCCGAGGCCGTAGCCGGCCTCGATTATGATGTGGGGCATCTCCGAGTTGGGGTCTACCGTGAACATGATACCCGATATCTCGGAATTGATCATCTTCTGGACGACGACCGCCAGCTTTACCTTGGAGTGCTCGAAGCCCTTGGTAATGCGATAGTAGATGGCGCGGGGGGTGAACAGCGAGGACCAGCACCGGCGGACCTTATCCAACAGGTCCTCTGGGCTCTCGACGTTCAGATAGGTGTCCTGCTGTCCGGCAAAGCTTGCGGTAGGCAGGTCCTCCGCGGTGGCGCTAGAGCGGACGGCCACCAGGCCGGGTCGCTTACCCTTGAAGAGGGCCTTGTAGGAGGCCAGGATCTCCTCCTTGAGATCCGAGGGGATCTCAACGGTGTCGAAGAGGTCCCTGATCCTCTGGGAGGTGTCCTGCAGGGACGCCTCGGAGCTCGCATCCACCTTGGCCAGCAGCTCAAATATGGTGTCCTTGATCCCACTGTTCTCCAAAAAGTAATCGTATGCCGCGGTGGTCAGAACGAATCCGGGAGGGACATTGAAGCCGGCCGCCACCAGCTCTCCGAGGTTTGCTCCCTTGCCACCGGCGATGTCGATGTCGTTCTTGCCTAGGTCAGATATGTTCACTATCCTTTTCATGGGCCGCTTCACCACTTTATGAACGTTCGATGCAGGCAAGTTCACGGGGCCGATGGCCCTTCAATGCCCTAACCCAGGTGGAAGATAGGTAAGGAGCGTATTAATTTTTCTAAACCATGATAGGGCGTGATCGTTCGGACGCCTATCATTTTCGTGGATCGGGACGGAGATGGGCCAGCGGTCACTGGGACCGTGTGGATCAAGAGAAATGGAATGTCGAACGCGCCGAGGGGACGTCGAAAGGGTATGGTTCCTGTGATTCCTATTGGAATTTAATTCGAAGCGGAAAGGGGTAGCAGGATGGTTATATTATAGCCCTTGATGAGATTGAATTTGCAATTGATGTTACCGCAAGTATCATGCGCAGCTCGTATTTTCGAAGAATTTACCCTGTATATTCATGGGTTTCGTAAACAATTTTCTGAAATTATTTTATATTATGACAATTTAAAGGGTTTACCGTGCGAGGAGATGCTGTGAGCACCATTGAGATAAGATGGCATGGAAGAGGTGGCCAAGGGGTCGTCACGGCGAACGAGATCTTAGCTGGTGCTGCCCTCAGGGAGGGCAAGTTCATCAAGGCCTTCCCGGAGTTCGGGCCAGAGCGTATGGGCGCGCCCATCCGCGCTTTCGCCCGGATCTCGGACAGGCCCATCACTGTGCACAGCCAGGTGTATTTCCCTGACGTCGTGTTGATCATCGACCCCACGCTCCTTAAGGCTGGCAAGGTGACGGATGGCCTCAAGGAGGGAGGGGGCGTCATCGCCAACTATCCGGATGACAACGCCAAGCTGATGCGCGCTGTGGGGCGGAGCGAGAACGTTCATGCGGTGAACGCGACCAAGATCGCCGTCGAGGAGATCGGCCGACCGATGACGAACACCGCCATGCTTGGAGCGTTGGTCAAGGTCACCAACGTGGTCAACCTAGATACGATCATCGAGGAGATGAGGGACAAGATGTCCGGAAAGCTTGGCAAGGACGCGGTGGAGAGGAACATCAAGGCCATAAGGCGGGCCTATGAGGAGGTGCAGTGAATGGCGGACGAGGGATCGAGCTCATTACCCTTAGGCGGGATGATAATCGAGCCTGGCAATTCCAGGAGGTACAGGACGGGGGAGTGGCGCTCGCAGCGGCCCGAGGTGGACAAGGAAAAATGCACCAATTGCCTGACGTGCTGGATCTACTGCCCGGATAACAGCGTTCTGGTGGAGAATGAGAAGATGATGGGGTTCAAGTATTCGCATTGCAAAGGATGCGGCATCTGCGCCAACCAGTGCCCGGCCAAGGCCATAACGATGAGGGAGGAGGGAGTGGAATGAGCAAGCCCATCGCCGTTAACGGGGACACGGCCATTGCCATGGCCTGGAAACAGATCAACCCGGACGTGGTGGCCGCCTACCCAATCACCCCTCAGACCATCATCGTGGAGGCGTACTCGGACTACGTGGCCGACGGCCTGGTGGACACGGAGTACATATGCGCGGAGTCGGAGCACAGCGCCCTGAGCATCTGCGTCGGCTCGTCCGCGGCCGGGGCCCGCGTGGCCACGGCCACGGCCTCCGCCGGGCTCGCGTTCATGTGGGAGATGCTGTATGTCTCCGCCTCCATGAGGACCCCGATCGTCATGGCGGTGGCCAATCGAACCCTGAGCGGCCCCATCAACATCCACTGCGACCACAGCGATGCCATGGGAGCCCGGGACTCCGGATGGCTACAGATCTTCGGGGAGAACGTGCAGGAGGCCTATGACAATACCCTGATGGCCTTCCGCATAGCGGAGAACATGAAGGTCCGTCTGCCCATAATGACCTGCCTCGATGGGTTCATCATCACCCACGCCTTGGAACGGTTCGAGCCCCTTGAGGACGAGAAGGCGAAGGCCTTCGTCGGGCCATACCAACCGGTGAGGCCACTGCTGGACGTCAAGAGTCCCACGACCTATGGGCCCATAGCCATGCCCGAGTACTACTATGAGATAAAGTACCAGCTGGTGACCGCCATGGCGAACGCCATGGATGTCGCTCGCCAGGTGATGGCCGAGTACGGAGAGCTCACCGGCCGCAGGTATGATCTGGTCGAGGGCTATCGCACCGAGGACGCCGAGTATCTGATGGTGGCCATGGGCTCCACCGCGGGCACCGTCCGCTTTGTGGTGGACCAGCTCAGGGCGGAGGGGAAGAAGGTGGGGGCGGTGAAGGTCCGCCTGTTCCGCCCGTTCCCTACCGAGGACCTGGTCGCGCTCTTGAGGGGAAAGAAGGCTGTGGCGGTGCTGGACAGGGCCATGAGCCCCGGGACAGGCGCCCCGCTTTACATGGACGTCGTGGAGGCGGCGTCCCAGATCGGGAGTCCGCCGCGCATAAGCAACTATATCTATGGACTTGGAGGAAGGGACATCATGCCAGAGCAGTTGAGCTCGGTGTTCGGGGAGATCATCGAGGGCAGGGGAGAGCGCGTCAACTACCTGGGGGTGAGGAAATGAACCTACGCGAACTCACCCATACCGAGGAGAGGCTGTGCGAGGGGCATCGCCTCTGCGCCGGGTGCGCGGAGCCTATCATCGCCCGCCAGGTGCTGATGGCGACCGACAAGCCCGTGGTGGTCGCCAACGCCACCGGGTGCTTCGAGGTGTCCACCACCATCTATCCGTTCACCGCTTGGAACGTGCCATGGATCCATACCGCCTTTGAGAACGCCCCGGCCACGATCAGTGGGGTGGAGGCTGCCTACAACTCCCTGAAGCGCCAGGGCAAGCTCGAGGGAGAGATCAAGTTCGTGGCCTTCGGCGGGGACGGGGCGACCTATGACATTGGCCTGCAGTCCTTGTCCGGCGCCATAGAGCGCGGGCATGATTTCCTGTATGTCTGCTTCAACAACGAAGCGTACATGAACACCGGGATCCAGAGGAGCGGGGCCACCCAGAAGGGCGCGTCGACCACCACCTGTCCGGCCGGGAGCTGCATTCCGGGCAAGCGGGAGTTCCCTAAGGACCTCACCCGCATCATAATCGCCCATGACATACCCTATGCCGCTCAGGCATCGCCGCACAACTGGAAGGACCTCATCGAAAAGTCCCGCAAGGGCATCGAGACCCATGGACCGGCCTTCATCAACGTGGTCTCCCCCTGCCCCCGGGGATGGAGGCATGACAGCTCCCAGACCATCGCCATCTCCAAGCTGGCGGTGGAAACGTGCGTCTGGCCCCTCTACGAGTACGAGAACGGCGAATGGAGGCTGACCGGGGAGTCGCTGCGCATCGCCGAAGGGTCTAAGGAGAAGCGGCCGGTGTCGGAATGGTTGAGTTCCCAGGGCCGCTTCAAGCACCTGACCAAGGGCAAGTTCACCTCCGTGGCGGACGAGATCCAGGCCAATGTGGACAAGAAGTGGGGCGAACTGCTCAAGCTCAGCAAGATGTGAGCAAAACCCTTCCCCTTCTTTTTACCCTCTTTTTTACCTTCAACTCATTCCTTGGCATTGGAGCTTACGCACCTTATCCCGAAGAACCGGTCCATGGCCGCCTGCATGTCCTTCCTGCTCACCATGTGGAAGGGGTCGCAGCCCTCGGGACAGTTCAGATAGACGTAGTCGGGACAGATCTCCCTGCACAGCTGGGAAAGATCATCCACCTCGGAGAGGTTCTCCCGGACCAGCGTGATCTGGATGCGGAACGAGCCATCGAACCGCTCGCGGGCGCTCCGTATGCCCTCCAGCACGTCCTGGAACCTCAGGGATGGATGCGGGCGGTTCACCGCCTGGAACGTCTCCTCGCTCGCCGCATCCAGCTTGGCGATGATGATGTCGAAGGCGTCCAGCTGTCCCAGGACCTGCGGGTCCTTCAGAAGGGTGCAGTTGGTGAGCAGGGCCACCTTCTTGTCGGAGCCGTCCCGGAGCCTTCTGGCCATGTCGAAGATGTTGCTGGCCAGCAGGGGCTCCCCCGTCCCCTTGAACATGACCGTCTCGCACTCCTCCCGGTACAGGCACTCCCCGACCTGGTCCATCAGGGAGGAGCAGTCGATGAAGGCCGTCCGATCGAGCAACATCATCCCGCCCCGCCCCAAACGGCAGTACACACAATTGAGGGTACACACCTTGGGAGAACGGCTGATCGGGTCCACCGCCACCACCTTTCCCAAGCCCAGGGACTTGATCGGCCCGTATACGATCCTCATTTGCCTTCTCGGTCCTCATAAGGGAAGGGGGTAGGGCATAAATGTTTGGTGCCTAGGCCTCCTCGGACCCGCCCAAGAGCTCGCTCCACAGCTGTAGGGTCTCGAGAGCCTCCTCCTCGTCCACCTTCTGGATGGCGAACCCTGCATGGATGATGACATACTCGCCGACCTTGGCATCCACCATGGACACGTTCGTCCTCCTGATCGCTCCCCCGAAGTCCACCTCGGCCTCGTCGCCGTCGATGGACAATACCTTGGCTGGCATCGCTAGGCACATGACGCTCACTCCGACATCAGCTTGAGGATGGCCTCCGCAGGCTGGCCATCGCATTCCTTCAGGGCGTGCAGCGCCCTTTCCTTCGACGCCCCGGTCTGGGACATCACCAGCTGCACATCCTCCTCCGGGATGTCCGGGGCCTCCTGCACGGCCTTCTGACGGGGCCGGACCTCCATCTCCCCCGCCACCTGGTACGTCTTCTGGCCCTGCATTGTGATGCATGTCACCGCGGCCTCCTTGATGACATAGTCCTTGTCCGCGGTCCTGATCACGACCTCCTCCACGCCCTGCATCTCCTCCTGGGAGATGCCCATGCGCTTCATGGCCTGCTTCATCTGGCGCGGATTGACGCCCCTGCCCATTCCTGGCATCATGAGATCGCTCGACGGATTAATCCTACCGGTATAAAAACAGTTGGGATTTATCCAACGCCGTTCAGAACAGGGTGGCCTGCTGCATCCGTTGCGGCACAACCATGTCCGGGTGGTCGAGGTGCGAATCGTTGACCATGTCGGAAACAGGATAGGCGTCCATGCTGGCGGCGGGCAGCGGTTCGAACATCTCCGAGAGCGTGTCCGCGGAGAGCACCTCCTTGGAAACCCATTCCGCCTCCCTTTCCGGACGCAGTATCACCGGCATCCGGTCGTGGATCGGCGCTATCGTCGCGTTCGCCGCTGTGGTGAGGATGGAAAAGGTGACCAGGTCCTTCCCCTCCTTGGACCAGGTGTCGTAGATCCCGGCCATGGCGAAGTACTCCTGCTCCTTTACTCTGACATGATAGGGGCGTTTCCGTGGTCCTTGCCTCTGCCACTCATAAAAACCGGTGGCCGGGACCAGGCACCTCTGGCGGTTGAGCAGGGGCTTGAACATCGGCTTCTCCATGACCGATTCCGAGCGGACGTTTATGAGCTTGAGGCCGAACTCCTCGCCCTTGGCCCAGTGCGGCACCAGCCCCCATCTCATCATCTTAACGCTCTTGGCCTCCCCACCCACGATGATCGGCACCTGCTGGAAGGGCGCGATGTTGTACCGCGGCCTCAGCTCCGGGACCTCGGGCACCCCGAACCGGGTGGAAAAGCCGTACACCAGGCCGAGGGAGAAGCGACCGCACATGCGAATACGATTGAATACAGAACGGAAAAAGGTTTAGTAAGGCGTTCGGAAGGGGGTTGCGAGATCGCATCATAGTACGCGGAGGTACCGCTGTATCTCCCAGTCGGTGACATGCTTCCGGTACTCGTCCCATTCCAAGCCCTTGATGTGCAGGTAGTGGTTGAAGATGTGCTCCCCCAGCGCCTCCTTCATCACCTTGCTCTCCGCCAGCACGTCCAATGCGTCCCCCAGGTTCATCGGGAGGTCCTCGATCCTGTGCCTGCGGCGATCTTCCGGGGACATGTGGTAGATGTCCTTCTCGATCGGCTCTCCGGGGCTGAGCCTGTTCTTGATGCCGTCCAGACCAGCCGCGAGCATGACGGCGAACTGCAGGTAGGGGTTCCCGGCCGGGTCAGGGTTCCTCTGCTCCACCCGGGTGCGCATCCCGCGCCCCGCAGGCACCCTCAGCAGGGCGCTGCGGTTCATGTTGGCCCATGAAATGTAGCAGGGGGCCTCATACCCGGGGACCAGGCGCTTGTAGGAGTTGACGTAGGAGGCCAGGATGGCACAGTTCTCCTTGGCGTGGGCCAATAGTCCGCCCATGAAGTTCATGGCCATCTCGCTCAGCCCCCACTTTCCTTCCGGGTCGTAGAACGCGTTCCTGTCCTTGTTGGACAGGGACATGTGCACATGCATGCCCGAGCCGTTCTCGCCGTACAGCGGCTTGGGCATGAAGCTGGCGTACAGGCCGTACTTCTGGGCGATGCACTTCACCCCGTACTTGAGGGTGAGCATGCGGTCGGCCATGGTGAGGGCGCTCTGGTAGCGCAGGTCGATCTCAACCTGGCCGGGGGCGACCTCGTGGTGGGAAGCCTCCATATCGTACCCGAGCGTATCGAAGGCGAGGACCATCTCCTTCCTGGCGACCTCGCCCTTGTCCTGGGGCATCAGGTCGAAATAGCCTCCGGCATCCGCGGGGACAAGGACGGGGACGCCGTTCTGCATCGGGAACATGAAGAACTCGAACTCCGGGCCCACGTTGAACTCGTAGCCCATCTCCTTCACCCTGTCCACCATCTTCTCCAGCGCCCAGCGGGGGTCCCCCTTGAATCGGTTGCCGCTGTGGTCGGAGATGGTGCACATGAAGCGGGCGGTTTTGACCCCTGAGTCCATCCAGGGATAGATCTGGAAGGAGTCGAGGATGGGGTTGGCCCTCATGTCGGACTCCTCGATGGTCGCATAACCGAGGATGGAGGAGCCGTCGAGGTACACGCCATCGTCGATCACGCTCTCCACCCTGGTGGTCGGGATGGACACGCTCTTCACGGTCCCTAGTATGTCCGAGAACTGCATCTCGATGAACTTGACGTTCTCCTTCCTCACCCTCTTCAAGATGTCCTCTTTCATCTCGGCGTAGTCCTTGTCGGTGGCCATTGGGAAGGGGTTACAGTGAGGTACATTAAATATCTTTCTAAGCAACAAATGTGCATCGTTAAGCCTATAGACTATGCATTTGCATATTCTATATCACATATAATGTACATGTGAATGTTTTTTTGATGATATTTGCTCTATTTGAGCAAACGCAATACCCCATCGATCAGCGCCCCTGGGTCCACCTGGTCGGACGTCCCTCCGCTGGCGAACGCCGGTTTGCCGCCTCCCCTTCCCCCGTAGGGAGCGAGCGCTTCCCTCAGGATGGTCACGCAATCGATGTCCACGTCCGGGGACCGGGCGAGCACCAGGAACGTCCTCTCATCCTGACAGACCAGAACGGCCACCGAGCCCCCTCCGGCGACCAGTTCGTTCGCCCATTCCATCACTAGCCTCCTGTCCAAGGCCAGGAACGAGCCGGTGAACACCTTCCAGGGGCCGAGTTCCCGCGGACGCAGGGATGCCAGCGCCGTCCTGCCGTACACCTTCAACGCCTCCCTGGCCCTGTTCAGTTCCCTCTCCCGGTTGTCGAAGGCGGTCAGGCTGTCCTGCGGAAGCGCCCCCATCCTCTCGCCTAGCATGAGCGCGCTTATGGAGAGGTCGACGGCCGCCCTCACCGCCTCCGGCCCCACCAGGAACTCGATCTCCCAGTCCCCCGCGGGCTTGGCGGACGTGAACTTGTTGACGAGCAGCATGCCGATCTCGCGGGCGTCCCCCAAGTGCACACCAGCGCAGGCGGCGTGATCGTGCTCCCCGATGCTGACCACCCTGACCATCCTTTCGGATATACGGTCCAGCTTGGCCCTCGGTCCGCCCTCCCCTATGCTCTCCCGGTCCACGAGATGGCTGCTGACCTTCGCTCCCTGGGCGATGATGGAGTTGACCTCCTGCACCGCCTCCCGCACGATCCCCCAGTCCAGATGGCCCTTGACGACCAGGACCTTCCTTTCCCGGGCCAGGGAGATCTTGACCAACTCCATGTCGGTGCGTCTGGAGAGGGAGGAGAAGAGCAGGTGCTCGCCGGTGTGGGCCCTCATCAGGGCGTAGCGGTTCTCCCAGTCCAAGGTCCCGTGGACCTTGTCCCCGACGGTGAAGGCGTGCCCTGGTACGCGGTGCGCTATCTCGTCCTTCCCCCTCATTCCGAGGACGGGAAGCCCTGCCAACGTTCCCTGGTCCCTTTCCTGCCCCCCGCCCCCCGGGTAGAAGGCGGTGCGATCGAGCACGACCCATTCCCCCTCCACCTTGGTCACTGTGGCATCGAACTCCTTCAGGTAGGGGTCGCTCTCGTACAGCCTCAGGGTCATGGGCGGCTGATTGGTGTTCCCTATGCATAAAGTCCTCGTTAAGTCTTGGAAGGAAGTGTTAGACAATTGCGCACTCTATTCCCGTCTTAAAAGACATATATCTAAGGAAGGCATTGTAGAGGCGGGACCACGGGGCGTTCATCATGCTTGACGAATTGGACAAGAGGATAATCGAGGAGCTGTGCAGGTCCAGCCAGGGGTCCTCCAGGGCCATTGCCAAGAGGCTGGGCATCCATCCCACCACCCTGATCCAAAGGGTGCGCAACCTGGAGAGCCGCAATATCATCCGCGGCTACCGGGCCAACGTCGACTATATGAAGCTGGGCTATGAGTTCATGGCCATAGTGCATATCTATGTCGAGGGGGACCTCATGGAGGTGCAGCGGAGGATCACGGAGCTGAAGAACGTCATGGCCGTCCTGGACGTCACGGGCGAGTGCGACTCCATCGCCTGGGTGGCCTGCCGCTCCCGCGAGGAGTTCAGCCAGGTGGTGAAGTCCATGCTCACCATAAAGGGGGTCAAGAAGACCAATACCTATGTCATCCTGAATGTGATCAAGGACCCCTTCAACTTTCTGCCGGACTTCAGCCCGATCGAGCAGAAATGAGGGCTGCAGAGGAGCGTTCCGTCCATAGCGCCTCTCATCCCTTGGCAGTTTGGACCTGTTGAACCGATTACATTGCCATTCGGGAGGCTCGGCCAGGTCAGTAGTGGATAAGGGTTTAATAGGGCGTCCACGTTACTCCGGCCTACCGACCATATCCAACCAGAGGAATGGAGATGTTGAGGACACACCATTGCGGACAACTGACGAAGGGGGACCTTGGCAAGAGAGTGACCCTCGCTGGTTGGGTAAGGTTCTACAGGGACCATGGGGGGGTGCTGTTCTACGATATAGCGGACTCCCACGGGAGCACCCAAGCGGTGTTCGACCCTGAGGCCACCACCAGCGGGGACTTGGACCGGTTGGAGGGTGTCCTCAATAGCATCGGCCGCGAGTACGTCGTCGCCGTCACCGGCACCGTGCGGGACAGGGTGGAGGGGACGACCGATCCCAGGAACCCGACGGGGGAGATCGAGGTGCTCATCGAGGACGCGGAGGTCCTCAACCGCTCGAAGCCCATCCCGTTTGAGGTGGCCGAGCAGAAGAACTCCATGCTGCCCGGCGAGGACCTCAGGATGCGGTATCGCTACCTGGACCTCAGGCGCAAGGAGATGAACGCCAACCTGAGGTTCCGTTCGAGGCTCATCTCCTCCGCCCGCCGCTTCCTGGAGTCCGAGGGATTCATGGAGGTGGAGACCCCGATGTTGACCCGCAGCAGCCGGGAGGGCGCCAGGGACTTCCTGGTCCCCTCCCGGACCATGCCAGGGCATTTCTACGCTCTCCCCCAGTCCCCCCAGCTCTACAAGCAGATGCTGATGGTCGGCGGCGTCGAGCGCTACTTCCAGATCGCCCGATGCTTCCGCGACGAGGACAGCAGGGCGGACCGTCAACCCGAGTTCACGCAGCTCGACCTGGAGATGTCCTTCGTGGATATGGACGACATCCTGAGCATGGTCGAGCGCATGTACGCCTTCGTCTGGAAGGAGCTTTTCAACGAGCCGTTGCCTATCCCGTTCCCGCGCATCGAGCTGAAGGACGCGCTGTCCAAGTACGGGACGGACGCCCCCGATGTCCGGTTCGGGTTGGAGATGGAGGAGGTGACCGACCTGGTGAGGGCCGCTCCCTACGAGATATTCCAGAAGGTCCTTTCCAAGGGAGGCATGGTCACCTGCATAAACCTGAAAGCCTCGATGCTGAGGGAGCAGGACGCCGACGGCGCCGTCGGCAGGAAGCAGGTCGACCGCCTGATCGAATGGGCCAAGGGTCAGGGCATGGGCGGGCTCACCTGGATGCGGATGACCCCGGAGGGGTTGAGTTCCAACATCGTGAAGTACTTTCCTGTGGAGGTGCGGAAGGCCATCGCCGCCCGCACCGCCGCCGAGCCCGGGGACCTGCTGCTGTTCCTGGCCGGCCCTAGGGAGGGCACGCTCAAGGCCGGGGGGCAGCTCCGCTTGAAGCTGGCCAGGGATCTGGGGCTCCTCGAGGGGAAGGGACACCAGTTCGTCTGGGTCGTTTCCTGCCCCCTGTTCCAGAGGGACCCTGCGACGGGAGGCCTCACCTCCTTCCACCACCCCTTCGTGAGACCGGTCGGGGATGTCATCCCGGAGGGCAAGGAGTGCGCCACCGCCATGGGGCGCTCGTACGACCTGGTGCTGGATGGCAGCGAGATAGGCTCGGGCTCGCTGAGGAACCACGACCCGGCCATGCAGCGCAGGGTGTTCAGCATCCTTGGGATGGATGAGGCCACAATGCAGAGGGAGTTCGACTTCTTCTTGGAGGCGTTGGAGTACGGCGCGCCCCCGCACGGGGGGATAGGCATGGGCATCGACCGCTTGTGCGCCATGCTCCTCGGCTGCGAGAGCATCCGGGACGTGATCGCCTTCCCGAAGAACAAGAAGTTCCAGTCCCTCGTGGACGGCGCGCCCACGAAGGTGGAGGAGGCCAAGCTCTCCGAGCTGCAGCTCCTTTCCCTGGCCGAGGATGACGATGGGGCCTAGGGTCCGCTAGGCCCTCCGTTCCATCTGCCTTTTGACCTCTTCGACCACCTCTTTGGAGGAGTGCCGCCCCCTGCTCTCCTTCATCGCGTGCCCGATGACGGTGTTGGCGGCCTTGGGGTTCCTCCGATAGTCGGCCAGGACCTCCGGGTGGGCGTCGATGTAGTCGGAGATCAGCTTGGAGAGGTCATCCTCCGTGCCGGAGGCCTCCTCCTGCCGCACCCCTGCCAGGGCCAGGATGCGGCGCTTGGCCTCGATGTCGTTGATGTGCCCCTCCGCGTCGGCCTTCACTATCTGGACCAGCTCCGGCCAAATGGCCTGGTCCTGCAGGGTCGACCAGTTCCCCGAGATCGGCCCGGTGGTCCATGCGACCGCCCTTTCCGCGGGAACGTGATGGCAGAGCTCCTCGAACAGGTCCGTTAGCCGGGACGACGTCAGGACGAGCTGCTTGGCCGTGACCTCCGCTATCCCATAGGAGGCGACAAGGCGCCTGGCCCTTGCCAGCGGCGTCTCCTTCAGGTCCAGGGCCCGGAGCATGTTCCCGGTCCGGAACTCGCCCAGGTCCGGTTCCCCTATGTACCCGTAGTCCTCCTCGGTCTCCTTCTCCCGGGCGGAGGTGGTCACCTTGCGCTCCTCGTCGAAGCGGCGGGTCTCCCTCACCACCCTCTTGCCGGCCGCGATGAGCTTGTACTGCCGGCCCGCCTCGAATCTCAGGGCCCTTTCCAGGTTCCGCAGGCCCTGCACGTTCTTGACCTCCACCCTCTCCTCCCCGACGGAGATGTTGGCGTCCACCCGGACCGTCTGCTCGTCCTGGGCCTCCAGCCCGCAGAGGGCGCGCAGCTCGATCACCAGCTGGTCGATGAACGTCCTTGCCTCCTCGGGGGAGGTGAGGTCGGGAGCGGTGACGATCTCCACCAGCGGTATGCCGGAGCGGTTGTAGTCCACGAAGGCAATCTCCTCCCCGGGGCGGCCCACCCTCCTTATCCGGCCGGGGTCCTCCTCGAGGTGCACGCGCCAGATGCCGATGCTCCGGCCGTTCAGCTCGAAGCGCCCGTCCGTGCCCAACGGTGTTTCGTACTGCGTGATCTGGAAGTTCTTCGGCAGGTCGGGATAGAAGTAGGTCTTGCGGGAGAACCACACCCTCTCCTCTATCCTGCAATCCAGGAACTGGGCTATGCCCAGCCCTATCTCCAGGGCCTTGCGGTTCAGCGAAGGCCTGGAGCCCGGGTACCCGAGACAGACCGGGCAGATGTTGTGGTTCGGCTCGGCGGGGGCGGTCGGGCAGGGGCAGAAGAGCTTGGAGCGGGTGGGAAGCTGGAAGTGCATTTCCAAGCCTATTTTCATGGCCGCACCTCCGGGAAGGTGTACAGGAACGCGCCTTCCCATCCCTTGGCCAGCTCCAGAAGGTCCATTTCCTTCCAGTGGTCGGCGACCACCTGCATCCCGACCGGAAGGCCGTCGACGTAGCCGCAGGGGACGGACACGTGCGGCATCCCGACCAGGTTCGGGGGGATGGTGAGGAAGTCGGCCAGGTACATCTCCAACGGCGTCATGCGCCTGATGTCCTCGAAGCGGGGCGGGAGGAAGGGCATGGTCGGCGTGAGGACGGCGTCATGCTCCTGGAACACCCTGCGGTACTCGCCGATCAGCATCTGGCGCACGGCCAACGATTTCAGGTAGTACCGGGAGCGGAAGCCGACCATGCGGCAGAAGGTGCCGAGCAGGATGCGCCTCTTGGCCTCGTCGCCAAAGCCCTCGGAGCGGACGCCGGTGAAGAAATCGTTGAAATGCTGGTTGAACTCCTCCTCCCTGCGCCCGAAGCGCATGCCGCAGTAGCGGGCAAGGTTCGTGGAGGCCTCCGAGGTCGCCAGGACGTAGTAGGCCGGAAGGGCGAAGCGCAGGGAGGGCATGGAGACCTCCTCTACGGCCACGCCCATCCCCCTTAGGACGGGGAGCGCCCCCTGGAAGGCCTTGCGCACCGCGGGGTCGAGGTTCTCCATGGCCTCCCTTGGGAGGGCGAGGGAGCTTGGCATCCTCCCCTTCCCGGCAAGGGGCG
Organism: Methanobacteriota archaeon; assembly: GCA_021372335.1. GTDB lineage: Archaea > Thermoplasmatota > Thermoplasmata > Methanomassiliicoccales > UBA472 > UBA472. Next base: position 25,091 of record JAJFUR010000002.1, read on the forward strand.
GTTGAGCGCAGGACGTAGGGTCCTTGGGGTCGGGGCCTGCGATCGTTCCAAAGTGCTGTGCGATCGATGCGGCCGATCTGGAGAGCAGGCCCACCTTGTCCAACGAGTTGCCGTAATCAATCAGACCATAGCGGGAGACCCGGCCATACGTGGGAGTCAGCCCTACCACCCCGCAGAAGGAAGCGGGGCCGGAGATGGAGCCTCCAGTGGAGACACCGAGGGCGATGTGGCCGGGGATCAGGCAGGCGGCCGCGCCGGCACCGCCGGAGGACCCTCCGCAGCTGCGATCCGGATCGAAGGGGTTGAGAGGCACGCCGTGGGCGGAGTTCGTAGAGAAGGAACCGAAGCCGAACTCGTCCATCGTGGTCTTGCCGACAAGCTGCCCGCCCGCTGCCTTGAGTCGGTGGATGGGGGTGGCGTCGAACGGGGGGCGGTAGCCCTCGAGCACGGCCGAACCTGCCCGGGCCTGGAAGCCCAGGGCGCACAGGTTGTCCTTGGCGGAGAAGTGGAAACGGCCCTCGTCCAGCCCATCGACCGTCTCGGTGAAGGCGAGGTGCCTGCGCTGAGCGTACTGGATGAGGGCGTACGTGCTCGGAGCGCTCACGACAGCCTGGGCCCCCTTACGTAGTCCTCGTAGGTGCCCATCTGCCCCCTCAGCAGCTGGGGGTCGATCTCCTGGGCGGGCTCGTCCTCGCGCAGCACGTCCACCACCGGGACCGGGTTGAGGGCGTAGGTGTCGCTGGCAGGGGCTTCGTCAAGCACGGCGAAGCTATTCAGGATGGCGTCCAGGTCCTGGGCGTATCGTTCCATCTCCTCATCGGTGAGGGCGAGCCTGGCCACCTTGGCCACCTTGGCTATGGTCTCCCTGTCCATGCTTTGCACGTCCCTGCCTTTTTGTGGGCGGAGGAGGTTATACTTTCGCGGATTGTGAAGGTTTCGCATGCCATTTGGAATAAATAGGAAAGGAGATACGCCTGCCGATGAAGCTCCGACTGTATACGGATGGAGGGTCCAGAGGGAACCCTGGCGCCTCCGCGTACGCATATATCATCTGCGATGAGGAGGGAAGGGAGATCGCCTCCGGCTCCAACTACCTGGGCGTGATGACCAACAACGAGGCGGAGTACCACGGCCTGCTGGCTGGATTGAAGGAGGTTCAGCGGAGAGGGGCGACGGAGGTGGAGGTCTTCATGGACTCGGAGCTGGCGGTCAAGCAGCTGAAGGGGCAGTACCGGGTCAAGGCGGCGAACCTCGCCCCCCTGCACCGGGAGGCGGTGGCCATCCTCGCTGGCATGGCGCATGCCAAGGTCGCCCATGTCCCCCGCGAGAACGCGCTCATCGCCAAGGCGGACGCCATGGTCAACTGGACGTTGGACCAGCACGCTATGGCCCGGCGGCTGAGGCAATGAAAGCATCGATATAATATCATTGCAGCAAGCAAATCATTATATATAGGACGCTAAGTGCGCCATCTGAGGCTAAGGGGCCGGAGGCGTTTTCCTCCTACAGCAATTCCCTTGTGATCCCCCATTCTTCCGGCCCCGAAGCCCTTATTCCTTCAGCCTCTTCGGGAGTTCCTCGGCCCTTACCAAGGACTGCTCCCCGCTGGCCATGTCCCGGAGGGTGACCGAGTCGCTCTCCAGCTCCTTCTCACCAACGATGACCGCATACTTGGCGTTGATGGACGAGGCGTATCTCAGGCTCTTCCCCACCCCCCTGCGCATGATGTCAACGTCCGCCGATACGCCGGCGCGGCGCAGCATCCCGACCACCTGGAAGGCCCTCATCCTGGCGCTGTCGGTGACGGGGACCACGTAGGCGGTGATGCCCGGGCGTACGAACTCAACGCCCTCGGCCTGAATGGCCAGAAGGGTGCGGTCGAAGCCGATCGCGAATCCGGTGGAGAAGACCTTCTCTCCCCCGAAGAGCTCCGAGAGCGAGTAGGAGCCGCCGCCGCAGATCTGCTTCTCCGCCCCCAGCTTGGGCGCGTCGACCTCGAAGACCATGCCGGTGTAGTAGGCGAGCCCCCGGACCACGCCCAGGTCCACGCTCAGGTTGCTGAAGCCCATCGCTTGGAGGATATCATACACCTCCCGGATGTACGCGCCCGCGGGGCCCTGGACCCCATCCAGCACCGTGATTGGCCCGGTGACCTGCGTGGTGGCGATGACCCCGTCGATGGCCTCCCTCCCCATCCCCGCCTGGGCCATCAGCGCCTCCGCCTCTGGATACTCCTTCTTGTCCAGCCTCTGCAGGATGGGCAGCGCCGCGTCCCCGGAGACGCCGGCACGGGCGAGCATCTCCCTCAGGATGCCGATGTGCCCTATGCGGATGCGGTAGTCCCTCAGCCCCGTGCGCTCCAATATGGCGGCCGCCAGCCCTATGGCCTCGGCGTCCGTCTCCGGGGTCGGGCTCCCGATGATCTCCGCCCCGAACTGGAAGAACTCGCGGTAGCGGCCTGCCTGGGGCCTCTCGTACCGGAAGCACTGCCCGAAGTAGAACAGCTTCAGCGGGCGCGGAAGGTTCGTGAGGTCGCTGATGAAGAAGCGCATCACCGAGGCGGTGAGCTCCGGCCTCAGGCAGATCTCCCTGCCCCCCTTGTCCTGGAAGGCGTAGATCTCCTCCACCACCCCCGGGCCGGACTTTAGGGTGAACAGCTCGGTATGCTCGAAGATGGGCGTGGCGACCTCCCGGAAGCCGTGCAGCGCGGCCTCCTTTCGCATCATGTCCTCGAAGTGGCGCCGCACCTCCATCTCCTCCGGGCCGAAATCTCTGGTCCCCCGGGGCCGTTGGATCATGGGGCTTGAGATGGAGCGGCCGATAATAAACATTGCGCGCCGGGACCCAGCATAAAAAAGATTAGAGGAGCGGGGCATAGCCCCCGCATGGCCTTGGACGAGGAGGGGCAGCGCCGCAGGGCGAGGCTGCTGCAGGCATGGGCGGACGACCTGGACCGCAAGGGGTTCGTCGACATCCGTGTGAACCTCGATCGGTTCCCTGCCCGGCCGGAGGGGTTCGGGGAGTATGTCCCGGACATAGTGGCCATGAGGAAGGACGGCCGACGGCTGGTCGGAGAGATATGGCTGTGCGAGTCCCTGGGCTCGGAGGGCATGCTCCCCCGGGCCCTGAGCTACTCCTACCGCGGCGATGTGGTCATGCTCCTCGTGCCCTTCGACTGCCTGGAGGAGGCGGAGGGGCTAGTCCGCGAGTGGGGCCTGGAATCGGAGGTCTATGTCCAGGGGATCATTGACTAGCGCAGTGCCTGGTCCAGGTCCTGGCAGAGGTCCTCGGGGTCCTCTATGCCCACGGACAGGCGGACCATGCCATCGGTGATCCCGAGCATGACCCGCTCCTCCCTGCTGTACGAGGTGTGGGAGGTGTTCAACGGCATGCTCGCCAGCGATTCGACCCCGCCCAGGCTGGAGGCCCTGGCGATCAGCTGGAGGCGCTTGATAGCCCCTTCAGCCGCATGGCGGCCGCCTCGGACCTCGAAGGTCACCATCCCGCCGAAACCGTCCATCTGCCTCTTGGCCAGCTCATGGTCGGGATGGGAGCGCAGGCCCGGATAGATGCACCTGGAGACCTTGGGATGGGCCTCCAGGTGCTCGGCCACCGCCCGCGCGTTCGCCTCATGCCTGCGCACTCGGAGGTCCAAGGTCCTCATTCCCCTGGCCAGTAGATACGCCGGGAGCGGGTCCAGGACGCCCCCGAAGAGCCTCCGCCTTTGATGCACCAGGCCCATGTCCTCCCGCCGTCCGGCCACGAAGCCGGCGATGACGTCCGAATGGCCGTTCAGGTACTTCGTGGCGCTGTGCAGCACCACGTCCACGCCCTGCTCCAGGGGGCGCTGCAGCACCGGGGTGGCGAAGGTGTTGTCGATCAGCACCCTGCACCCCTTCTCATGGGCCAGCCTGCATGTCTCTTTGATGTCGATCAGCTTGAGCAGCGGGTTGGTCGGGCTCTCCAGGTACAGGACCTTCGTCCGGCCGTCGATGGCCGCGCAAAGCTCCTCGGGGTCCGTGGTGGGGACGAAGGCGACGTCCACGCCCAGCCGGGGCATCTCGTTCCTCAGGAGCCCGTACGTCCCCCCGTACAGGTCCTGCATCGCGACGACCCTGTCCCCCTTCCCAACGAAGGCGAGGAGGGCGGTGGAGATCGCCGCCATGCCTGATGAGAATGCCAATGACGCCTCGGCCCCCTCGAGCGAGGCCAGCTTTTCCTCCACCGCCTCGACCGTGGGGTTGCTGTTCCTGGAATAGATATAGGTCCCCCTCGGAACCTCCCCCTCCCACGTCCTCGGATCGTCGGTGGGGAAGGAGAACGTGCTGCTTTGGAAGATGGGGGTGTTGATGGCGCCCTCGTAGCGCAGGGACCTGTCCCCGTCATGCACCGCACGGGTGGCCATGCCTTTCTTGGACATGGAGAGGTGGATCCCCCGGCAGCGCCTTAATCGTTCCTCTCACTCCCCTGTGCGGCGGATTATGATCGAAAGGACGTCACCGTCCGCGAGCCTGTGCTCCAGCCCCACCATCTGCCCCGGGAATCGGGCGCTGTCTCCCCATACCAGAGCGTACCGAAAGTTCTGCCGGAAGACCCGGTGCAGGGAATCGCAGACGTCGCCGACGGTGCTGCCCTTCTTGGCGATCAGCGGCACGTCCATGTCGGCCTCCTGCCCCTGCTTCTTCATGTAGATGCGGATGAGTTCCAGTCGCTCGAAGATCTTCGCCTTCAGCTCGTCTATGCCTATGTTCTTGGCCGCGGAGATGAGGACCGGGTCCCAGTCCTTGAACCTCTCGCGGACCTCCTCCAGGTACTCATCGTCCACCAGGTCGATCTTGTTGATGGCCAGCACCGCATTGATGTAGATGCGGTTCCCGGAGAGGACGTCCACAAGCTGGTCCTGGTCTATGTCCTCGCGGATGACCACGTCGGCGTTGACCACCCCGTACTCCATGACCATCGCCTTGGCGAGTTCCAGGTCCAGCTTGGTGAGCTTGACCGTGCTCTTGACCTCCACCCCTCCGGTCTCCCGCTGGGAGATCACGACGTCGGGGGGATGGGCATTGATGCGCATCCCGGCGTTCTCCAGCTCGCGCACGAGCACCTGCAGGTTGGTGTCGTAGAAGTCCAGCACGAAGAGGATGAGGTCGGAGGACCGGACGACCGAGATGACCTCCCGGCCGCGCCCCTTCCCCTTGGAGGCGTCCCTGATCAGCCCGGGCATGTCCAGGACCTGGATCTTCGCTCCTTGGTACTCGTACGCCCCCGGGACCACGTCCAGGGTGGTGAAGTCGTAGGCAGCCACCTCGCTCTTGGCCCCTGTGAGGGTGTTCAGCAGGGTAGACTTCCCAACGCTGGGGAAGCCGACCAGGGCCACGGTGGCATTGCCGCTCTTCTTGACCGAATAGCCCTTGGCAGAGCCTCCGCTGGAGGCCCTCCTCCGCTCCATATCGTCCTTGAGCTTGGCCATCCTGGCCTTCAGCTTGCCGATGTGGTATTCGGTGGCCTTGTTCTTCTGCGTCTTGTCGATCTCTTCCTGGATCGCCTTGATCTGCTCCTCGATCGTCGAGGCCATCTGGTCCTACCCTCGCTCCACTGTGGTGCCTGCCCTCCCTTCAAGGGCCTCCATCAACCGGTCGGCCGAGGCGATGACCGCCCGGCGCCCGGTGGCCTCCACGAACCTGACCGCCGCCTCCGCCTTGGGGCCCATCGACCCCGCAGGGAACTGCCCCTCCGCCGCATGGCGCCGCAGCTCGGACGCCGTCGCCCTGAGCAGGGGGCGCGGGCGGTCGCTCGTGAAGTCCAGATAGACCGCCTCAACATCGGTCACCATTATTAAAATATCGGCCTCCAGGATGATGGCCAATCGGGCCGAGGTGAGGTCCTTGTCCACGACCGCCTCCACTCCGCGGTAGCCACTGCCATCCTGGACGACGGGCACCCCTCCGCCCCCGCCACAGAGCACGACAAAGGGAGGGGGGAGGGAGGCGCACAAGGCCTTGAGATGCCCCTCCTCGGCCACCCAGAGGACGTCCGGCGAGGGCACCACCCTGCGCATGCCCCCGCGCTTCGGGTCCTGCCTGAAGCTCCAGCCCTTCTCCCACTGGAGCCGCTCCGCCCTCTCCTTGGGATAATAGGGGCCGATCGGCTTGGTGGGGGAGAGGAAGCTCGGATCGTCGGCGGCGACCACGGTTCGGGTTATCATGGGGAGCATGGGCACCTCCCTGCCCGCCCTCAGGCACTCCTGGTCCCAGGCCTGCAGCGCCAGATACGCTATCTGCCCCTGGGACTCGGCCACGCAGACGTCGAGGGGCATCGCCGGCACCTCCGCCCGGCACAGCTCGTTGCGCAGCAGGATGTTCCCGACCTGGGGGCCGTTGCCGTGGGTGAGCACCAGGTGGGGATATTGGTCCAGCAGCGGGAGCGTCCGCCGGAAGACCTCCCGCATGTTGGCTATCTGCACGTCGCCCCTGGCCTCCTGGCCGGACCTAAGTATGGCATTGCCCCCCAGGGCCACCACGGCCAGCCCCCCGCCGCCCCCTCCCGGCCCTGTCATCGCCTCAACGAAAGGGTTTAAAGATACAATAATTATGGCCGGACGATGTCTTTCATCGACGATATCAATAAGATGCTGAAGGGGGTCCGCCAATCCAAGATGTCCATCTGGATAGGGATGGGGCTGACCATCCTGGTCACCGTCCTCCTTACCCTTACTATCCAGCTTTGGCTGTCCCAGGTCGTCTGTCTCCTGCCCATCCTGGTGGCCTTGCTCGCCTATTATCTCCCGACCTATTTCGGCCTGAAGGACCGCAAGAAGCTCGCCCTCTTCGGTCTGGTGCTGTTCCTGGTCATCGGGCTCTCGCTGGGGGCGGCGCTGTACAAGAGCGTGGAGGGGTACGAGGTCGTCGAGCTCAGCAGCGATGATGACCTCCTCGTCCAAGGAACGGTATCCCCATCCCAGGGCGTGCCCGGGGACATCTTCGATTTCAGTGTCGTGCTGGTGTCCGGGAATGCGACCGCGGACGTGCGGCTGTTGCTCTACAACAATTGGGGCGATCCAGATGATGCGCTGAACATCTCCATGGCCTTCTCCCACAACGTCACCCTGGACAATTCCTCCATTGGCGCTCTGTACACGACCAACACCAGCAGCCTGGAGGAGGGGATCTACTACTTCCAGTACGGAGCGTTGGACGGGGGCGTATGGACCGAGACGGAGCAGGGCTTCGGGCCGGTCAACGCGGAGCTGGGCAAGGTGCTCAGCAACTCCCTGATGTCCGGCGTACTATACTCGTTCTACAGCATGGCCGTGCTGTTCTACATCCTCATCCTGCTCACCTGGTGGATGGACCGCTCCAAGAAGAAGATGGCCGAGATGGAACAGCAGCGGGCCAAGGTCAAGGAGAAGAAGGGGGCGGAGGAGAAGTTCGTCTGCTCTGACTGTGGCGCCGAGGTGCCTAGGGACGCGGACAAGTGCCCGGCCTGCGGGGCCAAGTTCGATGACGAAGAGTTCAAGTGCCCGCAATGCTCCGCAAAGCTCCTGCGGACCGACACCAAGTGCTGGAACTGCGGCAAGAAGCTCTGAGGGCGAAAAACATTTTAGCGCCCGGGGGGATATGCACCCCGGGATGCACCTCGATTTTTCTGAGGAAGGGAAGAAGCGATGGGTTCGATAGCCGATGAGCTGGCGAAAAAGCAGAAGGAGATATCCGTCTCCGAGTTCTTCGAGCGCAACCGCCACATATTGGGCTTCGACTCCCAATCGAAGGCGCTGATCATGGGCATCAAGGAGGCGGTGGATAACTCCTTGGACGCCTGCGAGGAGGCGGATGTGCTCCCCGAGATTGTGGTCACGGTGGAGAGGACCGAAAAGGACGAGTTCCGGGTCAGCGTGGAGGACAACGGCCCGGGAATAGTCAAGAAGGCCATACCGAACGTGTTCGGCCGCCTCCTGTACGGCTCCCGCTTCCATGCGGTACGCCAGTCCCGCGGGCAGCAGGGGATCGGGATATCGGCCACCGTGATGTACGGCCAAATCACCACAGGAAAGCCTGCGGTCGTCATCTCCAAGACGGGGGCGGACGACGTGGCCTGGCGCATGGAGATCATGGTCAACACCAAAAGGAACCTCCCGGATGTGCTGAAGGAGGACCCCTTCATCTGGGACGGAAAGGAGCACGGGACGAAGATAACGTACCATATGAACGGGCGGTATGTAGGGGGGAGGCAGTCGGTCCTGGAGTACCTCCGGCAGACCGCGATCGTCAATCCGCACGCCCGGATCACCTTCACGGACCCCGACGGCAGGCGCACCACCTTCGAAAGGGCCACGGACAGGATGCCCCCGGCGACCAAGGAGATCAAGCCGCACCCTTCCGGACTGGAACTCGGTACCCTCATGAGCATGGCCAAGGAGACCAAGAACAAGTCCTTGGGCAGATTCCTCCAGCTGGACTTCTCCCGGATAAGCGATCGCCTGGCCAAAGACATCTGCGAAAGGGCGGGGCTGGACATGATGGCCGACCCGGCCAAGCTGACATTGGAGGAGCACAAGCGGTTGCTCGCCGCCATAGGCACGGCCAAGATCATGGCCCCGCCGACGGACTGCCTTTCGCCCATCGGCGCCCAGCTGATAAAGAAGGGGCTGCGCAACGTCCTGGACGAGGTGCGCCCCGAGTTCTATGCCCCGCCGGTCACGAGGGACCCGAAGGTGCACTCCGGGAACCCGTTCCTGGTCGAGGTGGGGATCGTGTACGGGGGCGATCTGCCCAAGGACGCCCCCGTGCAGATCCTGCGCTTCGCCAACCGCGTCCCGCTCCTCTACCAGCAGGGCGCGTGCGCCATCACCAAGGCCGTGGAGAGCGTCGACTGGAGGCGGTACGGGCTGGAACAGCGCGGCGGCTCCGGCATCCCGTTCGGACCGGCTATTATCCTGGTGCACGTCGCATCCACCAAGGTGCCCTTCACCTCCGAGGCCAAGGAGGCCATAGCCACAATCCCGGAGATCCAGGCGGAGATCGAGCTGGCGCTCAAGATCTGCGGGCGGTCCCTGAAGACGCACCTCAACAAAAAGGAGACGAAGAGCAAGACCCGGGTGAAGTTTGAGATCGTCCAGGAGATATTGCCGCTCATCGCCCAGAAGAGCGCCAAGATCGTCGGCAAGCCGGTCCCGAAGCTCAGCGGGAGCATAACCAAGATCATGAACGTGGTCTGGGTAGACGATGCGGTCTCCTTCGAGAAGGGGCATCATCGCATCCGGGTCTCCATATACAACTATACCCCCCAATCGCAGAAGTTCAATCTGCACATGGTCCTCCCGCCAGGCGCCTTCGATTACAAGGGGCTGCAGTTCTTCCCCACTGAGGTCAGGGAGGACGGCAAGGTCACCTGGGAGCTGCCGAAGATCGCGTCCACCGAGAGGCTGGACATCAACTTTTCGCTGAGCGGCCTCAACAAGGAGGACTATGACGAGAACGAGATCTACGCCTCGGGCATCGACCCGGTGGCGATCATAGGGGCGGAGCCGCTGCCGGGGGACTGGGACCTGAAGGGACTGGAGGTGACCGAGAGCGTGGAGGCCAAGGGGCCGGCGCCCGAGGAAGAGGAGGAAGAGGTCGACTACGACGAGGCGAAGGAGGCGCTGAACGATGACTGAGGAAGAGAACAGGGCGGTGCGCTCATTGAAAGAGATCGCAGGGTCGATCTACGACCAGATAGATTCGGGGAAGGTGCCGAAGATGACCCTGCCCCTGAGGACCAAGAGCAACATCCGGTTCGACCCGAAGCACGGGGTCTTCAAGTACGGCAAGGCCACGGGCGCCCGCTCTGCCAAGAAAGTCAATGGGGCGCTGATGCTCCTGCGCACCATGTACGTCCTGGAGTTCATAGAGGACATGGTCCAGAACGGCAAGTCCTCCACCCTCAGGGAGATGTATTACATCTCCGAGGGCTGGGAGAAGGCCAAGTTCTCCTCCCAGGACGAGAGCAACATGCTGGCCGAGGACCTGGAGATCGTGACCGCCTGCATGCGGGAGGACTTCAAGCTGCGGGCGGAGGAGAACGGGGCCAGCATCATCGGGGACCTGACGATAAGCGAGATGGACCGCAAGGGGAAGGTCAAGAGGATAAACTGCCGGGACGATGTGGGCGACTCCGGCTACGGCATCCCGAACAATGTGGAGAGGGAGAAGGTGCAGCTCCTGGGCACCAACGCTAAATTCGTGGTCGCCATCGAGACCGGCGGTATGTTCGACCGGCTGGTGGAGAACGGTTTCGACGAGAGGTACAACGCGGTGCTGGTGCACCTGAAGGGGCAGCCCGCCCGGTCCACCCGGCGCTTCATCAAGCGCTTGAACGAGGAGATGAGGCTGCCGGTGGTGGTGTTCACGGACGGCGACCCCTGGTCCTTCCGCATCTTCGCCTCCGTGGCCTATGGGGCGATCAAGACCGCGCATATCTCCGAGTATCTGGCCACGCCGACCGCGGAGTTCGTTGGCATCACCGCCTCCGACATCACCAACTACGACCTGCCCACGGACAAGCTGACGGACGTGGACGTCCGGGCGCTCAACGCCGAACTGAAGGACCCCCGCTTCGCGGACGAGTACTGGCGGGGGGAGATCGAGACCATGCTCAAGCTCAACAAGAAGGCCGAGCAGCAGGCCCTGGCGAAGTACGGCCTGGACTTCGTCACCGACAGGTACCTGCCGGAGAAGCTGAGCAACATGGGCGTTCTGCGCTGACCACCAGGGCAAGATTGATAGTGCGGCCGTGCCATTGTCCGGGCTGAAGATGAACGATCATATCTCGATCACCCTGACAAGCCTGACGGCCTCCTACATCATCATCGCCACCGCTGCGGCCATCCTCATTGCCTGGCTGACGGAGGATTGGACCCTGTTCATCCCATCCATGCTCCTGCTCGGGGGCGCCTTCGCAACCTACATCGGCCTGAAGCAGCGCACCAGGCCCCTGAGCAGGACCGAAAAGGGCAACGGAAACTTTCTGATGTTCTGGGGCACGTTCCTTATAGCCATCAGTTTGATCTGGGCCATCAACTACGTGTACCCGGGCAACGGGCTGCTCCTGTTCATCGGGTTGCTGGTGTGGCTCGGGATCGCCGTGGTCCTCTTCACGATGAAGCGGGGATAGGCAGGCACCGAAGGCGGCCGGAAGGCATTGCCCGACGTCCTCGTCCATCGCCAAACGGCTCCGGTCATCCTTGATGAGGACAGGGGCGGACGCTCGGCCGATCCGAGCGCCCCGGCGCCCTGGGCCTTAGATCGGTCGAGGGCTGCCTTGGGACCGGACGGGCTCAGGCCTCTGCGAGGCGTTTGAGCACGAAGCCCCTGTCCAGAGTCGAGAGGAAGAACCCCAGCCGGGGGCCGGAGGTCCGGGCGATGAACAGGCGGTACAGCGCCTGGAAGCAGGCCTTGGGCTGCATGCCCATCGCCTTCGCCGTCTCGTATATGGCATCGTGGATGCGGTCCCCCGTCCATTCGATGCCTTCAAGGCGCTCCCTCAGCGCTTGTACGTAAGCCCGCTCCGCCTCGGTGAGTTCCACGTCCGGGCGCTCGGGGCTGACGGTGAACAGGACCTCCTCGGGCGCGAAAGCGTTGAGCCAGTGGCGCACACAGTTCAGCCTCTGCTTGAGCACCTCCATGTCCTCCTCCGAGATCTCGGGGATGCTCATGGAGCGCTTCAGGACGGCGACGGCCCCCTCGAACGTGTCCGCTATCTGGGCCACGCTGACCAGATGACGGTAGGGGACCTGGAGGGGGAGCCTCGAGCGCACCCCCGAGGGCTGGGCCAGCTCGTAGGCCCGAAGGAGGTCCCTCTCCTTCTCGTCCGCTCCCCCGTTGAAGTAGAGGGCCTCGACCTTGTCGTACTCGTCCACGATGTCGAGGATGCCCATGCCAGGGTCATAATCGATGTGGCGCTCGGGGTTGTAGCGCAGCACGCTGAACGCCAGAACCGGGGCCGGGGTTATGAGGAGGGCGTCGGTCCCGGTCACCACATTGCCGGTGGACTTGTGCATCTGGCCCCTGCCCTTGAACTGGATGAACTCATAGGGCACGGGATACGGGGGCTCGGCGCCATAGACCTCCCTGCAGAGCCGGACACCGCTGTCGTACGAGCCTCCGGCGGCCGCGTGGTCCTTGCCGAAGGGCTCGCAGGTCACCCCGAACAGCTTCCACTTGGCCGGCCATTCCACCCGCCAGGGCATCTTGCCCTGGCCTTTCCTAATGTCCGCATCGCCCTCGTAGCCGCACCGGCACTTGAAGTGAACGTAGGGGAACTCGTAGCTGACGATCCTGTCGGAGAACGTCCCGCACTCCGGGCATTCTGCGCTGAAGGGCCAGAAGCCGTCCGGCATCTTCCGCCCGGTGACCTCTCCGAGGATGGCCGCCACCTTGGCCCTTTCCCTGAGGACGAGGTCCACGATCTCCGTGAACCTGCCCTCCTCGTACAGCCTGTGGGTCCAGATGATCCGAGGCCTTATGCCCAGCTCCCCTATGGCGTCCAGGAAGGGCGTGATGTAGTGCTCGGCATAGCTGGCATGGCAGCCGTCCGGGCAGGGGATGTAGCAGATCGGCTTCCCGACCTCCTTCTCGAAGCGCTCCGGAAGGAAGGGATAGCGCTTGCGCAGGGGATCGTAGGAATCGACGAGATAGATGAAATCGACATCCGCCTTCCGCTCCTTCAGCGCCTTGTAGACGGCGTTGGCGGTTATGGACTCCCGCAGGCTGCCCACGTGAATGTAGCCAGAGGGGGTGATGCCAGTCGATATCAGGTGCTTCCCTCCCCTTTCGACGAGGGCGTTCGCGATCACATCTGCCCAATGCATGCTATCGAGCCGTGAAGCCCCCTGTCCGTTATAAGGTTTGTCGCGGTTGGACAGGGGCCGTTCCTTTCCCATCCCTGCAAAATTCTTTTATATCGTTTCGCGGGTAGCATGTCCGATAGACATGGCGAAGGAGAACAAGACCGGAGGGTTCCAATCCGCTGCGGGCCTTATAAGGTATTTCGACAGCGAGGACGAGAAGGCCCTGAAGCTGAGCCCCTATGTGGTCATAGCCCTCTGCGTGATCACCATCGCGCTCGTCGTGGTGGCCGGCGCCCTGTACCCCACTTGAACGGAGCTTTCGATCCCGGGCGGGCAGGGAAGACGGGCTTTCATGTGGTCTTCTATGGCCCGCTGATCCCATGATCAGAATGTCCAACGGCATGCCCTGACGCAGGGGGCAGGGCTTCCTATGTACGATGATCGAGGCCTTGCTCCTACAACGATCCTCATGCACACCCAGAAGCTGGATAGACCCTCGGTTATGGAAAAAATGTCGAAGGGTAAAGGAATGGAAGGGGGCTCAGTTCACGTCAGGCGGCAGTACCTCACACTTCTTGCCCAGCTTCCTCTGGAAGGTGTAAGTGAGCAGCGGAGGGGCCACCAGGGTGGTCACCAGGGACATGAAGACTATGGCGTTGTAGAGGCCGGGTTCGATGATCGACAGACCGGTCTCGGGGTCCAACATGCCCAGGCCAATGCTGGCAACGATGAGGCCGACCTCGCCCCTGGGCACCATCCCGACCCCTACGATCGCTGCGGACTTGCCCCCGAGGCTCCTGGCCCCCAGCCCGCAGCCGATGAACTTCGTGATGATCGCAAAGACGGTTATCGTGGCCGCCATCATGAGCACCCCCAGTTCGCCGAAGGCCTCTAGGTCGACCGCGATCCCCACGAACACAAAGAAGAATGGGGTGAGGAATTCCACTATCGGCTCCATCTTCTCCTCGCACGGCCACCTGTCCTTGAACTCGGCGAACGCCATTCCGGCCAGGAAGGCGCCGATGATCGCCGCCAGCCCAAGGAATGAGGATATGGACGAGAGGGCGAAGCACACGATGAGCGCTAGCGGGAGGGGGCTGATGCCCTTCGGCCTACGTTCGGCCGTGCAGACCTGGGTCACCTTCCTATCGTCCCTCTTCTTGAGCACCTTCGGCAGGACGAGGGATCCGATGAAGATGATCGCCAGCACAAAGAGCACGGCCTCGATGGCGACCACCGCCACCTGGAAGATGTCCAGGCTGCCGCCTCCAGCGATGCCGACCACGATGGCGAGGACTATCATGCCCAATATGTCATCGATGACCGCCGCCCCGATTATGACCCGGGACTCCACGGTGTGCATGAGGTTCATGTCCCTGATGACACGGGCGGTGATGCCCACGCTCGTGGCCACCATGGACGCGCCCACGAACAGGGCCTCGAGCTGCTTCTCCGGACCGAGGGCGCCGATCATCAGGAGATACCCGACTATGAACGGGAGGATGACCCCGAACACCGCCACGAACATGGCGGTCTTGCCGACCTTGCGGATGGCGCTGAATGGGGTTTCGAGACCAACGGAAAAGAGCAGGAATATCACACCTAGCTCCTTGAGGACCTCGAAGACCTCGCGGTCGGAACCGAGGTTGATGAAATCGTAGAGGAAGGTGTTGGCGATGAGCACTCCCACCAGGATCTCCCCGATGACCGTGGGGACCTTCACCTTGTTGCAGAGCATCCTGGCCACTTCGACCAGTACGATGATCACGAAGAGCTGGAACAGCACGGTCTGGATGAAGTCCTCTCCCATCGGGGTAACCGTATGGTTTATTTCCTATATTAAGTTCTGAGCGAGCGCCCAGCCAGCCCCGCTGTTCGTTCACCGGGACGGTCATCATTGCTCCTGGGGGAGGGGAGATGGGTCTTCGTGTTGAACGGAAAAGCATAAGTAAGGCTAGGCGATCGAAGCGCTCGAAGAGGAAAGTGCTATGTCGCTATGGAAGAAGGTCCCATCTGGACGCAATCCCCCTGAGATCATCAACGTCATAATCGAGACCCCCAAGGGCAGCAAGAACAAGTACGAGGTCTCCAAGGAGTTCGACTGCATACTCCTGGACCGCGTCCTCCATTCCAGCGTGGTGTTCCCCCTGGCCTATGGCCTGATCCCCCGTACGTTCTACGAGGACGGGGACCCCCTCGACGCGCTCGTCCTGATAAGCGAGCCCACCTTCCCCGGGTGCGTCGTGGAGGCCCGGCCCATCGGGGTTCTGGAGATGAGCGATGAGAAGGGGCAGGACGACAAGATTCTAACCGTAGCCTGCGGAGACCCCAAGAACAGCCAGTACCTCGAACTCGAGGACATTCCACAGCATTATCTGGACGAGATATCGGAGTTCTTCAAGACCTACAAGAAACTGGAGGAGAACAAGGGGACGAACGTCATCGGGTGGCAGGGCCGGGTCCGGGCCACGGAGATCGTGACCGATTCCCTGGCATTGTTCCGGAACAAGTTCGGGTACAAGTGAGCCAAGGCCATCCCTAGGACCGTTCCTCCCATAGCAGCCATTCCCCGCAGGCCGCACGGATTATGGATGCCATTTCCTCTATCTTCGCGGGCGCGCTCGAGCCTCGCCCCTCCTCGAAATAGGAGCTGGCGATCTCCGCCCCCACGAGGTCATCGGTGCCGGGGACCAGCCGGAAGACGTGGGAGCCCGGGTACAACAGCCTTTCATCGGATATTCCGTCCTCGTCTCCGTCAGTGATCGCCAGGACAGGGATGCCCAGGCGGTAGAGCAGGGAGGACGCTATCTTGCTGGTGTCATCCCCGACGGTCACAACGTAGGCCGCGTCCCGACAGAGGAAGAGGACGCGCTCGGCGCAATGGTCGATGAGATAGACGGCCTTCCCCCCGGCGGGCAGGCTACGCGGCTGAGCTCTCGTCCTCCTGATCTGGCCGCTGCGGACGATCGCGGTGCGTAGGTCGAACCCTCCCAGGCGTTGGATGCCGGTGGGCTTGAGCCTGACGCCCTTCGCGAGCAGCGTTCCGTCGGGGGCCTGGGAGAGGGAGACCTCGGTCCCTTCCGCTCGGCCGATCACGTGGCCGTTCACCCATATGTTCTCGCCTGGCCGCACCCCGCTTATCGTCCTTGTCCCCTCGGGGGCGGCGGGCACGGCCATGCCTCGTTGGTCCAGCACTTCTTCGTCGAGGAAAGGCCCCGCCCTCCGCAGAGCGTCCTCGTCCCCGGACCAGATGATGCTGAGCCCCTCCTCGACCTGGACCACTGGCACCTGCCCCACGTTCACCTTGGACATCACCAATCGTCCGAACGCCAGGGAGGAGCCGATGTCCTTCCCCTGGTTCACCAGAAGCAACAGGTCCGAACGGTGTGCCTCTCGGCCTATGGTCTCGGAGGGAAGCGCCCTCTCGCTCATATCGATCCTCCCCTCGAGGCCCGCGTCGATGACCGCGGCCACGGCCGTGGTGCCGCCCACGACAGCCCTGACATGGCCAAGGGCCGAGGCCTTTTCCAGCACCCTTGCGGCCAGACCGTTGTCCACAGCCTCCGGCCCGTGCACGATGACCGCGACCCTCATCCCCATCCCTTTCTGGTCCACGGTCTCGGCCGAGGGGGCGATCTCCTTCCGGAAGGGCTCAGCCAAGCTCTTCCTCGACCTCTTTCCTTCCCGCTTCCAGCTCCTCGGTCTGCTCGGGGTCGAGGAGGAGTAGCAGGGCCTGGAACTCCCCCACGTGCGTCTTCTCCTCCTTGGCCACGTCGAGGAGCACATGCCGGAGCTTATGGTCTTCGGTCATGGAGGCCAGCTGCTCATACAGGTTGATAGCGTCCAGCTCGGCGATGATCGCCGCCCGGAGGATCTCGCGGTCGAGGTGGTCGGCATCCACGTTCTCCAGTCCGATGGGTATCTTCGACATCATGGTATCTGAGAACGGTTACGTCCGTCCAGCCAAATAAGTTTAGCGGATCGTACGTATTGCGCGGCATCAGCCACATATAAATCGTCGGGCACCTATGAGGGCGGGAGGAGGGAGAGCGGAATGGAGGATGGGGAAGGGGGGCCTGATGCGCATCAACCTCCCCGCATGGATGGGGAGGGGGCGGAGGAGGGACGGGGACCAGTCATTCCCGTTTCGGCAGTGATCCTGGTCTCGGTCGGGGGAATGCTCCTCTTCCTGGGCCTGTCCTTCCTGCTCATCGCGGGCCTCGGGGTCGGAGGGTTCCGCATACCAGCGGCGCTAGTGATCGCCATCGCTGCTGTGATGATGATGCTTGGGTGGAATGTTTGGAGGAGGGCCCGTATCGCCCGTTCGGAGCGGGAGATGAGGGAGCGAGACCGGCTGCTCTGCGACTATTGCGGCGGGCAGAACGCGGAGGGCGCCGTTCAATGCCAGTTCTGCGGGGCGCCCCTCCGTTGAACGGCCGTTGGCCTAGATCCCCAGATACCCGCCGTATGTCGCCTTATTGCAGATGGGAAGCTTGCCCTTCAGGCACTTCTCCAATGCCTCGGAGACCGTGCCCTCGCACCCGGCGTGCACCTTGATCCCGGCCTCCTCCAGCTGCCTATACGCTCGCGGGCCTATCGTTCCGGTGATCACGATGTCCACCCGCTGCTTGACCAGTTCGGCGGCGGTCCTGAGCGCGGACTCGCTCCCTCCCTTCCTGATGAGGTTCTCCATCACCAGATGGTTCTCGGGGGTGCCCTCGAAGATGATGAAGAAGGGGCTTCTCGCCATCGGGGCGATCTCCCCGTCGAGGTCATCGCCCTTGGACGTCACCGCCATCCTGCAAGGCCTTTCGCCCTCCGCGGCGGGCCTTCTCTTGGCTGCCATTTTTTACCACCGGATGCTATCTGCTCTTGCGCCCATAAGGTTCTTTCGAACTAGCGTTCCTTACCCCTGAAGGTCCTAGGTCTTCAATGACATCCATCCACTTTCGGGCGCTCACGGGAAAGGTTATTACGTCCAATGGGATCCCCAGCACGGGGGAGAGAGGAATGGATGATCGGGAGATCGTCATCGACGTGCGGGGGTTGGTGAGGAAGTATCATAGCACGACCGGGGTCCTTCATCAGAAACGGAGGGAGACGGTGGCCGTGGACCATATAGACCTGCAGGTCCGCCGGGGCGAGCTCTTCGGGCTGCTGGGCCCCAACGGCGCTGGCAAGACGACCACGATCAAGGTCCTGACGACCCTCCTGCTGCCCACCGAGGGCAGCGTCCAGGTCCTGGGGTATGATGCGGTCAAGCAGCCCATGGAGGTCCGCAAGCGCATCGGCCTGATCCTAGGAGGGGAGCGCGGGCTGTATTACCGGATCACCGCCCGGCAGAATCTGCGTTACTTCGCCGATATCTATGGCGTGCCTATCGCCATCAGGGACAAACGGATCGAGGAGGTGCTGGCCAGGGTAGACCTCCTGGACAAGGCGGACGTCAGGGTGGAGGACTACTCCCGGGGCATGAAGCAGCGGCTGCACATCGCCAAGGGTATCGTCCATGACCCGGAACTGGTCTTCATGGACGAGCCCACCATCGGGCTGGACCCGGAGGCGGCGAGGGACACGCGGGCAATGACCAAGGAGCTGGTGGGAGAGGGGAAGACCATCCTCCTGACCACCCATTACATGTACGAGGCGGACGAGCTCTGCGACCGGGTCGGAGTGATCGCCAGAGGTAGGATCCTTGCCCTGGACACCCCGAGCGGGCTGAAGGCGCTGGTCAAGGACACCTCGGTCATCGAGGTGGAGGGGTTCGGCCTGACCGAGATGGACGTGGAATCGTTGAGGGCCCTGGAGGGCGTGAGGACGGTCGCCGCGAACATGGGCGAGGACAAGCAGACCATGCGGGTGCAGGTGGAGGACCCGGGGGGCATGCTCCCGAGGGTCGCCCATATCCTTGAGGACCGCAAGGTCATCGGGATGAAGGTGAAGGAGCCGACATTGGAGGACGCCTACCTCTGGCTGGTGAGAGAGGATGCCTAGGCTCCGCGCGGCCACCGCCTCGTTCCGGCATCAGGCGTCGATGTTCCTGGCCGAGCCGCAATGGCTCATCCCCAACATCATCGCCCCGTTCGTGCTTGCCATGGTGGTGCTCATGCTCTATCGCGAGCCGAGCCCGGAGGCCGTCCTCTATGCGGTCCTAGGCGGGGGGATGATGGGCATGTGGGGGAACACCCTCTACGCCTCGGGGTACTCCATCCAGTCCGACCGATGGTGGGGCACGGTGGACGCCATCTTCTCCGCCCCCAGCCCCCTGATCTGGATCATTGGCGGACGGACGGTGTGGAACGCGTTCATCGGCATCGTGAACGGGCTGTTCGTTCTAGTGGCGGCCATGCTCATCTTCCGGACCCCGCTGGAGGTGGCCAACTTCCCCATGTTCCTATTGGCCTTTGTGCTCACATTGCTCTCCCTGGCCGCCCTGGGCATGCTGTTCAGCGCCGCCTTCGTGCTCACCCGGTCCGCGCAGGTGCTCACCAACGGGCTGGAGTTCCCGATATACGTGGGGACGGGGAGCATGTTCCCGATATTCCTGCTTCCGTATTGGACCCACCCCCTGTCCCTCTCCCTGGCCCCGACATGGGGCATAGACGCGATCCGGTACTCGGCGCTGGCCGGGTACGCGCAGGGATTCAGGATCGGCTACTGGGGGGACATGCTCGCCATGGCGGCGCTCTCGTTGCTTTATCTGGTGATCTCCATTTGGCTGTTCAAGGCGGTGGACCGACGGGCCCGGAGGACGGCCGATCTGATGAGGTACTAACATGTCCGAATTCGCACGGGGCTCACTGCGCACCTTCTGGAGCTCGGCGGTGCTTGCCAAGCGGGCGCTGTTCGCATGGCTCAACCCGGTCATGTGGCTGATGCAGCTCTTCGGCATGTCCCTCTTCCAGATCGCGTTCTTCGTCTACGTGGCGATGTTCGTAAACAACGCCGAGGTGACCATCGAGTACGTGGCCATCGGGAACGCCTTGCAATCGATGGCCTATGTGAGCGTCTTCGCGGTGTGCAACATCACCGGGGAGGAGAAGAACCAGGGGACCATAGAGGGCCTTCTGGTGTCCCCGGCCAACCGCTTCTCGGTGTTCGTCGGGAGGGCTATGTTCCAGATAGTGAACGGGCTGGCCACCGTGACCATCGCCTTCCTCTACGCCGCGCTCGTGTTCAACGTGGACTTCTCCCAGGCCAACTACCTGGGGCTGGCGGTGGTCGTCCTGGTCACCACCTTCGCCATGACCGGCTTCGGTCTGATGCTCAGTTCCTTGGGCCTCTTCCTCCGCACCTCCATGATCGTCGCGAACATCTTCCTGTTCGTGGGGCTGCTGGTGTGCGGCGTCAACTTTCCGGTGGCCTACCTGCCGGCATACCTTCGGCCTTTATCCTACGCCATCCCGATGACCTATGGGACCGAGGCGGCGAGGATGGCCGTGGGGGGCGCCGCCCTCGGGGAGCTGTCCGGTCCGTTGGGGGCGGAAGCCCTGGTCGGCATAGCGGCGATGCTCGTCGGCTACCTGATGTTCCGCTGGTTCGAACGCCTGGCCAGGAGCCGGGGTACCCTGGACCGCTTTTGAGCAGGCACATCATTATATCCGCGCCGTCCCGTAGCGATCCCATGTACGGCAGGGTGCTGGAGAGGGCGGACGTTCTGCTTTTGCAGGTCCTGCTCAGGGACTCCCGGGCTTCGGCCGCCCAGATTGCTGAGGTCACCGGTCTTCCCGCTCAGGCCATCCCAGGGATGGTGGCCCGGATGCGGGAGGCCGGGATCATCGGGGACATGACCACCAAGCCCAGCCTGCTCTCTCTGAACGCAAGGAGCGTTCTGGTCCTTGGAAGGAGCGGGCTCAGCTCGCTCCAAGGCCTCCGTATGGCATTGGAGCGGAACGAGAACGTGGCCTGGATGGCCATCGCCACAGGCGGGATGGCGTACGTGGCCTTGCATTTGAGGGAGGGTGCGGACCTGGAGAGGGAGGTCCGCCGGGTCGCCTCGGAGGCGATGATGGCGCAGCCGAAGGCCATGACACGGGAGCTGTTCGACCATGGGAGGGGCGGGCATGCATACACCAAGGATGACATGCGCATCCTTAGAGCGCTGTACCGGGACAGCAACAAGGACCTGGAACAGGTCGCCAAGGAGACAGGGGTCGCGGTCAGGAAGGTCAGGGAGCGGTTCGATCTGATGGCCATGAAGGGCGCGCTGGATTTCAGTGTGGATTTTTTCCCGGACAACTGCGACAACCTTCTGGCGATGCTGCGGCTGGAGGTGCTCGACCCTCGGGGATTGGAGGAGAAGGTGGGCTGGCTGATGGGGGCCAACGCCCCTTACGTCATGTTCTTCAATGCGTTCCCCGACACGCCTGGGACGCTGACGAGCATGGTCATCCCGGAGAGCATGGGCGGCCTCAGGGCGGTCCTGCGCTCCTTTGAGGAGTCCGGGGCCTTCGGGCATGTGGCGACCGACCTGCTCCTCGGGTCGACGATAAGGGATACCTGGAGGGACCGCATGCTGCGCGGTCCTGAATAAGCGTGAGGGGCTTGCAACGACAGTGGGCGATGGGCTGCGGTCCGATGGACAGCATCGATCAGGGCTTGGACGTCGACCCTCTCTCCGGCATTCGAAGCTTTGGGGCTGGAATTGCATGAGGGCCAGCAGGGGACGCCGGGGATGCTTGTCCCTCCTTATTCCCTGGACCGACCGATGCGATTAAAATAGGTCGGGAGCGGATATGGGATGGGAATGAAGCGTGTAGGTTGGTTCACCACTGGCAGGGGACCGGGGTCACTGGGGCTCTTCAACGCCGTCCGGTCCAAGGTCCGAGGGGGCGAGCTTGCGGCCGAGCTGTCCTTCGTCTTCCTGAACAGGGACGTCAGGGGCAACCCCTATCGCGCCCAGCTCATCGCGATGGCCGAGGAGGACGGAATACCGGTCCTTATCCTCCCATCGGACAGCTTCCGGAGCGATCTGAAGGCGAAGGACATCGACGCCTGGCGCGCCGCCTATGGGGAGGCGATGCGGGAGATGATGGCCGAGCATCCCATGGACCTGGGGGTGCTGGCCGGCTACATGCTCATCCTTGATCCGGAGACCTGCGCCCGGTACGACATCATAAACCTGCACCCGGCCCTCCCGAACACCTACCAGGGCACATGGGAGGAGATCGTGCGCCGGGTGGCCGAGAGCGAGGATAGGACATATGGCTCGATGGTGCACGTGTGCACCCCCGAGCTGGACAGGGGGAGGACCGTGGCCTATGACGAGTTCGGCATCGAGGACCTCCGGGAACGCTTCCATTCAAAGGAGGAGCTGGCCAAAGCCCTGCGCCAGAGACAGGTGGGCCGCGAGGTGCCCCTGCTGATGGAGACGCTCAAGCTGCTGACCGATGGGGACCTCACGCTGGTCCGGGGGGAACTCAGGGACCGGATGGGCAGGCCATTGAGCATTGGCCCGAACCTTTCCGCCAGGATCGATCAGCTCGTACATGGATGACCCGGGAGGGATGAAGAGGGACCGATGGACCGAAGATCGGGGGGACCGTCCTAAAGGAGTCTGAAACCGATCGGGCCTGTAGGATTTTCGAATATTCTTGAGACATCTTAAATCGAGGGGCGGTTGTTACAGTGATAAAACGGAGAGGGTTGAGATGACATCGAAGGTCAGGGTCAGGATGTTCCCTTGCGACAACGTATCGACCGTCGAGGCGCGGATCACGGACGACTTGGATTTTGAGCTGAAGGTCAGCAGCACCTGTCCCAAGGTGGAGCGGTTCGTGAGCGCCCTCTCCCCGTTGTCCTTGGCCGACCTCACCGACAAGGCGAGCAGCAAGGTCTTCCAGGAGTTCATGGCCTCGGACATGAGCGCTAACTGCCTCACGCCCTCGGCGGTGCTGACGGCCGCTTGGGTGGAGGCGGGGATGATCGCTCGGTCCAACGCTAGGAA
>JAJFUR010000005.1 GCA_021372335.1 Methanobacteriota archaeon
AACCAGCGCTTCAATAGCCTTCTCGCAGGCCCAGGGCGCTGCCAACCATCCCATGTACATCAATGTGACGGTCAGCAACATTTTGGGGAGGGAGGCGGCCTATGGGGCCAAGGTAGCGTTCTATTTAGGCTATCCGAGCGCTGGAAGGAACCCTGAAAACCAGACGACGATAGACGTGCCCTCCGGCGGGAGCAGCATTGTAAGCTTCCTTTGGGCACCAACGCAGATTGGGAACTATTCGATCTATGTGTGGGTCAACTATGACGGGAATATCTCAGAATACTCTTACTCGAACAACATGGCCTCCCGCTCCCTGGAGGTGATCCTGGAGGCCAGCGGCGGCGACTGGGTCGTGACCACCGAATACACGATGACGGCGCCCACGTTCGAATGGCAGCATAACATCATCGTCGAGGAGGATGGCCGGCTGACCTTTGACGGGACCTCCATCCGTATGCTGGAGAACAGGACGCAAACCGGGACGGTCATTACCCAGATAGTCGTCAGGGACAATGGCGTCCTGGTGCTGAGCGAGGCCGTCCTGAACGCCAACTTCAACATGAAGGTCTATCTGTTTGATAAAGCGAGGCTCTATCTGAACGGCTCGACCCTGGAACAGAACATCGTTCTGATAATGGACGACACCTCGCAGGTGTTCATGGAGAGTTCAAAGGTAAAGGGTCAGATGAGCGCCCCGTCCACCTCAAGCGTGAAGCTCGTGGCGTTCAACACAACCTTCGACCACGCCATCTCCGACTTCGGAGGAAGTTCGGTAGCCATCCTGACCGGCGCTTCCATTAACGGTATCGCACCGGTATCCCCCAAGGACGACGCGATCGTATACCTCTACAGCTGGATTGTCGTGAAGGTGTTCGATGGAACCGGAGAGCACGCCCTGGCGGGAGTGCACGTTGAAGCGAGGGCCTTCCCGTCCACCCCCTACTTCACCGGCACCACCGATCCGAACGGAACGGTCATGGTGCAGGCCTTGAGCGCCATCGTGTCAGCCTCCGGCCATCAGCTGTTCGGCATCTATGTCCTGAACGCTACCTATTGGTACGACGGCGTAAGGTACGATTCGCCCGAAAGCCCGACCTGGACAGTCAGCGTTATTTATCATCCGATGCTCTCCTTGGTCCGAAGCGATGTCCTCACTGAAAGGACAATACCGGGTGCCAAGCCGGACATCGACCCGCCGTTCACTGTTTCAAACCGCACCTCGCTCAGGGGGAGTGTGGTCGTCCTATCCACGACCGTAAGGAACGCGGGGGTCGTGACCGCCTACGACATAACGGTGAGGTTCAGGGACAACACCACCGGGTGGTACGTCGACCGCGTGATCGAAAGCCTTGCGCCGCAGGCCGAGATCGACGTTTCCGTGAACTGGACCGCAGACTATCCGCTGGGCAACCACACGCTCAGCGTCATGGTCGATCCCCTGAACAAGATCCCCGAGCTGAACGAGGGCAACAACTTCAACAGCACCACCGTGACAGTACTGGGCGTACCGGACATGGCGATCGTCCCTGCGGACGTCGTGATAGATCCCTCGATCCCTGAACGGGACAGGAGAACTTCGATAATCGTCCACATCTCCAATCTGGGCGACTTCACTGCCAGCGCCTTTAATGTGTCCTTCTACGACGGGGACGATCTCATTGGAAACGCTTCAATGCCCAACATCCCCATCGGTCAAAAGGGCGTTGCCAGCATCACTTGGACCCCGACGACGGCAGGACCCCACAGTATAAAGGTGATCGTGGACGAGAAGAACGCCATCGTAGAAGGCAGCAAGGACAATAATATGGTCGAGGTCGAAACGAATGTGGCCGACTACCCGGACCTCATAACCATCGATCTCAACTTCCTCATCAATGGTATGGCCGGAAACGAGGCCAATCTGGACGATGAGATCCAGATCGTAACCGTCGTCCACAATGACGGAGAGTCCTCTGCGTCGGGATTCAACGTGGTGTTCTGGTTGAATGGGGAGTCCGTCATCGGTGTGGTACCTGTGACACGCCTAGACGCGAAGACGGCAACGACCGTGTCCTTGGATTGGGATCCATCCACCATGATGAACATCAGCCAGAGGAACAACATCACGATCCTGGTGGTTGTGAACCCAGGGACCAACACGACGTATACGCACATTCATGAGATCGATGACCCGCTGAACAACAACAACAAAGCCCATCAGAACCTGTTGGTCAAGGACAACCGGCCCGATATCGCCATCACAGACGTCATGATCCAATCCAACGATGCGAACGTCACCTCTGGCACTCAGGGCGAGAGGATCAAGATATCCTTCACCGTAAAGAACGTCGGCCTTGTG
The DNA here is from genome assembly GCA_021372335.1 of Methanobacteriota archaeon. Lineage (GTDB taxonomy): Archaea > Thermoplasmatota > Thermoplasmata > Methanomassiliicoccales > UBA472 > UBA472. The sequence continues at coordinate 2,339 of JAJFUR010000005.1, forward strand.
GACGCCACCAACATCAATGTGGGGGTATATCTCGAATCCAATGGGCGGCTGGTTCTGTTCGAAGAGAATCGCAATATCGCTGAAGGAGGCACCGTTAAATATACCGTGACCTGGACCGTGAACGTTTCCAAGGCCGAATACACATTGTCGATAAACACCGACGTAGGCCTCGATGCCAACCCGGATGACAACGAGTACCGGATACCCTTCGAGGTCGTCGCCCTGAACCCCAATATCGATCTCGAGCTCTCCAAGGTCAACTACGCTCCAGGGGACGCCATTATCGTGAATGGGCAGGTCACGCAGGGCGATCACCATGCGCCGTTGACGGGGTTAACCGTCAAAGCAGTCCTGACCGATGCGACGGGACTCCCTCTCAGTATAGAACAGACCGTAAAGACTGATGAGGAGGGGCGCTTCTATGCCGTAGTCCAGGTCCCTTCCGGCAAAGAAGGCAATCATCTCCTGAAGGTAACCGTGGCCCATTCCGAAGGTAACTTCAGTGCTACAAGCGACATCAAGATCATCGCTCCGTTCACCCCCCAGTCGATACCCACCTGGGTATACCTGTTGATCGTGGCCATTGTAATCGCGGTCATCGTCATCTTCTCCATATACTTGTATAAGGTGGGATTGGGTCGCATGGTGGAATGCGGGAATTGCGGAGCGCTCATCCCCGAGGTGTCCAAGCATTGCCCGAAGTGCGGGGTGGAGTTCGAGGCCGATACCGCCAAATGCAGCGAGTGCGGTGCGTGGATCCCGGTCAAGGCAGAAAGCTGTCCGGAATGTGGGGCCAAGTTCCTGACCGAACCGCTCGAGGGCGAGGAAGGATCCGGATACATTGAGACCATGAGGAAGCAGTATGACGACTACATCGAAGGCTTCCGCAGCCAGGCCAAGGCGGCCTTGGGCAACAAGTACTCCGAGGAGAAGTTCCAGGAGTGGCTCAAGACCGAGCCCAACTTCCTGCCGTTCGAGGAATGGCTGAGGAAGGAGGAGATGGGCCGGAAGTCCGGCGTGTTCGCCTGCCCCGCCTGTGGAACGCTGAACCCTAAGGACGCCAAGGTATGCAACCGCTGCGGCACGGTGTTCGAGCAGCCCAAGGCCGAACCCCAGGCCCCCAAGGCCGAGGAGAAGGAGAAGAAGGGCACCTTCAGGCGCATAGTCCGCCGGGCAAGCGAGCCCAAGCCGGAGAAGCCAAGCCAGGCGGAAGCCCCCTCAAAGGCCGAGGAAGGCAAGGAAGCCAGCAAGCCCGGGGAGGGCGAGAGGCCGAAGTAAACTCCTTTCCACCCTTTCTCTTTTTTTTTAACGCTTTTCAGGGTCGGTGGTCCTGGCCCATGACCTCCCGGACCTCCTTCATGATCTTGTCCGGGCTCTTGTAGTAGGTGGAGATGATGCGGGCCACCTCGCGATAGTGCCCGACGTTGATCTTCTTCATATACTCCAGGATCTCCACCCTCCGCCTCCACTCCCTCTCCATCTCCCGGGGGGACCAATTCTTGAGCGTGCGCACCTTCTCGAAGATGTAGGAATGCCCGCTGTAGTTGAAGGAGTCGTCGGCCGGGTTCCAGGAGAACACGGAGTTGGTAATCAGTTCCCCCGTTTCCGGGTCCATGCCCACTATCTCCGTGATCGACTTCACCCTCCGGGTCATCTTGGTCCCCACCTTGACCTGCGCCTGCAACAGGACGATGTCCAACGCGGTGATCAGCGCCCTGGGCAGGTTGATCGGATCGTTCTCCATCCTGTGCACCATCGCCTGCACGTCCTCCGCATGGAAGGTCGAGTACGAGATGGTGCCTGTGGCCATTGCCTGGAACACGACGTAGGCCTCTTTGCCCCGCACCTCGCCGACCATCAGGTACTGCGGCCGCTGCCTCAAGGCGGCCGTCAATAGGTCGTACATGTCCACCGAGCCAGCCGAGGCCTTCCGGCCACCGAAGGATTCCCTCGTCAGCCCGGGGATCCAGTTCTCATGAGGGAGGTTCAGCTCCCGTGTGTCCTCGATGCTGATTATCTTCATCTGCGGGGGGATGAAGAGGAGGACGGCGTTCAGCGTCGTGGTCTTCCCGCTGGCCGTGCCCCCGCAGACCAGCATCGAGCTGCCGAACTCCGTGGATATCCATAGGTAGGCCATCATATCCGTGCTCATGGTCTTGAAGCGTAGCAGATCGACCGGGGTGAACGGGTTGTCCTTGAAGCGCCTGATGGTAAAGGAGGAGCCGCGCTTGGTCACATGCTTCCCCAGGGTGGCGTTCAGCCTGGAGCCATCCGGGATCGTCGCGTCCAGGAGCGGCTCGGCCACCGATATGTGCTTGCCGCACCTCTGAGCCAGCCAGACGACGAACGAGTCCAGTTCCTCGTCCGACTCGAATCGTACGTTGGACTTGATCGAGCCGTACTTGCGATGGAAGATGTAGAGGGGGATCCTCACCCCATCGCAGGAGCAGTCCTCTACGTTGGGGTCGATCATCATGGCGTCGATTATCCCGTAGCCAATGAAGTCGCGGCGGAGGTAATAGTGGATGCGCTCCCTGGACTCCAGGGTCAGGGTGACACCTATCGTCTTCAGCAGCTCATCGGTAACCGCGCGGAGGATGCTCTCCTTCTCCCTGCTCAGCTTGTCATCGGTCTTGTTGATGGTCAGCACCACGCTGTTCTTCAGCATCTCCAGCAGGATGCCCTCGTCCTCGGTGAGGGTCGGCTCGATGACCTCATACAGGTACTCTGAGGCGATATTGTCGAACTTGATTCTCACATAGGAATAGGGCTCGAGTACCGGGGCAATCTCCACCTCATCCACGTAGGGTTCGGCGATCTTGGGAACCTCGGTTATCCGCCCCTTCATCTCCTCCTTGTCCTTGGTACTGGATGGCACCATCACCCGCACCGGCTCCTTGGACATGCGATGGATGAGCCCCATATAGCGGTCCTTTACGGTGGTCTTCCTCCTCCGCTCGATCTGCAGGCCGCCCTTCTCTATGAGCGTATCGAGGGCCTTCAAAGGCTCGTCGCCATCCATGGACATGTCTCACACCATCCTCAGTGCTATCAGTCCTATCAGCAGCATTATGAAGGAATGTCGGAACCCGTTCGCTAGCCTCCCGTCCTGCAGGACCCCCGCCAATATCCCATCCCCGAAGGCATGGATGACGACCGCTATGGCGAAAATCAGGTTGATCTGGGGCACGACTTCCCCCTTCACCTGCACTGGCAGAGTGCCGCCAACCTCCTCGGCTCCCTCGGCGATCGAGGAGCTGGCCCTGACCATCTCAGGTAGGAAGGTGGAGTTCAAAATGTATATTGTTGCAAGGAACACAGCGAACGCCACATAGATCACAACGGTATAGGTGGACATGGCAATGGAGCGCTCGTTCCGATTGAGCAGGGTCTCCCTGGCGTCATGGGCGACCATGTCCAGCACATCCGCGACATTTCCTCCTGCCTCGTTGGCCTTTATGACGATGGTGACCATGCGCCTGACAAGCGGAGTGTCAACACGTTCTACGAAGAGCTTCATGGCGTCAGTGGCAGAAACGCCCCAATCGATCTGGGATGCCATGCGCTGAATTTCGGGCGTCAGATGCCCGTACCTGCCACGGGAAGACGCCTTGATGGAATCTGCCAGCGTCATCCCGAATCGGCCGCCTTCCGATACATCGCGCAGAAAGTCCGGCAACCTGGACTCGATCTCCACGATCTTCCGGTGATTATAGCTGGTATAGAAGCCGTAGGGGCCGCACATCACCATCAGCCCTATGGCCAGCCAATCTATCCATTCCAGACCCGTCTCGAACCCACCGATGGCGTCGATCAGGCCGATCACGCAGCAAAGGGCGAGGCCAGCCACGCCGAGAATGAGAAGGATCTTGCTGTAGTCCCTCTTCTTGAGGCTCAATTGCCCGATGTCCAAAAGCTCTTCGTCAGCCATATCAAGCCCTCACATGGTGGACTCCTTGGTCATGTTCCAGATGAAGAAGATGAAGCCAAACTGGGAGAAGGGGATCATCAGCCCCACCACCAGGTAAAGCAGCAGGATGGTCATGTCCGTGTTCCCCCCAGCCCCCGGGACGATGGCCATGATGGCCATGATCACCACCAGGAAGAGGGGGAAGGCCACCACCACGGTCACGAACGTCTCTGCCATGAGCCCGAGCGTCTCCAGCTGGGACTTAATCTCCAACTTGTATTCCTTCTCGAACTGGTCGGCCTTCTGCAGGAAATAGGGCTTCAGCTGCCCCCCTGAGGTGGAGGTGGTGACCACTCCCTGCAGGAACTCCTGGAACCTGGTCGAAGGGCTCCTCTGGGCCGCCTTGCTGATCGCCGTCAGGATGTCCGTGCCCAAGAGGTCCGTGTCCCTGGTGATCCACTCCGCCTCGTTCTTTATCTCCCCGTAGATGGGCTGGCGCGCCAGCTCCTTGAAGATCACGTCGATGTTCACGTCTGCGCTGGCCATCGCGGATATGAAGCTCATCGCCGGCCCCAGACGCTTGTTGATGTCCCGCATCCTGGTCTTGGCCCTGGAACTCGGAATGGCGCTGAGGACGACATAGGTCAGCACGGCGGGGATGACGACCATGAGCACGGTGGCGACCGTCACCATGCCCGCCCCCACGCCCAAGAATGCGATCAGCACTCCGCCGAAAAGCGCCCCGACCACAGCGGCGAGGATGCCGACGATCAGCGTGGTCATCCAGACATAGGCCGTATACTCCTCGGGCCGCAGGCGCATATGGGCCTGCATCAATGCCAGCTCCAACCGTGGGTTCGGCCTCATCCTTTTGACCACGGTCTTGCCGATGGTCCTCCAGCAGAACTCCTGATACGGGGTGAGCTTCACATATTCGGGCACGCTTCCCTCGGGCAGTTTGATGACACGCGCCCCCACCTCCTTGGAGTGGGCGGGGGTGGCGCTCTTCGTGCGAAGGTAGGACCTCTTGGTGGAGTCAATGCGGGTGAACAGATCGCTCTCCCCAGCCATCAGCCCACCTCCATGGCCGCCAGGTCCGCCCTCAGCCGGGCAAGGGTCTTCTCGCCGTCCTTGTAGTAGGAGTTAACGATATTCCAGATCTCGCGATGGTCGCGCACGTCCTTCTTGATGAGATAGTTGATGACCTCCACCCGGCGGTCGAACTCCGCCATCATCTCATCGTTGGTCAGGGACCTCATCTCCATGATCTTGTCGAACAGGAAGGCATGGCCTTTGAATATGAACCGGTCGGTGGCCGGGTCCCATTCGTACACGGTGTTCGTGATGAGCTCGTTGGTCTCCGGCTCGTAGCCGACTATCTCCACTATCTGCTTCATGCGGCGGACCATCTCGTTCCCGACCTTGACCTGGGATTGGATCAGGACGTTCCGCAGGGCGGTGAGTAGGATCCTGGGACAGTTGATGGGCGGGTTCTCCAGCCTGTTCACCATGCTCTTGACCGAATCGGCGTGCATGGTGGAGTAGGTACTATGCCCCGTCGCCATGGCCTGGAACATGATGTACGTCTCCTTTCCGCGAACCTCCCCTACGATGATGTAGTTCGGGCGCTGTCGGAGGGCGGCGCGCACAAGGTCGTACATGTCTATCTCCCCGGCAGTCCGCCCCTCCGCGTCCTTCTCCCCCACGCCGGTCCTCGTCGCCCCGGGGATCCAGTTCTCGTGTGGAAGGTTGATCTCCCGGGTGTCCTCGATGGTGACTATCTTGGCCCCCGGCGGGATGAATATGGCGAGTGCGTTCAAAGTACTCGTCTTCCCGCTGGCCGTGCCCCCGACCAATATCATGGACTCCCCGTTCTCCACGCCTATCCACAGATAGGCCATCATCTCCGGGCTGACCGTCCTGTAGCGCAGGAGGTCGGTCGGGGTGAAGGGCTTGTTCTTGAACCGGCGGATGGTGAAGGTCGATCCCCTGGTGGTGACCTCCCGGGAGTAGGTCGCCTGGATGCGGTGCCCTTCCATGGTGGTGCCGTCCAGGATGGGGGAGGCGACCGAGATCTGCTTCCCGCTGCGCTGGGCCAGGGTGACCACGAAGGAGTTCAGCTCATCCTCGTTCGTGAAGATGATGTTCGTCCGAATGCTCTCCCATCTCGCGTGGAAGACGAACAGGGGGATGTTGTGCCCGTCACATGAGATGTCCTCGATGAGGTCATCGCGCATCAGGACATCGACGACCCCATGGCCGACGAAGTCACGGATGATATAATATCCGATGCGCAGCCTGGTCACCCTCTCCACCTTTATCCCCCTTGTGCGGATGAAGGAGTCCACGCTCTCCCGGAGGTACTCCTCCTTGTCCAGGCGGGTGAGCTTCTCCCATTCATACCCCAGGGTGCGTTGCAACGTATCTTTCACGAGCGTTAAAAGCTCACGCTCATCGCTATTCAGACCAGGCTCGATAACCTCATAAAGATATTCGCTGGTAGCGTTGTTGAAGATTATTCTCGCATACGCATAGTCTGGGACCACCGCATACGTCTCCAACACCTCGATGTTCACGTCACTGATCGGTGGGATGATGGTCACCGCCGACCCCGGCCTCACCTCTTCCCGGCTGGGCCTCACTGGAACCATGACCCTGCTGGCACGCTTGGGGGCCATCCTCCGAAGGAGCTTCAGATAGGAGTTCCTGATCCGTTCAGCCCTGCTGATCGCCTCCCATCCTCCATCTTCCTTTGGATTGGAGGCTTGGACGTCCCCTTCATCGGCCGCATCTTTCTTTACGATGCTTTCCATCTCCCCCACCCCCTCATTGCTCCAGGTCCAATTCCACGTGAGCTCGGTTATGCGTGAACTCGTTGACGTTGAAAACGGTCAAGGTAAGCTCATAGACCGGCCTGGTTTCTGCCCTCACCAGTTCGGAGCTTGTCGTATAATCATCCGCAACACCCTTCACGAGCCCCGCCGAAAGCGCCGTGGCATTGATGTAGGACCAAAGGGCATCTAGATACCTCGTGGTAAATTTCAGCACCAACGCCCCATCGCTCTGGGTTCCTGCATGGTCGGTGAGCATGTATTTCTGTGACTCATGGGATATAAGATCGATGTCCACCCCGGCCATCCCAATCCCCGATACCGTCTCATTGCTCCCGATCAGGTCCACCTGATCGAATTGCACATTGACGGTACTATCAGGGTTCACAGAAAGGGTGAGGGACGGGGTGGCGCGAATGGCCATCCCCTCTTTCTGATATATGATCAAAGCCCCATTCTCATAGCCGTACCACTGTTGGACAAAATACCTGTTAGGGGCGTAATACTCTAGGCACCCACCACCATCTATGACGACATGCTGCGCTGTTCCACTATAATTATACCAAAAGTCCACGCTCACTCCTGTATCATATGTTCCGCTCGGTTTAAGCTGCAGGAACCCTGCGGTGGCCGAAGTGAACACCGGCACGCTGTCAGAGCCGAGGCTGATCGGCTGGAACATATTGATCGTCGGCTGCCGGGTGGTCTGAGCGTTTACTATGAGCACGTCTACCTTCCCTTTAAGATCCCCAAATTGCCCAAGGATTTCATCCATATGGTCCCGTTCGTTCTCTTTCATCCAGACAGGGATGTAGGTGCTGGTAAACATGCTAATAATCGTCAGGAAGACCATCAAGGCCATTATGGTACCTATGGTAGAGGCCACGCCTTTTCGGTCTTCCTTAATGAACTTCGACCTGCTAGACCGGCTGAAAGGTCTGTATGCCCATCTGCCCTCCCCCATGCTATTGCCCTCAAAACCGCCTGGATGATTTAGGTGCTGCTGACTATATAAAAATGTCGAACGCTCAGGATCGATAATATGGAACTGGCCATCAGTAAGTGTCCTCCGTACTAGGCGGACCGTCGCTTCCCTGGAGGAGGGACTAAGCAAGGGAAAACATCCGAAAGCATCCATTCGATCCCTGTATTGACCTAGGCTAGGTAAATTATTTAATCGTCCTCAATTATGGGTGGGCTGAGCCGCAGTAACTCAGTTGGGAGAGTGCAAGACTGAAGTTCCCCGGTGCCGCAAGCCCGGGGCGCTGATATCTTGAAGTCGCTGGTTCGAGCCCGGCCTGCGGCACCATCCTTGTCCCGGTCCCTACGCTTTCGGCTTGGACAACCTATGCTTTCGGCTTGGACAATGTTCTATAAGTCGGAGGGAGATTCGGGGGCGATATGCAGATCCGGTCCTTCGAAATCACGGCCATCGAGGCCAAGCGGTTCGCCAAGAGCGGCGAGAAGGTC
>JAJFUR010000004.1 GCA_021372335.1 Methanobacteriota archaeon
ATGAAGTACCTGGTCATCGGCGTCGTAGCCATAATCATAGTGGCCGCTGTCGGTGTGCTCCTCTTCCAGGGCAATGATGATGACGACGGTGAGGGCGGCGTCATTGCGCAGAAGGGGTCCGATACGATGCTTGAGCTCTGCCAGATCTGGGCAGAGGAATACATGGCTGAGAACCCCGATGTCATGATCGAGGTCTCCGGGGGCGGAAGCGGCACCGGAATCACCGCCCTGATCAACGGGCAGGTGGACATTGCACAGGCCTCTAGGCAAATAAAGGCCAGCGAGATCGAGGCCGCCCAGGCCAATGGCGTTAACCCCGTCGAGTTCAGGGTGGCCATAGACGGCATCGCCATCATCACTCACACCGGCAATCCGGTGGGCGTCCTGACCGTGGAGCAGCTGCGCGGCATCTACAACGGCACCATAACCAACTGGAACGAGGTGGGCGGGGAGGACGAGGACATAACCCTCTACGGACGCCAGTCCACCTCTGGAACGTACGAGTTCTTCTGGGAGCACGTGCTCGAGAAGGAGAACTACTCGTCCAGCATGAACATGCTCTCCGGCAACTCCGCCATCGTCTCAGCCGTCCAGGGCGACGAGGGCGGCATAGGCTATGTGGGGATCGGTTACGCCAGCACCTCCGGCATCAACGTCCTGGAGCTGAAGAAGAACTCAACGTCCGAGGCCTACTCGCCGCTGGACGCCGAGGCCGTCCAGTCCGGAACGTACGACCTGTCCAGGTACCTGTACGTCTACACCGATGGGACGCCCACGGACCAGATCAGCCGCTGGCTGAGCTGGATCCTGAACGCGGACCTGGGCCAGAAGGTGGCCGAGGAGATAGGTTTCTACGCCCTATCGGCCGAGGTCATCGCAGAGGAGAGGGCTAAGCTGGGCTGATCCAAATCCATCACCCACCTTTTACCAAACCCTATCAAACCCCTTCAAAACCCTAAAAGGAGCGAAGGAACAGTGGCATCAAGGGTGAGAAAGGAAGGAGGGCGCCGGAGGTTGCGCAAGAACAGGCACCTGCCCCCCCGGGAGAAGGCCATCCAGCTGGCGCTGACAGTGGCCACCTGGTCCTCCGTCCTGGCGCTGGCGGCCGTGTTCGGCGAGCTGCTTCTGGGGGCGTTGCCGGCGCTCTCCTCCATCAGTATAATTGATTTCTTCACCGGGACGGTGTGGAACCCTTCCCATCCCATTTACCCTCTCTACGGCATACTCCCCCTGTTCGTTGGCACCATGATGGTGTCCTTCGGCGCCGCGCTCATCGCCATCCCCGTCGGACTGGGGTGCTCGATCTGGCTGGCCGAGCTCGCCAGCCCCCGGGTGAAGGCCATATTCAAGCCGGCCATCGAGATCTTGGCCGGCATTCCGTCCGTGATCTTCGGCTTCTTCGCCCTGGTGATCCTGTCGGAATGGATCGCCGTGGTCTTTGAGCCGGTGACGAAATTGAACGCCCTGAACGGGGCGATAATGCTGGCAGTGATGATGATACCCATAATGGTCACCGTGGCCGAAGATGCCATGAACGCCGTTCCCATGAGCCTGAGGGAGGCATCCCTGGCCCTGGGCGCCACAAGATGGGAGACCGTCCGCCATGTCGTCATCCCCGCCTCGCTGTCGGGGGTGGTCGCCGCCGTCGTGCTCGCCTTCGGCCGGGCGGTCGGGGAGACGATGACCGTGCTCATGGCCACCGGGAACGCCACCGCGCTGCACTTCGACCTCCTGCGCTCAGTGCAGACGATGACGGCGGCCATCGCCATCGACTTCGGCGAGGTGGAGTTCGGTTCTGAGCACTACCACGTGCTCTTCCTCGTCGGGCTGGTGCTGTTCGTAATGACCTTCCTCATCAACTTCCTGGCCGATTGGGTCACCCGGCGCTTCAAGGAGGACTACTGATGATGCTGAACCGCAGGGCCACCGAAATGGCGGTCTTCACCCTGTTCCGAGGCTGCGCCCTGCTGGTCGTGCTGGCGTTGGTGGTGCTGCTCGGATATATCGTCTCCGGCGGACTGGAGCGACTCAGCGTCGAGTTCCTCACGGGGATGCCCCGCCGGGCGAACACCGAGGGCGGCATATTCCCGGCCATCGTGGGCACGTTCTACCTGATGCTGATCGTGCTGTCGATATCGGTCCCAATCGGCGTTATGTCCGCCATCTACATGGTGGAGTATGAACAGAACTCCTTAATGGGAAAGGTGTTCAAGATGGCCGTATACAATCTGGCCGGAGTGCCTTCCATAGTCTACGGACTGCTGGGCCTGGGAATATTCGTCGCCTTCCTAGGCTTCGGGTTCTCCCTGATCTCGGCCGGCCTCACCTTGAGCATAATGACCCTGCCGCTGATGATATCGTCGGCCAGGGAAGCGATAGCCGCTGTGCCAAGCACGGTTCGGGAGGCGTCGTACGCTCTCGGCGCCACCAAATGGCAGACGATCTGGCATCACGTTCTTCCGTACGCGCTCCCCGGCATCTTCACCGGCATGATCCTCTCCGTGTCCAGAGCGGCCGGGGAGACCGCGCCGCTGATGCTGACCGGCGTCGCGATGTCGCTCCAGAGGTTGCCGGACAGCTTCTTCGACAGCTTCATGGCCCTGCCCTATCACGTGTTCTATATGGCCACGCAGTCGTCCGACCTGCTGGCCACCCGCCCGATCCAGTACGCAACGGCCCTGGTGCTCCTGCTATTGGTATTGGGGATGAACCTCTTCGCCATCGTGCTCAGGAAAAGATACCGCGACAGGTACAGGTGGTAAAATGACCATAGCGATCCGCACGGATGACCTTCACGTGTACTTCGACAAGAACCACGCCCTCAAAGGCGTGAGCATGGACATCGAGATGAACCAGGTGACCGCCGTGATCGGCCCGTCCGGCTGCGGCAAGTCCACGTTCATCAGGTGCATCAACCGCATGAACGACCTGATCCCCGGCTGCACCGTGAAGGGAAAGGTGCTGGTGGACGGGATGGACATCAACGATGACGACGTGGACGTGGTGGACGTCCGTCGCCGCATAGGAATGGTGTTCCAGAAGCCGAACCCCTTCCCGAAGAGCATCTACGAGAACGTGGCCTACGGGCCTCGATTGCACGGCGTTGTGGAAACGGGGAACGGCAAGGGGCGCAGACGCAAGCACACCAAGAGGGAACTGGACGAGATCGTCGAGCACTCCCTGCGCAGGGCGGCCCTCTGGGACGAGGTCAAGGACCGCATGGACAAGAGCGGGACGTCCCTATCGGGGGGACAGCAGCAGAGGCTGTGCATCGCGCGGACGCTCGCGGTCGATCCGGAAATAATCCTCTTCGACGAGCCCTGCTCCGCCCTGGACCCCATAGCCACGGCCAAGATAGAGGACCTGCTGGTGGACCTGAAGAAGGATTACACCGTCGTCATCGTCACGCACAACATGCAGCAGGCGGCGAGGATATCCGACAGGACCGCCTTCTTCTACCTGGGCGACCTGATAGAGATGGGCGATACCAAGCAGATATTCGAAAGACCGCAGAAGGAGTTCACGGAGCAGTACATAACCGGGAGGATGGGCTGATGGCGCCACGAACCACGTTCAATTACGAGATGGAGGGGCTGCAGAAGGAGATAACGGAGATGGCCAACGCCTCTCGGGCCGCCTTCGAGAAGGCGGTGCGGATGATCACCGACGGGGACCTCTCCCTGCGCGAGGAGGTGCGCGCCCTGGACAGGCACGTCTATGAGCTGAACGAACGGATCGACGAGCACTGCCTGGACATAATCGCCCTGCATTCGCCGGTCGCCAGCGACCTGCGTTTGATCTCGGCGTGCCTGAAGATGGTCGAGGATCTCAACCGCTTCGGCCGGTACGCCACGGACATCGCGGAGCTGATAGACGACTTCGAGGAGGGCAAGGCCTTCAAGCGCTTCGAGTCGCTCCGTAGCATGTCCTGCCTGGTGGTCGGGATGGTGGACGATGCCATATATTCGTTCCTGCAAAGGGACGCCGAGAAGGCGTCCCACCTGCATGAGAGGGACGACGCCGTCGACTCGCTGTACGACACCATATTCCGGGAGATACTGACGTATATGATGGAGGACCCCAGGAAGATCACGGTGGGCATAGACCTCATATTGGTCGCCAGGTACATGGAGCGGGTGGCCGACCACGCCTGCAACATCGGGGAATACGTCTACCACATGGTGACCGGCGAACGGCTGGACCCCAAGCTCAGGACCGGGGCCAGCGAACGGCCGCCCCGCGGGATATTCGAGCATCCCAACCCCCGCACCGAGCTGGACCTGAAGTGACGATGAGAAAGCACCTGGACGGTCCCCGAACCGCTTCCATCCCCCATAGGCCATAAGGATAATAAGTCGGCAGCCGCATTGCATTCCCAATGAACGACTGCAGGAAGAGGGCCGAGATGGCCGTGAACGAGCTGGGCGAGCAGATGGGAGGGTACATCCCCCCGACGCTGCATCACATCAAGGAGAACCACCCCGCGCTGGCGGTCATCATCAAGGACATGGACAAGGTCATCAACACCGACGGCGCGTTGGACAGAAGGACCAAGCGGCTGATCGCCCTGGCGTGCGTGGCGGTGCGCATGTGCGACGGCTGCATATATCCGCAAGCGAAGGTGGCCAAGAACTGCGGCGCGACGCGCGAGGAGATCATGGAGGCGCTCAACATCGCGGTGCTGACCGGCGGCGTGCCGGCCTGGTCCACCGCCAGGGAGGGCATCGCGCAGCTGTTCGAGGAATGGGACGCGGAGGACAGGGAGAAGGAAGGCGCGAAGGCCGTTCCGAGGAAGGTCTCCGTAAAGCCCGGGGGGCGCAAGGGCGCGCCCAAGAAGAAGTGAGCCAGGCGGGATCGTCCGCCCGGTCATTTCATCTTTTATATTTTGTTTTACTTATTATTATTTTAGAAAAGTTCTTATATTGTATGCTCATCACTTTATGCCGGAGACATCACTTTGGCCTACAGACCCAACAGGAACAAGAGCAGGGCGAGGAAACCGAACAACTACAGGAACAGGGACGCACCCTCGACCCGGGTCGGCATGCTGAACCAGCGCCGGGTGGGCGAGTTCAAGTACGACGTCCGGGAACTGTTCGTGGAGAATAAGCTGGACCCCGACCAAGCATCGACCTTCCTGGCAAGCGTGATCGCCAAAGCGTCGCGCCAGAGCATCAAGGACGCCAAGGACTACGTGCGCGAGCAGCAGGCCACCGGCGCCATCTCCAAGGAGATCATGGACGGCCTCGTCTATTATTTGGACCGGTACACCAAGTACCAGAGCCAGCAGACCGGCGATTGAGCCTGGTTCTTTTTCCATCCCCCTAGGTCCGTTCGCCCTGACGAGGGCCTTCGCCCCCGCATCCAATGCATCGTGCCCCAGGGGCAGGGGCCAGGTCGATATGGGCGTCGCCCCCTCATTCTCCCTCCACCGGGCGAGGGGCGTTCGAGCGGCCCGACGCATATCCGTCCCAACGAACCGGCCGCATAGGCTGGGGATGGGGCGCCATCGTCCCGTCCACTGCCATTCTTCGACCGTCCCCCTCAGGACACGGTCCTGGGCACGGCCGCCATCGTCCCGGTGCGAAGCGCGTTCGCAGCTCAACGCATTGAACGATCGGTCATCGGCCCCGTCCAAGCTGAACGTGGGCACAAGGGATCGGTATAGGGCCTTCCTAGCACCAATGGGCGCGGGCAATGGCCTGCCCGATCGGAAGCGGTCGGCGGCGGTCAGGCGCTGAGCCCCTTCCTCCACGCGTCCTCGAGGTCCTTCCTGGCCACGGTCTCCAGCACGTACCTCCCGAACTCCTCGCCCGTGGCGCCGTCGGCCCTCCCCGTCACCCTCACCCTCCGCTCGAACTGCGTGCATATGTCCAGGGCCATCTCCAGCCTTCTGGCCTTCTCCACGAAGCCGACATGGTTCAGCAGCATCGCCGCCGCCTTGATGATGGAGCTCGGATCGGCGTACTGCGCCCTTCCCTCGTCCACCATGCGCGGGGCGGAGCCGTGGATGGCCTCGAACATCGCGTAGCGGGCGCCTATGTTCGCCGAGCCGGCCGTACCCACCCCTCCCTGGATCTGCGCCGCCTCGTCCGTGATGATATCCCCATATAGGTTAGGAAGCACCATCACCTTGAACTCCGCCCTGCGGTAGGGATCGAGGAGCTTGGCGGTCATGATGTCGATGAACCAGTCGTCCCATTTGACCTCCGGGTAGTCCTTGGCTATGCGCTCCGCCACGCTCAGGAACTTGCCGTCCGTCCTTTTTATCACGTTCGCCTTCGTGACCACGGTGACGCGGTTGACGCCCGTCCTTCGGGCATGCTCGAACGCCAGCCGGATGATGCGCTCACAGCCTTGGGTGGTGGCGACGGTGAAGTCGATGGCGATGTCCTCGTTCACGTCCACGCCCCTGCTCCCGAGCACGTACGCCCCCTCGGTGTTCTCCCGGAAGAAGGTCCAGTCGATGCCCTGCTCCGGAATGCGCACCGGCCGCACGTTCGCGAAGAGGTCCAGCTCCCGCCGCATGGCGACGTTGGCGGACTCGATGTTCGGCCAGCCGTCCCCCTTCTTCGGGGTGGTGGTCGGCCCCTTGAGGATGACATGGCATTTCCTCAGCTCCGCCAGCACCTCGTCCGGGATGGCCTTGAGCTGCCGGGCGCGGTTCTCTATCGTCAGCCCGTCTATCGGCCGCACCTCGACCTTCCCGGCGGCGATCTCCTCTTTGAGCAGCTCCCGCAGCACGCCCTCCGCGTGCCTGCAGATGTACGGCCCGATGCCGTCCCCGCCCACCACGCCGATGATGAGCCTGTCCAGCTTGGAGTGGTCGATCCAGCCGGGGGAGGCCTTCATACGCTCCACCCTCTCCAGCTGTTCCCTCAAAACCTTTCCGAAATGCTCCTTGGCGGCCTCTATCTCGGCATCCTTCATCATGACCAGGGAACGGCAGACCATCACCGCTTATTACGTTTTTGCATAAGGGGCCGTCGCGCACATCAAGAAATGTCAGCGTCCGGGGGGATCGGCGGAGGATCGTACGATGGTTCAGGGAGAGAGGTGTGGGATGGGCCCTTCTTCCGGACGCCTTAGCCTATAAGGCGTTAAAACTATTGCACCCCCTCCCTAATAAAGGCTTGCCCTCGCCTATCGAATGGTGCCTCCGTTATCGGACGGATAGGTAGATATCGCCCCATGCCCCTGCCCAGGGGCGTATGGCCGAGGCGCCGAGGGTGGTCATCGCGGGGGAGCGGAGCGGGACCGGGAAATCGACCGTCACCATCGGCCTCCTCATGGCCCTCCGGCGGAAGGGGCTGAGGGTCCAGCCCTTCAAGGTCGGTCCGGACTTCCTTGACCCCATGCATCATACCAGGGCCGCGGGGCGCCCCTCGCGCAACCTCGACACCTGGATGTTCCCCTCCTACGTCCCCCAGGCCTTCGCGAACGGCATGCGGGGCGCGGACATGGGCGTGATCGAGGGCGTCATGGGGATGCACGACGGCCTGGACGGCCGCTCCGAGGAGGGCTCCACCGCGCACCTGGCCAAGACGCTCCGGGCGCCGGTCGTGCTGGTGCTCGACGCTCACGCCTCCGCCCGCTCGCTCGGGGCGGTGGCGCTCGGCCTCCGGGCCTACGACCCTGAGGTGACGGTGGCGGGGGTCATCTTCAACAACGTGGCCGGCGGAAGGCATTTGGAGACGCTCGAGGACGCCCTGCGCGGCGAGATCCCTTGCCTGGGGGGCATCCCCTCCGCCGAGGACATGGGGCTGGAGAGCCGGCATCTCGGCCTCGTGCCGGCCGGGGAGGTGAGGGACGAGGGCAGGTACGAGGCGATCCGCAGGACGGTGGAGGGGAACGTTGACATGGACGCGCTGAGAGCGATCGCCGAGGCGGCCCCCCCGCTCGAGCTTCCGCCCCCCCTCCCCCTTGACGCGCCGGTAAGGGCGAAGGTCGGCGTCGCGATGGACGAGGCCTTCAACTTCTACTACCAGGACAACCTGGACCTGCTCAGGGCGCACGGGGCGGAGGTGGTGCCGTTCTCCCCCCTGCGGGAC
>JAJFUR010000008.1 GCA_021372335.1 Methanobacteriota archaeon
CTGGAATGCCTTGGAGGGCCTCGGCTTCCATGTGGTCACCTTCTATCCCGACTCATATGACGGCATAGTCCAGGTAGTGGAGGACATCGAGTCGATCACCGGAGCCAGCCACGATGTCTCCGGGCGCATGGTCTTCGTGAAAGAGCATATCGCGGCAGTGCTCGAGGAGGAGGGGATCACCAACGATTCCGAGAAGGTCCCAGCGGTGTACGTCAGCTATAGCGGCAACGTAATGTGGCTGGCCAACACCGGCTCGGTGACCGCAGACTTCATAACCTTCGCTGGAGGCGTCAACGTCGCTGAGGACCCCTCCAAGAGTTCTCCGCGATACTCCGCGGATCTCTCAGCCATCCTGCAGCTGGACCCGCGCCCGGACATCGTCCTGCTCGACGGTCTCTACCCATGGACAGCGGAGGAGTTCAAGAGCAAGATCGGCAGCGACGACATCATCGTCTACAAACTGAACAAGTCCTGGAACTCCTATTGCCCGGACGCCGCCGAGGGCCTGTGGGCGGTGGCCCACCTGTTCTACCCCGAATACTTCGAGGGCGAACTTCCCGTCGAGGAAGGGGAGGCGGCCGACGATGGGTGGGGTATGATGGTCTACGGCGTTATCGGCATCGCGGTGGTCGCCGTGGCCGTGGCCGCAGTTCTGCTCACGAGAAGGAGGGATTGAGTTCCTTGCCCCGCCGACCCACGCTCTGGCGCAGTCTCTGAGGTGAAATGGCTTGGACGGTGCGGCAAAGAGGAAAGGACGGACCCCCGCGGTCTTCGCAGCGCTGTTCCTCCTCCTCTTCGTGTTCATGGTCCTGGACCTGGCGCAGGCGTTCGTCCCGCTCACCTTTGGGGAGGCCTTCTGGGCGCTGCTAGGGAAGGGCACCGAGACGCATCGCTTCATAATATGGGAGATGAACCTCCCCAGAGTGATCATGGCCTGCCTGGTGGGCGCAGGGCTGGGGATCGCCGGGGCGGTGATGCAGGCGGTGTTCCGGAACCCCATGGCCTCCCCGTACATCCTTGGCCTGTCCTCCGGGGCCTCGCTGGGGGCGGCGGTGGGCCTCACGTTCACCGTCGCCTGGCTCCCGCAGATGCTCATGATCCCCCTACTGGCGTTCCTATCCTGCATGGCCACCCTCTTCCTGGTCTATTACATCTCCAACATCGGGGGGAGGGTGCCCACGGAAACGTTGCTCCTGGCGGGCATCGCGGTCGGTTCCCTGCTCTCCGCCCTCGTGTCCCTCCTCACGTACCTGGCGGGAGAGCAGATGCAGGGCATCGTGTACTGGACGATGGGCAACCTGACCAACGCCACCTGGGAGAACATCCTCATCGTGGCCCCGCTCATATTCGCGGGCAGCCTGATCATGGTGTCCTCCTCCAGGGACCTGAACGCCATGATGCTCGGGGACGCCCACGCCCTTGACCTGGGCGTAGAGGTGAAGAGGGTCCGCCTGCAGCTGCTCGTCGCCTCCGCCCTGGTGACCGCCGCGGCGGTGGCCTTCGTCGGGGTCATCGGCTTCGTCGGGCTCGTCGTCCCGCACATATTGCGCATCCTCATGGGACCGGACAATCGGATGCTGCTCCCCGCCTCCCTCCTCGGCGGCGCGGCGTTCCTTATGATCTGCGACTACATCTCCAGGGTCATCGCGCCCAACATCGGGATCCTGCCCATCGGCATCGTGACCGCCCTCATCGGCGCCCCCTACTTCATCTACCTGTTGCGCAGAAGGCGCACCGAAGTGGGGTGGGACTGATGCTGGCCGTCAAAGACCTCTCCTTCAAGTACAAGGAAATGCCGGTGCTCGAGGATGTCGACCTGGAGATCAGGAAGGGGGAGGTCATCGGCATCCTAGGGCCGAATGGATGCGGGAAGACCACCCTTCTAAAGCTCCTCAACCGCAACCTTCACCCTCAGGAGGGCAAGGTCCTGCTGGAGGGGACCGACCTGGAGGGGATGTCCAAGCGGAGGATAGCCAGGCACATCGCGGTGGTCCCGCAGAGCAACGAGATCCGGTTCGCCTTCACCGTGCGCGACATCGTCAGCATGGGAAGGATGCCCTTCCTGGACCGCTTCCAGGGCGAGTCCGCCGAGGACATACGCATAGTGGACGAGGCCATGGAGAGGACCAACATCAAGGAGTTCGCCGACAGGGCGATCAACACCATGAGCGGGGGGGAAAGGCAGAGGGTGATCATCGCCAGGGCCCTGGCCCAGAGGCCGGAGGTCATCCTCCTCGACGAACCGACGCTGCACTTGGACATCAACCACCAGTTCGAGGTCCTGGACCTGGTCCACGAGCTCTCCCGGAAGGAGGGGCTGACCGTGGTCATCGTCTCCCACGATCTGCCCATGGTCGTCAAGTACTGCGACCGCATGGTGCTCATCCATGACCATAAGGTGCATGCCGTCGGCCCCCCCGAGGAGGTCCTGACGAGGGAGAACATGCGGACGGTGTTCAACATCGAGGCGGTGCTGACCTACGACGACATGCTCGGCTCCAACTGCGTGAAGATCCTCGGCTCATGCTCAGGTAGGCGCTGACACCGGGCGTCGATCGCTCCAGGCACCCGTCGGGGAAAGGTTCAAGAGGAGGCTTTTCTTGCTTAGGTCCATGCGGCAGCTCCTGCGGGGCAAGATCCACCGGGCCACGGTCACCGCCGCCGAGCCGGAGTACGTGGGAAGCATCGTCATCGACCAGGACCTCCTGGAAAGGGCGGACATCTGGGCCGGGGAGAGGGTCCTGGTGTCCGACGTGGACAACGGCGCCCGCTTCGAGACGTACGTCGTCCCGGGAAGGAAGGGGTCAGGCGTCATCAGTGTGAACGGGGCGGCCGCCCACCTGGTGAACGTAGGGGACAAGGTCATCATCATGGCCTTCGAGCTAACCGATCGCCCCATACCATCAAGGGTCGTGCTTGTGGACCAGGGCAACCGGTTCATCCGGAACCTGTAGCCCCCGCCTCGGCCCAAGAAAGCTTTATCTCCAACCATCCAATACTCGGCTAAAGGGATCCAATGGCGACCAGCGAGTTCGACAAGTTGATGAAGGACGGCTACAGGCTGATGGAGGAAGGGGAGTACTCCCAGGCCCTTTCCAAGTTCGACAAGGCCATCAAGGCCGACCCGGCCAACCCTGCGGCCTATCTTGCCAAGGCGGACGCAGCGGTGCTGGTCCCCAAGGTCTCCCAGGAGGAGGTCATCGCTCTCTATAGGAAGGCCTCCGAGCTTGATCCGGAGAACCCCTTCATCCTCCAGAGCTGGGGCGCCTTCTGCATGGACGTAGGGCTCTTCAATGAGGCGGAGGCATGCTACAACAAGGCCGCCCAGATCGATCCCGAGAACGCCATCTACTATTATTCCGAGTTCGGGGTGGAGTATTACAAGAAGGCGTTGGTGGTCTATGAGCAGCGCCTTGACGAGCAGACGCGGGCGATCATCGCCAAGAAGGCGCTGAAGTACCTGCTCAAGTCCATCGACCTCGACGAGACCTCGGTCAAGAAGCTCCTCTGAGCTCAGCCGAGCAGGCGCCGGTCGGGCAGCTCCCGGTGCCGGCGCTCGTCTTTCTTGTCCGGCGAGCAATGATAGCACAGATGCGCATACCTGTCGAAGTGCTCCAGGCACACCGGCCGCCCGCAGAGCGAGCAGCTGTACCTGGCCGGCTTGGAGCACAGCGAGCAGAGGCCCAAGACCTCCATGCTAATCCAATTGTCAGCGGTACTAGTAATAGCTTCCCTTCAGAGGATGCCCAGGGACGTCAGCCCCTCTAGGACGCCCTCCGCATGCGCGCCCTTCGTGACCAGGTCCGCCGCTCGCTTGGCCCTCTCCGAGGCGTTCCCTATCGCCACCCCAACGCCACATTCCCGGAGCATGCGCTCGTCATTGTCCGCGTCCCCGAACGCCACGACCTCCGAGGCGTCCATCCCTAGGAGTTCGCAGGCCTTCCGCACCCCCGCCATCTTGCTATGCCCCACCTGCATCAGGTGGATGGCGAAGCCCGTGGCCTCCACCTCAATGGGCCATCCCCGCAGGGCCTCCCTGACCCCGTCCAGGTCCACCTCGCGGACAAGCGCGACCTCGGTCCGGCGCCATTGGTCCGTGAAGAGGCGCCTCACCTCCGGCATCACTGTGCGCAGATGCTCGTACGCCTGCAGCGGGACCTCGTTGGAGAAGAGCGCGTACGTCCGGTCCTGATAGGAGACGATGCCCCCGTTCTCCGCCACCACCGGGCCCCGGAGGCCGATGAAGGTGGAGAGCCCATAGGCGATCGGCAGCACGTTCCCGCTCGCCAGCATCACCACGGCCCCGTTCTCCTGGGCCCTTCTGAGGACCTCGATCCCCAGGCACTGGATTCGTTTGGAGCTGTCCGTGATGGTGCCGTCCACATCGCACACCACCGCCTTGTAGCGCATCCTCACACCAGGTCAGCGCGGAGCTCTCCCAAGGTAGTGACCCGCTCGGCCATGGCGTTATGCTTGTGGATGGACTCCTCGCTCTCGCTCCGAACGGTCACCACAGTGTCGTCTGGAAGCAGGGGGTAGCGGTTCAATATGGCCGCCAGATTGTCCCGCACGACGTCCTCAACGAACTTGGGGTTGCGGTGGGCGGTGATGACCACATGCGCCTCCTCCGTCCGCTTGAGGATCTCGAACGTTGGGCTGGAGAAGGAGGACTCCACGATCTCGATGAGGTCGTCCGCCTCCACATCGAACTCCTCAGGGACCTCCAGCATGGCGGTGGTCACGTTCCTCTGGTTGTGGGTGATGGTGGGGAGGCACCCCTCCTTCTTCAGGGTGCTCCCCTGGAGTTCGTCCACGGTCTCCATGGCGCAGGGGCAGGCGGTCATGCCCACGACCTGGACGCCTATCATCTTCATCAGGCCGTTCCCACGCTTGTGGGTGGCGCTGGCGATGAGCTTATAGGATTCGTTGCTCCGCCTTCCGGTGGGCAAGGAGCGCTCCAGGAAGTAATCGGCGCTCAAGCGCACCTCGGCGTAGGTGGCATAATCATGCCGCTCCAGCAGCTTGCGGCATATATCGGCGGCAAGCACCTCAAGGCCCTTGATCGGACTGGCCACGCCCTGCTCCACTATCTCGGCGATGACCTCCAGGTTCCGGGAGAGGTGGGAGCCTCGCTGGGTCGAGGGAAGGTCCACGAAGACGTCTATCACGCAGGTGAGACAGGTGTTCCGGCCGTCACGATGCACCTGCACCGGCTTCTTGACCCCGGTCACCCCCACGCGGGTCAGCTTGAACCCGTTGGTAAGGTACCGGTTCTGAACATCGCTCTTGGAAATTCACATCACCGCCCCTCCAACGGGGAAACGACTTTATAGCTTAGCCCATCAACAGCTTTTTTGGTCAAACTGCATGATATTGGTGGATGGCGCTCTCAACAACGCTTTATACGCATTATAAAATCCCATACCGATGATATGCGGCCTTGACGAGGCGGGCAGAGGGCCGGTGATGGGCCCCTTGGTCGTAGCCGCGGTGATGGTGGAGGATGACGGCCCCCTCCGGGAATGGGGGGTGAAGGACTCCAAACTTCTCGGTCCAGAGGAGAGGGAGCGCTTGTCCCACCTGATCATGGCGAATTCCTCCTGGAAGGTGGTGGTCATCGAGCCGGGGACGATCGACGGGCGCAAGGGGTCCACTTCCCTGAACACCCTGGAGATCAGGGCCTTCGCCTCCCTGCTGGACGAGCTCAGACCTCAGAGGGCGTACGTTGACGCATGCGACGTCAATGCGAACCATTTCAAGGCCGCGCTCACAAGGGCGATGAAGGGCAGATCGGAGCTTGTATGCGAGCACAAGGCCGACGTGAACTATCCGGTCGTGTCCGCCGCCTCGATCCTGGCCAAGGTGCGCCGGGATGAGGAGATGCGGCGCATAGCGGAGGAGCTGGGGGATGTTGGCAGCGGCTACTCCTCCGATCCCAAGACCAGGGCCTTCCTGGAAAATTGGATAAGGGAGAATGGGGATCTGCCCCCTCATACCCGGAGGTCATGGGCGACCGCCAAGGACATGTTGGGCTCGTCCAAGATTTCTAAGCTTAGCGACTGGGAGTGACCCATGACGACCAAGGAGCATTTATTGAACGCCATCGTCAAGTTCAATGATCAGATGCAGAGCGACGCCCAGCTCCGGGAGGAGATCGGATCCCTAAGGAAATGCGTGAACATCGACCTCGGGACGGAGCACTACTCCTTCGTGCTCGAGGACGGTCGCATCTCGCAGCTCGAGGAAGGATTGCTCGAATCCCCGGACATAGTGGTGCGCTCGGACCCCCGTACCATCGACGACCTGTTCACTGGCAAGATGAAGCCGATGAAGGCCTGGGCGTTGCGCAAGGTCGTCATAAAGGGCTCCCTCGAGGACGTTATGAAGTTGCGCAAGTTCTTCTGAACCAGCCTGCCCCGGAGGGCAGAAAGGTTTATAACCGGCCTATGCATGATGGGGAAGCACCAAGCGGGGTAGGGTAGCCAGGACATCCCGTCGGGCTCATAACCCGGAGACCGGTCGTTCAAATCGACCCCCCGCTACCTTTCTATCAATCTCCATATATAGACTCGGTCATTCCCTGTCCCGGCTCACATGAGGAAGGACGTTCTGATCATCGGCGGAGGCGCCACAGGGGCGGGGATCGTCAGGGACCTCGCCCTGCGCGGGGTCGAATGCGCCCTGCTGGAGATGGGCGACTATTGTCACGGGGCCAGCGGGGGCAACCATGGGCTCCTGCACAGCGGAGGGCGCTATGTCGTGACCGATCCGCCCTCCGCGATGGAATGCGCCAAGGAGAACGCCATCCTCAGGAGGACCGCGCCGTTCTGCATCGAGGGGACTGACGGGCTGTTCGTCTCCCTCCCAGGGGACGACCCCTCGTTCGCCGACCCCTTTCTGAAGGGCTGCAAGGGCAGTGGGGTCCCCGCCGAGGAACTCACGGCCAAGGAGGCCCTTTCGGCCGAGCCGGGGCTGAGCGCGGAAGCGCTCAGGTGCATTGCCGTTCAGGACGGGTCCATCGACCCCTTCGCGCTCGTCCAGGCGAACGTGGACAGTGCCCGGGAGGCCGGGGCCATGGTGCGCAACCACTGTCGTGTGACCGACATGGTGTTGGAGGGAGGGATGGTCGTCCGCGTCAAGGCCCTTGACAGGCGCAGCGGGGAGATCCTCACCATCGTGCCGGAGATCGTCATCAATGCCGCCGGGGCCTGGGCCCCACAGGTGGCGGCCATGGCCGGCTGCGAGGTGGCCATGGGACTGGACCAGGGAAGCATGCTGGTGGTGGACGGGAGGCTCTGCGGCCACGTGGTCAACCGTCTGCGCCCCCCCTCCGACGGGGACATCACCGTCCCTAACCACACCGCCACGGTGCTGGGCACCACCTCCCGGCCCGCTGCGTCGCCGGAGGACGTCGCCCCCTCCCGGAATGACATGGAACTCCTCCTGCGAGAGACGTCCGCAATGCTGCCCGCGCTCCGTCATTGCCGCGTGGTCCGGGCGTATGGAGGGGTCAGGCCCTTGCCGGGCAGGGGAGGGAGAGGGGCGAGCCGTACCTTCTCCCTGATCACGGACGAGAGAGCGGGTAATCTGCTCTCCGTCGTTGGGGGAAAGCTGACCACCTATCGGCTGATGGCGGAGAGGGTCTCCGACCAGGTCTGCAATGCCCTTGGCGCGCGGGCTGGATGTCGCACGCGCACAGAGCCGTTGGGGCCCCCGGCGGACGAGGCCGGAGGCTCGGTGGCCCTGGCCCGCCTGCGGCGCAAGTACGGCTTCAAGGCAACCACGGTCTCCCTCGCCGACCAGCGGATGCTGTGCTCCTGCGAGCAGGTCCTCCGGGCCGAGGCCCAGATGGTCCTGGCCGGGCCGGACGCCCTCACCCTCTCGGACGTCATGCGCAGGACCAGGGCGGGCATGGGCTATTGCCAGGGGCTCGATTGCGCCCTCTCCCTCCAAGAGCTGATGATGGAGGCCGGAGGGACGGAGCCGTTAGCCTCCCTGACCGAGTTCCTGGAAGAACGGGAAAGGGGGCAAGCATTGGCCAGCGGCGACCAGCTACGGCAGGAGGTCCTCCGCAGGCACGTGCTGCAGGGCGTGTATGGCCTGGGGGAAAGGGAATGAGCGAGGTGCTCGTGGTCGGGAGCGGGGCTGCCGGGCTGTTCTCCTCCTGGCTGCTGGCCAGGGATGGCTGGCCGGTCATCGTGGTAGGGAAGGGCACCCCGTCCTCCGCCATGTCCACCGGCTGCCTAAGGAGGATGCCAGAGGCGTGCCATGAGAAGGCCCTCAACTTCCTGGCCGACGAGGGGATGCCGATGGTGACGGGGGAGCGCACCGGGATAAGTAAGCTCGGGACCCCTTTTGAATGCTGGCTATCGCCCTCTCATTCCACATGGGGCCCCGAAGGGGCGCCAGGCAGCGTGACGGTCGTCGGCTTCCAGGGGCATCCCTCCCTGCATCCGAACCTCATCTCCTCCGTCCTCGGCCATCAAGGAATAAGGGCAAGGCCGCTGACGCTCCCCTCGACCCTCCCCCCGGACATCCCCCTGACCGCACTCTTCAGGGACGAGGGGGCGTGGGAGGGAGTGGCGACCGAAGTGCAAAGGACCGAGGGCGGGACGGTGCACCTCCCCGCGTTCCTTTCGAGACGGGACTATTGGAGATTGGACTGGCTGGAGCGCCAGTGCGGAAGGACGGTGCTGGAGGCGGTCACCCCCCTGGAGGCCCCGGGCCAAAGGCTCCTGGATCTCATGCGCGCCAGGGCGATCGAGGCCGGGGCCAGTATCTGGGACGGAAGGACGGTCACATCCCTGACGGTCGAGAACGGCTCGGTCCGCACCGCCATTGTGCGGGGCGGCCTCGAGGTCCGGGAAATGGAGGTGGGGGCGTTGGTCATGGCCACCGGCGGGGCGTTGGTGAACGGGCTCGGCCTGAACGGGAGGGAGCTTGTGGACCCGTTCAACGCCTTCAAGGTGCTGGACGACGGTGACGTCCTGAGGGGCGGATACGCGACCAAGGAAGGCAGGCTTGTCTCCAGGTCAGGGAACGTGGTCAGGAACGCCGCAGGGGCCGGGGACTGCGTCCGCGCCCCATGCAAGGGCTACGGAGATGGGCTCCCCCACGCATTCGAGAGCGCCTGGACGGCGGTCAAGGCCCTGGAGGGCGCATGACCGATCACGGATGCATCAAATGCGGCAGCTGCCTGAGGGCGTGCCCAGTCCTGAGCGACCCGAACGGGACGGGGTTCCCTGGGCCGAGGACGGTCGGGGTGGACGTCCCGCGCTTCCCTGAGCGGGGGAGGATCGGGGAGCGGGCGCTGATGTGCACCATGTGCCATGCATGCGAATGGGCCTGCCCCTCCGGACTGGAGATCACAGGGGCCATGCTCCAGCTCAGGGCGGAGGTCTCCCCCGGCCTCCAGCTGCCTGGGCATCTCCGGATGAGGGAGAACGTCCGTTCCTTCGGCCGCGCCGTTCGCACGGAGTTCACAGGCTGGCGGGAGGAAGGCAATCGCACGCTGTACTTCCCGGGCTGTATCGGCCTCGGCCCCCTCGCCGCCATGACCACCACGGCCTCGTCCCTGCTGACGGCCCTCGGCATCGAGCACGACATATCGAGCAGGGCGGTCTGCTGCGGCTCACCGCTCCTCAAGGTGGGCGCGTTGGCGGAGGCCAAGGTCCTCCAGCACCGCAACATGGAGACGCTGGCGGCCTACGAGCGCGTGATCACCTCCTGCCCTGGCTGCACCTATCAGCTTCGGGAGGTCTACGGGGTGAGGGCGGAGCACATGGTGGAGGTCCTTAAGGCCAAGGATCTCCGTTCCAAGGTGAGGGGAAAATGGGCGCTCCAGCTCCCTTGTCATCTCAAAAGGGGGCTCAGCCCGTGGAGCGCCGAGGCCCTGGTGCATGTCCTGACTGGGGCGGGGGTGGACATCGTCCGCCTCCCGGTGGAGGACCGCTGCTGCGGCGGAGGGGGAGGGATGCTCGCCGGCTTCCCAGCCACCGCCAGGTCAATGGCCCATAACAAGGCGGACACATACCGCGCCGCAGGGGTAGAGGGGGTCATCACGGCCTGCCCGTTCTGCGCCCTCAACCTGGGGCGGGAGGGGCTCAGGGTCCTGGACGTCAGCGAGGCCGTTCACGCTGAAAAGATGAGATAGCATCAAATACAGAATGCACATTAGAACGGCCTGGATGAAGAAAGCGCTATGTTTTACATGTCTGCATCGTGAGAACAGGCCTGAGCTAGGGGTCAACGATCAGCTGATCTACTGTCGCAAGAAGGAGATGGTGGTCCGTCCGAAGGGGGAATGCCCGTTATACTCCAGAGCGACCGCCCGTGCGGTGCAGGAACTCAACCGCGCCCTGTACGGGACCCTGGAAGAGGTAGAGGACTGATCACTTCCATTCCAGCACCGGGGAGGGAGCGTCCTCCCCACCAGGGGATATCTCGAACGGGACCCATCGCCCGGGCACTGACATCCCCAGCATGTGGCGCACCCTCAGCATCCTGTTGAGGTCCGCATCGAAGCGAAGCTCGATGACACCGTCCGCCAGCGCCACCAGGTGGTTCACGGCCTTCTCATCATGCACCCCGTCATAGACGGACACGATGGCCGTACCGTACTCGCTCTTGATGCGCGACGCGCTGATCTGAAAGAATTTCAGGACCACACTTGGCTGGTTGTAGAGGAACATCGTTGACAGGGTGTGCATGAACACCCTCAGCGGCCTTCGCTCCTCCTCATAGATCGAGGCAATGTTGAACATGATGCCCTCCAGGTCATGGATCCGCCGGACCTTTTCCCGATCGCCGTTCTCCATTCCGTTAGCGGAGCCCAGAAGCCCTGAATGATAGTCGATGATGTAGAGCCCCTTCCCAAGGCCCCCGAGCGGTATCCCGAAGCGCTCCATTAATTTGAGGAGGTCTGCGGGAAGCAGATCCATGGTCACGAAGACCACCGGCTCCCCCGCCTCAACGTACTCCTTGACCATGCCCATCTGGAACTCCAGCATTCCCACCCCAGGGGTTCCCAGAATCAGAACGGAGCACATCGCGGGCAGATTGGTCTTGAACATCTCTCTCCCTCACACCAGCGGGGTCAGGGACATGCACCCTCCCCGGGGACGTTCCTCCACGGTCAGCGCAAAGCACTCGGTGAAC
This sequence comes from Methanobacteriota archaeon, assembly GCA_021372335.1. Classification (GTDB taxonomy): domain Archaea; phylum Thermoplasmatota; class Thermoplasmata; order Methanomassiliicoccales; family UBA472; genus UBA472. The sequence goes on from JAJFUR010000008.1 coordinate 11,158, forward strand.
GGTTCGATGCCGTAGAGCACCACCGTCCCTCCGAGCCTGTCCACCTTGAGATGGACGGTCGCCAGGTCGGCCAAGCGGTCGGTGGAGCGGCTCGTTGGGGAGGTGAGACCGACAAAGGCCCCGCCGTTGCGCTTCACCGAAGCCAGATGGTCCACGAGCCCCTCCATCACATCCCCGCCATAGATGGATTCCAGGGAATCGAACCCCATCAGCGACAGGAAGGGCTGGAGGGCCCCATCGAGACTGTAGGCGATGTTCCTCCACCGGAGGTCGTCCGAGACCCGACTGCCCTCGACGGCCATGACGTACCTCTCACTGCCCAGGTCCATCTGGGAGGCCGGTTCCATCACCCTCACCGCCCTCTCCATCTCACTGTCGTCCAACGCCCCTTGCAGGAGCGCCCGGGCATTGGCCCCGCCTTCCTTTCGGAGGGGCAGCCACAGCACCCCCCTCCCGGCCTTGGCAAAGCTGGAGACAAGGCATCTGTCCAGTATCCCGCTCACGACGGGGGGGAGCCCTGTGCCCAGCTCGATCAGCGCCACGGTCCCAGGGGCCAGTCCTCCGGTGATGGAATCCAGGTCCTCGATCCCGTAGGACATGCGACCGGGTGGTTCCACTGGAGCGGTCCACCCCCCCTTCGTCCCATCGCCCCGGCCCCAATCGGCCCCGAAGCACCTGAACCTCCCCCCTTTCAAGCTGAACAGGTACAGAGGCTGTTGGACCTCGCAGCCCCGCAGCTTCATGAGGGCCATCTCCCGGACCGTCCGGCGCTCGTGCTCGACCCGGCTGCATTCCACCACCCCGTCCCCCAAATAGTCCAGCATGTGATCGTTGCTCTCCAGGACGAAGAGGGCGCCCGCCCCCTGCCCCTCCACGAGGTCGCACTGGAGGGCCATCATCAGCGCCCGGCATTCCAGCTCGTAGCGGTCCGCCAGGGCGTCGATGCTGTCGATGATGACCAGCGCTCTCCCTCCCTCCTTCTCCACGAGTTCGTAGAGCCTTTCGAGATCGGGCATCCTCCGCCCGATGGACACGGTCATCTCCCGCCGGGGAAGGACCATCTCACTGGCTCCCAGACCCTTGAGCCGTCCCAGTCCGGAGCGGGGATGCGACCCCACTCCCTCCCGGGCCAAGGTCCTTTCGGCCAACCAGGGAAACTGTCTAAGCAGGGCGGCGTCCGAGACCCTGGTGGAGAGATAGTGCACCTTCCGGCGGTCGTAGAACTCGTCGGCCACCTGGAGCGCGAAGGTCGTCTTTCCCGTCCCGGCGTTCCCACGCACGATCAGGGAATGCCCGCCCGGGGCCTCCAGGAACTGGACCACCTCGGTCGGAAGCATGGAGCGCGTTGGGTCGGGCATTCGGTCTCCCTCTCCGCCCCACCAACATCGTTTGTTAAACAACTTTCCTCTCCATTATCAATCCTAGGAAATCAGCGAAGGATGAAAAAAGATTAATTAATGGCCACATGGATGGCTATGCCCAGAGGATTGATGATGAAAGCTGTCGTTCTGGCGGCCGGCGAGGGGAACAGGCTGCGTCCGTTCACCGTTTCCCGGCCCAAGGTCATGATTCCCATCGGGAATCGTCCCATCCTGGAGTACGTCGTTCGTGCCTTGGCCTCCAACGGCATAACGGACATCATCCTGGTGGTGGGCTACATGAAGGAGCGCATCATGTCCTTCTTCGGCAATGGCGCGCGCTTCGGGGTGCAGATCTCCTATGCCATCCAGGAGAAGCAGCTGGGCACCGCCCACGCCGCTCTGGCAGTGAGGGACCAGGTCCAGGAGGAGTTCATCATGGTGGCGGGGGACAACATCATCGACGCCCAGGCCATCGCCGACCTCCTGGGGCACGGGGACGGCATGGCCATGTTGGTCACCGAATCGGAAATGCCCTCCAAGTACGGGGTGGTCCATATAGAGGGCGGAAGGGTGGTCGACATCATCGAGAAGCCGGACAAGAAGGTAGGCAACATCATCAACACGGGTATCTACCGCCTGCCGCCGAGCATCTTCGATCATTTGGAGAAGGGGGTGATGGCCGGCAGGTCCGGCATCACCCATGTGCTGCACGGCTGCCTTCCCAAGATCAAGATGGAGGCGGTGCGCTCCACCGGGCGGTGGATGGACGCGGTCTATCCCTGGGACCTAGTCCGGCTGAACGAGTACGCCTTCAGCATGGCGGGCCAGGAGACCTCTGGGACCATCGAGGCCGGGGTTACCATGCGGGGCCCGGTGCGCGTGGGCGCTGGAAGCAGGATAAGGGCCGGCTGCTACATCGAAGGCCCCGTTTCCATCGGCGAGGGGTGCGAGATCGGCCCCTACGTGACGATCTTCCCGACCAGCAGCATCGGCAATGGGGTGAACATCGCCCCCTTCACGACGATCGACAGCTCCATCATCATGAACAACGTCTCCATCGGCTCCCACTCCCACATATCCAGGGCGGTCATCGATGACGGATGCCGCATCATGACCGGCCTCTCCGCGCCCTCCGGCCTCGCCCAGGTAAAGGTGGAGGACGACTTCTTCAAGGTGGAGAGGGCGGGTAGCATGGTGGGGGAGTTCACCCAGATCGGTCCCAGGGTGGTGCTGTCCGCCGGCGCGATCGTAGGCGCCAACTGCCGGGTAGGGGACGGCGCCAAGGTCAGCGGGACCCTCGAGGACAGGAGCATAGTGGTCTGATGTGTGGCATCATGGGCTATTCGGGGCATCGCAGGGCATCGGAGGTCCTGGTGGAGGGACTCAAGCGCCTGGAGTACCGAGGCTACGACTCGGCGGGAGTGGCCATGGTCGAGAACGGTCGGCTGGCAATGGTCAAGAGGCAGGGCGAGCTGGACGTCCTCCAGGGCGCGCTGCCGAGGCTCGAGGGCAGGACCGGCATCGGGCACACTCGCTGGGCCACCTGCGGGCGGCCGTCCGACCGCAACGCCCATCCTTTCCTCTCCTGCGATGGCAAGCTGGCCATAGTGCACAACGGCATAATAGAGAACCATTCGACGCTGCGAAAGAGGCTGGAGGCGGAAGGCCATCATTTCACCTCCGAGACCGACACGGAGGTGGTAGTGCACCTTCTCGAGGGCCATTTCAGGGGCGATCTCCGTCAGGCCATGGCCGACACCCTCAAGGAGATAAAGGGTACCTATGCCATCGCGGCGGTGCTCGAAGGCAGCGAGGAGATCGTCGCCGCCCGCAAGGAGAACCCCCTTGTGATCGGCCTCGGCGTCCAGGAGAACTTCCTGGCTTCGGACGTCACCGCCCTCCTTAGCTATACCAACAAGGTCCTTTACGTCATGGATGGGGAGACCGTGTCCCTTACTCCCAATGGAGTGGCCATATTCGACAGCGAGGGGGCCCAGGTCAAACGCGAACCCTCCTTGGTGTCCTGGTCCGCCGAGGATGCCCAGAAGGGAGGGTTCGAGCACTTCATGCTCAAGGAGATATTCGAGGGGCCGAATGCCATCCACAACACTCTGCTGGGGGCATTGGACCTCATCGAGAACGGGGAGGTCCTCCCGCGCACAGACTTCCAGTCCGTGAAGCTGGTGGCCTGTGGCTCCTCCTATCATGCGGCCATGGTGGGCAAGTACGCCATGGAGGAGTTCGCCGGCGTGCCGACCACCCTGGAGCTGGCCTCGGAGTACCGATACTCGCCCGGCGCCCGGGAGACGCCATTGGTCATCCTCATCACCCAGAGCGGGGAGACCGCCGACACGCTCGCCGCCGCCAGGGAGGCCAGGCGCAGGGGGTGCCACACTCTGGCGGTGACAAATGTGGTCGGCTCGACGATCACCAGGGAGGTGGACGAGGTGCTGTACACCCGCGCTGGGCCGGAGATAGGGGTGGCGGCCACGAAGACCTTCCTCACCCAACTAGTGGCCATGTACCTGGTGGCCATACGCATCGGCTATGGGAACGGAACGCTGAGCCATGCCTCCATGCGCAGCGCGCTATCCTCCCTCAGGCAATCCTCCAACATGGTGCAGTCAGTGCTCAACCGCACTCACAGCATAGAGGAGGCGAGCCGCATGCTGGACAGGGCAGGTCATTGCTTCTTCATCGGGCGTAACATCAATTACCCGACGATGCTGGAAGGCGCCTTGAAGCTCAAGGAGATCTCCTACATCCATGCCGAAGGGTTCGCCGCCGGGGAGCTGAAGCATGGCCCGCTCGCCCTGTTGGATGCCACCACCCCTGTCATCGCCGTCGCCATAAAGGGGGACCATACCTACGAGAAGATGCTCGCCAACATCTCCGAGGTGGCGGCCAGGGACAGCCCTGTACTGGGGATAGGGGTAGAGGGGGACACCGACCTGGGAAGGCTCTGCGAACGGATGATAGCCATTCAGCCGGTCGAGCCGGTATTCTCGCCCCTCCCCGTCACCGTAGCCCTGCAAGCCCTCGCCTATTACGTGGCAAGGCGCCGCGGATGCTCCATCGACAAGCCTAAGAACCTGGCCAAGAGCGTCACCGTGGAATGATCATACCAGCCGCTCCGGGCAAAGGTCACGACGGGAACAGCCGGCGCACTTCCCGGGGCGGTTGTGATTGCGATGCACATCCCCGGTTCGCATGAGGGCACGCATCTCCTCCAGCTTCTCCAGGAGGATCCGCTCGAGTTCGGGGTCGAACTCTATCTCATGCTCCTCCTCCCCGTAGCGCAGGAGTCCATAGGGAGGGCGCCTACCGGAATCCTCGGCGATGAGGAGGCAGTAGGCCGCCACCTGGAGGATGTGCGAGAACAGCGGCCCCTTCGGGGTCCTCCCCGTCTTCAGGTCCCCCGGGATGAGCTGTCCGTTGATGTCCAGGACGAAGTCGGGGCGGCCGCTCAGTCCGTACCTCTCAGAGTAATAGAGCGGGGAGTCATCGGTCCCGACGTACCGGACCTCCCCCTCCAGTCCCTCCTCGTCCTTCCGGTCCTCGACCTGCCTGGAGGTCCAGAGCGAGATGTAGAGGGCAACAGAGGCGGCGATGAGCCATACCAGGGCCAGGACCTCCATTATCATCGATACGGCCGGGTCGGCCTCGAAAAGGTTCCCGATGTTCATGGCCACGACCATGAGCACGAGCCCAAGGATGGCCACGGTCTGCCAGCGACGGACCTCGATTATCGCGCGCCCCCTCTGCGCCGACAGGTACAGCATGGCGATCACCGCGAAGAACCAGATTATGCTTAGGAGCGGCAGCAGCCAATCCCCGTCGGTGGTCCCGGTGGCCCTCATGAGGGAGATGCCGGTGACCGCCAGGACAGTGGCCACCAGGGAGAAGAGGAAGACCATCCTCTCCCAGTCCCAGGCCCTTTGCTCCATCTGACGGATGCGGCGGTACTCCTCCGCCTTGTTCCTGTGGACAAGCTCCCCCCGCTCCTGCTCAGGCGTGTGGGACTGGAACGTCCTGCCCAGCCACCAGCTGAGCGGACAATAGCCATACCGCTCAAGATCGCTGGCGGAGATGACCTCGTCCCGGTCCATGGGCTAAAATATGGATGGCTGGTATATAATGGGTGTTGGGCCGTCAGTCCGCGCACCGGCAGCTCAGCCCGGTCAGCGAGGAGTCCGAGATGAAGACCCCGTCCTCCATGGTTATCTCGTCGACGAAGCCGAACCAGTAGACGACCAGGCCTTGGCCGAACAGCTCCACATAGGGGGAGAGCTGCTTCCTGGTGTTCTTGTTGACCTCCACGCGGTCCCCGAAGGTGGCCTTGGACTCTATCCAATTTACCTTCCATCCATTGACCAGGATGGGTCGGTCCAACAGGGCATCCGGGGTCTTGGGGTACTCCCCGCGCAGGTCCTTCTCCGTTCGGAACCCGATCCCCTGGGAGGTCAGCCAGTCCTGCAGGTTCTTCTCTCCCCACTGTCCACGCTGGTACTGCTTCTCGGTCCCCTCCGGGGAGTAGATGATGTCAGCCGCGATTATCTCCTCTATCTGCGTGCGCAGATCGGGGTCCTGAATGCTCTCTGGGTCCCTCACAAGGCTCCAGAACTGCTTCTTGGACCGTCCCGCCTCTTGAAAGATCATCAGGCCGGTCAGGATGGGCGGGAACTCATAGCGGCGCGCTATCTCCAGGATGGACTCCCCGCTCTGCCAGGACCTGACCATCCTCCTTCCGTTCCGCTGGACCTTGTAGTATTTTTTGGTTGTCTCCCGCACCGTCCGCTGGGTGTAGATGACGGTAAGGAGCTCGCGGTCCAAGCAGAGATCCTTGGAGAGCGCATCGATATCAGAGGGTTCCTTCAATCGGTCATACAGGTATTTGAAATCCTCATTCTTCATCCATTTCAACCTTGGCGCCTTTTGTAGACATAGGAACATATATAATTGTTATGGGGTTGGCGCCCCTCGCGGGCCGCGTCTCTAAGGGCTCGATAGATTAAAATCCGCGAATCCCATGTATGAGATCCATTGGGATGGAGCCCTCTGGAGGAACACCATGGACCTGAGCGATTTCCTGGCATCGGAGAACGGCCCCGCCTGGCTGCCGGCCAGTGTGGCGGAGGCCCGTAAGCTCGTCTACATCGGTCAATTGTTCGCCCTGATCTTCTCGGCCATTGCGTTGTTGGCGGGGATCATCGCCATCATCAGCGGTGAGTTCGGAGGGGGCATCTACTCCCTGGTGGCGGCCGGCCTGGGCGTGGTGGTCCTGCTGATGGTCAAAGGAAACGTGTTCGCCAACCTGGACCAGGGCAGGTTCAAGCAGGCCAGCGATGCCCTGTTGGTCTGGACCATCGTAGGGTTCTTCGTCTACATCATCCCCGGGCTGATCATGCTGTTCGGCTTCCTCAAGCTGCAGGAGATCTTCCAGCCTCAATACCAGCAATATCAGGCACAGCCCGCTCAATCGGTCCCGGCCCCTGAGCAGCCCGCCCCCGTCCCGCCCGCTTCAGCCCCTGAGCCCCCCGCCCCGCAACCGCAATCGGTCCCACCCGAGGGAGCTCCCGTCCAGGAGCACAAGGAGAAGAAGGTGGAGATGACCAAGTGTCGGAAGTGCGGCGTCAACTACCCCGCCTTCATGCACAATTGCCCGAACTGCAATGAGCCCCGCCATTAGGCGGGGCCCGGAAGACGATCTCCCTGCCCCTCTCGATCAGCACGATGCGATGATAAGGGATATGCGCCTCCCCCACGACGAAGAACGACCTTCCCAGTTCCGTAATGTCCTCTCCCATGACCGAGGCCAGGCCCCCCGGGGCCCCCCGGTGGATATAGGTGACCACGACCCCATCCAGGCCCCCGGCCCCCCACCGCAGCCTGTTCAGCGCCTCCCTGGGAAAGGTCATAGGCGAACATCGGATGGAAGGGGCAAAAGGTTTTTGCATGTTAAAAGCTGAATCGCACCCATGGGCAGGACGGAGATCATAGGCCAGCTCGTGGACGTGATCGAGGGGGGCATAGCCCCCGCCAAAGTGGTCATGGAGGAGGGCAGGTTCACGGAGGTGACGCCGCTGCCAGAGGCGCCCAGGCGGTTCCTCCTGCCGGGGCTGATCGATTCCCACATCCACATCGAGTCCTCTCAGCTCTGCCCTTCCCGGTTCGCCGAGGCGGTGGTGCCCCACGGCACCACAGCGGTGGTCTCGGACCCGCACGAGATCGCCAATGTGCTGGGGATGAAGGGCATCGAGTACATGCTGGAGGATTCATCCAAGGTGCCACTGCGCATCTACCTCACCGCCCCCTCATGCGTGCCTGCCACCCCCTTCGAGCGCTCCGGGGCGGCGATCGGCGTGGCAGAGATCGAGTTCATGCTCAAGGACCCCCGCTTCGTTGGTCTGGGGGAGGTCATGGACGTCCAAGGGGTCCTCAGCGACGACCCGCGCATCATTTCGAAGATCAAGGCGGCCAAGGCGTTCTGGAAGGGCATCGACGGGCATTGCCCCGGCCTGACAGGCACCGATCTGGTGAAGTACATCAATGCGGGGATCCGAACGGACCATGAGAGTCTCACGGCCGAGGAGGCCGAGGAGAAGTACTTCCTGGGGATGTGGGTCCAGGTGCGGGAGGGGAGCGCCTCCCAGGACCTGCGAACGCTCATGCCCTTCGCCAAGGGCCACGAGTGCATGCTGGTCTCCGACGACCTCAGGGCGGAGGACATTGTCAACGGGCATATGGACGTCCTGCTCAGGAAGGCGGTGGCCCTGGGGATGCCCCCCCTGCACGCGATCAGAGCGGTCACCGCTTGGCCAGCCTGGCATTACGGATTGGCCGGGGGGAGCGTCGCCGTGGGCCGCACCGCCGACCTCGTGGTGGTCGACGACCTGCACAGCTTCAACGTCCTTGAGGTGTACATAGGCGGAACTAAGGTCGCGGAGCGCGGCACCGCCCTCTTCACGGCGACGCCCCGGGCCAATGGCCTTGGGATCTCGCCTAGGGCCCTGCACGGCCAGGACCTCCTGCTCGAGGCCAAGGGGGAAAGGGCAGCCGTCAGGGCGATCGAGGCCTATCCGAACCGGATCCAGAGCGGCGGGCTGGTCACCGAGCTGCCCGTACGCGAGGGACGTGTCCGAGCCTCACTGGAGCAGGACGTGCTCCACCTGGCCTTGGTGAACCGCTACCTGGACGAGCGGCCGGTGCTGGGCTTCATCAAGGGTTTCGGCCTGAAGCGGGGGGCCATGGCAACCAGCGTCTCGCACGATTGCCACCACCTCCTAGCGGTCGGGGCGTCGGTCGAGGACATGGCCATGGCCATCAATGCCGTGTCCCGGGCCGGTGGGTTCGCTGTGTGCGACAACGGAAAAATGAAAACGCTTCCCTTGGAGGTGGCCGGGCTCATGAGCGTCTCCCCTGCGGGTACCGTCGCGCAGCAGGAAGCCCATCTGCTGGCCATGCTCAATGAAATGGGGTGCAGGCTCCCCGCCCCCTTCATGACCCTCTCGTTCCAATCGCTCCTGGTCGTGCCGGAGCTCAAGATAGGGGACCGCGGATTGTTCGACACCGTGCACATGGAGTTCGTTCCCGCGGTCCTCTGAAGGTGCTCAGTAGAAATCATAACCCATGATCGCCGCCCTCCTCGCGTTGTACGCGATCGTCCTCAGTTCCAGTTCGATGTGCTGCCCGGACCTGCTCCGGGCCAGCACGTCGTCGCGCATCACGCGCTTCAGGACCGAATGCACCGTCTCCACCAGCGCCCGCCGTTGATACTTGCGTTCATCGAACTCCGCCGCCTGCTTTCGGCGCTGGATGTGGTTCACCCGGGCGCCCCTGGACGATCTGAGCGGAATATGCGACTCCGCCTTCATAGAGTACCAGATGAACCGGCGGATCTCCTCTGAGTCGTATCCCTTATCGGCCAGCACCGCCCGCACCCGGGCGGTGCCTGGCACCTTCTGCAGCAGCGGTATCATGTCCGGTAAGTCGTTGGTCGGGCCGACGCGGTCGCGCATCGCCAGGATCAGCTGGGTATCCACATCCACGCCTATCGTCTGCTTCAGATGCCGGCGGATCGCCCTCATCCCGATCTCCGCCCCCTTCTCCCTGCTCCGCTTCAGCACCTCCACGAAATAATGACTGGCCGAGGTGCAGCTGAAGCCGGTGGAATCCACGGCCAATTGAATATCCGCAAGCTGCTCGGCATACGAGCCGAGCAGCCTGTCCAGCAGGTCGCCGTCCAGCCTCCCGGAGAACTTCTGCAAGGTCGTGAAATGAGGCATGCGAACGATGCCCAAGAGCCTCAGCACCTTCGTGCACACGCCCATCCATTCGCAGAACTCCCGGTAGGACTTGCCCATCCATTGCCGGAGAACGAGCAGCACCAGGTGCTGGTGCTG
>JAJFUR010000018.1 GCA_021372335.1 Methanobacteriota archaeon
CTCACCTATTGAAATGCGGTTAGCTGTTACCTTTACAACCTTAATTTTCGGGGAGATCATCGGGCGATCCTCTGCGAGAAATCCTTCTCCGGAGGCAGCCCCTGCTGCATCCGTTTCTTTATCCGTTTGAGGTACTCCGCCCGGCGCAGGCCGACGTCCCGCTGCTCGTCTATGACAAGGCCGAGGTACTGCCGGGTCTGCTTGAGGTCCTCGTGCCCGTAGGATTCTGACACTATGAGCAGGGCCCTCTCGTTGTCCCTGCCGGCCGCTTTTTGAGGTGTACCGCCCTTCATCGTGGCCCGTGGGGGTCCGCTTTATCCTCTTCAGCTTCCATGGGGTCTTTCGTCCGTTCCTTGGTCCAGATATTCATCGAGCGTATTCGATAGCTGTCATTATCGCTCGCTCTACCTGGCATCAAATAGATTATCATGAATGAAACGCAATGGAGGTACATCTCCCTTGGAAGATGGGGGAGAAGATGGAATGGAACCTGTGAAGGGATGCCCATGAACTTCTTTGGGAGAAGGAGAGCGTTCGTATCGATATCCGTCTTCTTGGTCGTGATGACCGTCATCTCCGCCGGGTGCGCATTTTTGCAGATCGCGGGGGCGGAAGGGGATGCTGCCTGCCAGGTGCCCGTCGTTCCCTGTCTTGGTGGGAACGCTCTCCCTGGACCGCCCCTAGGTTCCATTCAAGGCCTGAGCGCGTATGTGGAGGGCGCGGGAGAGCTCACATATGACTGGACATACGAATACAACGAGTACTCGGTGAGCTTTGACCTCCCCGACGAGCTCTATGCCTATTACCAGGACTATCCTATTCAGCGATACATGGTCATGGAGGGCGACCGGGACAACGCCCTCGATTTCATCACCGACAATGACAGTGTCGTCGTGTACGTCGCCGAGTGCATGGACGACCTCAGCGAGCGGGTGGGCTTGGACGATGCGGGGAAGGCGGAGCTGGTGCTCGCCTTCGTGCAGGAGATCCCGTACGAGTACGATAATGTAACGCACTCCATGGGCGATTACTGGAGCTTCCCGGTGGAGACCCTTCATGACTGGGTTGGGGACTGCGAGGATACCTCCTTCCTCTACTCATCGCTGATGGCAGCGCTGGGGTATGAGACCGCGCTGCTCGTCTTCGAGGACCATATCGCCGTGGGCGTGAGCGGGGAAGAGTTCGATGGATGGTACTATGAGATAGAGGGGACCAAGTATTATTATTGCGAGACCACGGGCACGGGGTGGTCGATCGGGGAGATGCCTGAGGAGTATGATGAGGCCTACGTGCTGCCGGTCGGCATCCGGCTCGGACCTCCGACGGACCTGGAGGCTGAGGTGGGGGATTCGGAGGCCACGATCAGCTGGTCCCCGCCCAACAGTGACGGGGGATCCCCCGTTGACCGCTACGCCATCTATTTGGATGGCGAATTTGTGGCTGAGGTATATGGCACGATCTATACCCTTACAGACCTCCTGAACGGATTGGAATATGAGGTCACCATCGCGGCGCACAATGAAGAAGGGTACGGGCCTCCTGCCGTTTTATTCATAATGCCGTTGGCCCAGGGCGTGCTACCGGAGGCGCCGACGGCATTGAAGGTGAAGGCGGGGGATGGCGCGGTGACCCTGACGTGGAGCCCGCCAGAGGACGAGGGGGAGACCGCGGTGGATTTCTACGTCGTGTTCCTGGACGGGAGAAAGGTGGCATTGGTCGAGAACACCACCTACACCATCCGCGGGCTGATGAACGGAGAGGAGTACGAGGTCACCGTCGCGGCGCACAACTCCGCAGGGGTGGGGCCAAAGGCCCCGGCGGTGGTCGTGATTCCAGCTCCGGACGAAGTGCTGCCCTCATGGGCCATTCCCTTGATGCTGTTGATACTCGTAACGGTCATAGTTATAGTATGCGCGGTGGCCGTTCAGACGAGACGCAGCCGGCGCATGCGGGCGCAGATGATGCAGGGGACCTTGCAGATGGGCGGTGATTCCGCCCCGCCCGTTCCCCTCCCCTATCAGAGCCAGGTCGAAGGGGTCCGTTCCGAGCAGCCGCAGGGCGCTCCGGACACTGGGCCGGTCGTAGAAGGCGCTTCCATAGCGATGGGGAGCGCCCCAGCGGCGGTCGTCGCGCCGGAGGCGAGCGGGGATGCGCAGGTCGACGGCAAAGGCCTGGAGCCTCCCCGCTTCTGCGCCTATTGCGGCTCGCCCCTGGAGAGAGATGCGGTGTTCTGCTCCAACTGCGGCAACAGGGTCAGGTGAGAGGTCTCTTCGAGGGGCCCTTCCTTTCCCATCCCGGCACATGTGCGAAGGGCCCGCGGCGTCGTGGAACCCCCTCAGTGGGGCTTTTAGATCGGAGCCGCCGCCCCTCTAACATCTATCAGATAAAGCGCCCAGGCGTTCCTGGGCGCCGATGAAAATTCGAAAGAGGGTTTGACGTGATCGCTCACATCAATATACGGTGACGGAGCGCGATCAGTTCTTCTGGGTAGCGTCCTTGGCAACCTTCTCGGCCTTCTTGGGGTTCTTAGCCATGTTGTCACCTCTGGAACTGGGAATCCACCGATCTCTTTTAGCTCCATCCAACCTACCATGACGATTTTATGTCCTAAAGGCATTAAAGCCTGGGGCGCATTAATCGCGCTTGCGGATCTTTGTCTTCGGCCATCGGCCCGGTCTCATGCGCATTAGCAAGGGCTTGGGACCGGCATCGTGCCTTGATTTGATCGCACCCGTGCCACCCATGCCAATTGCCGTGGGCCGATGCCCCTCCCATCACCGGAGATCCCTGGGGCGGCGCGGCCTTCGACACTGTGCATGCTCCGCCATGCCCACGGGGACGGTGATCTCCCGCAGCGATTCGTTTCATCAACGTTGGAACGGAAGGCCCATCATGGGATGCCTTCCTTTCGTTCCTCCGGCCAAACCGGTTAAATCCCTCCTCGCCATTCAAGGTCGGTCATTGTGTCAGTCTTCGATTTTGACGCTTCGGTGCCAAGGGAGGCGCGCGAGCGCCTGCAAAGGATGATGGACATTCCGTTCGTCCAGGAGCTGGGCATTAGGACCGTCTCGATCTCCGAGGGGGAGGTCAGGGTGGCAATGGATGCCGGCGACAAGTTGAACGCCGTGGGAGGGGCGCATGGCGGTGCGGTGTTCACGCTCGCCGACCAGGCCTTCGCCCTCGCCTCCAACCTGGAGGCGTGGCCGCAGGTCGCCCTGGTCGCGAGCATCAATTACCTCCGGCCGGGGAAGGGCATGCTGGAGGCCGTTGCCCGGAAGACCTTGGAGACGAACAGGACGTCGCTCTACGAGGTGAAGGTGTTCGATGACGGGGAGCTCATCGCCGTCTTCCAGGGGACGGGGTACAAGCTCAACGGCGACCGGAAGGGCTGAGCCCCTTTCAGTTACTGGGCGGAGGGCATCGTCGCATCGGGACTGGTCCCTACGCCATTTTCCCCCAGGGCGATGCACCGCTTGGAACGCCTAGACGGGCATGACCGGAAGGGGCTCGTTGGCGAGCATGCGTGGGACGGACTGCCAATGGCCTGCCTCTTTTTTAAGGCTGAGGTCTTGGGGGCGCCCCCGTCCATCGCGCCGCCCTCATTGAGATGCGTTGAAATACTCCCGTGGGCATCCAATCGGTGGGAAGGCCATGAAGGTCGAACTCTATCACGCTTCGAAATATGGAAACGGGGAGAAGGTCGTTGCCTATCTGCAGGGGCTGCTGGTGGCCGGGGGGCATCAGGCGGAGTACCGTCACATACGTGACGCCAAGCCGAAGGAGCTGCCTTCTGCCGACCTCTACGTGTTCTGCGCGCCCACGCGAGTGGGAAAGCCAATCGGCAAGATGAGGAGGTTCCTGAAGAAGGCCAGGCTGCCCGAGGGCGCGAGATACGCCCTCATAGCCACGCATGGCGAGCCTGCTCCCGATAAAAAGACCGGGAAGATGCCCACCCCGGAGGAGATCGCCAAGTACCAGCAGAACCTGCCGGCCATGGAGGCGATCCTCAAGGAGAAGGGGGCGGTCAAGGTGGCCGAGCTGAAGGTGTATGTGAAGAACACCATAAAGGGCCCTCTGGCGGACGGCTGGGAGAAGGTCGTCGAGGAATTCGCCGCGAAACTGATGTAATAAAGGTAAGATGGGAAAGGGTTTTGAGAGGACCTACTTCCTCTTCCTCAGGAAGAACACGGCCGCTACGGCGACGGCCGCAATGGCCATTATGGCGATGATGATGTACAGCATGGTGTTGCTGCCACCGTCGTCATCCATGTTCTCGGCAGTGGGCGTGGCGCTCTCCGTTCCGGTCATGGCACCTTCGCCCACGGCGTTCACCGCGCTGACCTTGTACCAATAGGTCTGGCCATTGACCACCTCGTCGTCGGTGTAGGTGGTCACATTCCCTATGGTGGTCAGCAGCACCAGGTATCCCTCGGCGGTCCCCCGATAGATGTTATACCCGGTTATGGGCGAGCCCCCGTCGTCATCTGGCCGGTCCCAGGTTAAGGTCACCGTTCCGTTCCCGGCGTCCGCGTCCAGGTTCTCCGGGGCGCCTGGCGCGAACATCGTGGCCTCCACGGCGATCTCCGCCTCGCCGCTCCTCTGGCCTACGCCGATATCGTTGACCGCCGCCACGCGGTAATAGTATGTGCCGCCATACGCCGTCTGGTCCAGGTACTCGTTGGAGTTCGACCCCAGCGCGCCGATCAAGACCATGGATCCCGGGGAAGCCCCGCGGTATACCCTGTACTCATGTATAGGATAGCCATGGTCCCAGAGCGCGTCGTCCCAGCTCAGCGCTACCCCGCTCTCGTTCGTCTCAGCTTCCAGGTTCAGGGGGGCCGAGGGCTCGGAGAACGGTTCGGCGTACTTCAGGTCGCTGTGGGTCGGATCGTAGTAGGCGATGTGCGGCCGCCCCTCTTTGTCGAGGGCCAGGGAGTTGTCCAGGTACATCGTCTCCCGTAAATGATCCAGCCTCACGGACGTCCAGAGGTTGCCGGTCTGGCTGCCGTACATCAGGTCGAAGGTGCCCCATTGGAGATAGACGGCGTGCAGCCTGTCATGCTCGTCCATGGCCACGCTGCAGAACCTGCCGACGTCCCCCATGCTGTCCAGGATCTCATTGGTCCACGCTCCTGAAGCGTCGGTGATGTGGTACAGCTCCTGGTTGGTGGCGCCATAGAACACTATGTGCACTTTGCCTTGGGAATCCACGGCTATGTCGCAATAGCTGCCCATGTCATTCCCCGAGGCAAGGTTCGCCCTGGCCCAGGTCCCGCCGGTGTTGTTGATGTAGCGCAGGTCCTTGGCCGTGGAGTCATAGTAGCATATGTGCACCTTGTCGTTCTGGTCCAGCGCCATTCCCGAGGGGTTTCCCACGCTGTTCGACGAGTCGTCGATGGTGGTCCTCTTCCATTGCCCGTCGGCGTTGGAGGCGTATTTGAGATTGTGGTCTACGAAGTTGTTGTAACAGATGTGAACCTTTCCGAGCGAGTCCAGGGCGATATGGATGGCCGCGCCGGTCAGCTCGTTATCGTCCACCACCAATCTGGTCCAGGAACCCCCGACGTTGTTGGCGTATACCAGGTTGTCGTCCTCGACGTACACCATATGAACGTTCCCCGCGTTGTCCACGACCAGCGATGAGGCCGATATGACGGAACCGCCGCTGGAAACCACCTCCCGGTTCCATTCGCCCCCGGCGTTGGTGGCGTAGACGATATCCTCGTTGGTGGAGTCGAAGTAGCTCACGTGCGCCGTCCCGTCCGCCTCAAGGGCCAGGGAGTTGCCTATACCCACCGTTCCCTGGCATTCGACGTTCTCCCTGTTCCAGGGCGAGCAGGTGGCGCACTTGACCCGGAGGTGCTCCGGATTGGTCTCGTCTATGTACATTATGTGCGGGTCGCCATTGGAGTCCAGGGCCAGGGAGGTCGCGAAACCTACGTCGCCATCCCCGTCCACGGTCGACGAGAAGAACGAGCTGCTCCCCGGGTCCCGGTACATGTACTTGAGATCGAGGCTGGTGGAGTCCAGGTAGGAGATATGCACTCCGCCCAGGTGATCCACCGCTATGGAGCTGTCCATACCGATGATATGGGAAGAGGCGAAAACGGAGTGCTCGAAGGTGCCCTCCGTGTTCCGGCAATAGCGCAGGGTCTTCTGGCTGGCATCATAGAAGGAGATGTGCGGATCCCCCTCGTCATCCAAGGTCAAGGAGGGGTACAGACCAGTGTTGCCGGTCCCGGCCAATATCACCGGGTCCGCCCATGTCCCGCCGGCGTTGGTCCGATACCAGAGGTCCTGCCCGTTGGCATCGTAATAGGCGACGTGCATATATCCCTGGTCGTCAACCGCAAGGGACGAGTAGAAGCCGGACATCCCGGTATAGTCCAGACCCGCCGCCGCCCAGACCCCGTCCCGGTTGGTCGCGTACATCAGACCGCCGTCGGTGAGGTCATAGAAGGAGATGTAGGCCTTGTCATTGGCGTCCAGGGCGATGGAGGGGGACCACCCTACGATATCCTGGGTGAATGTCCAGTTGGACCAGCTCCCTCCAGTGTTGTTCAGATAGCGCAGGTCGCCGTTGATCCTTTCGTAATAGCAGATGTGCGCGAACCCCTTGGAGTCCACGGCCATGTCCAAAGTGACCGCCTCCTGGCCCGCGCCGCCCTCCACCAGTTGGCGGATCCACTGCCCCGATGTGTCGTTGGCGTAGTACAGGTCGTACGTTCCGGCCTTCACGTAGCAGCAATGCCGGTTGCCCTGATCATCGATGACCAGCGAGCTGTAAGGGGCGACGTCCCCGAACAGCTTGATCAGCTCCTTGAACCAGGTCCCGTCAGTGACGTACTTGAGATCACCGGAGTTGAACTCGTAATAGATGATGTGCGTCCGCCCGGAGGCGTCCACGACCATCGACGTCCAGCCGGAAGGCTCCGTCCCGAAGAGATTGGGCGCCCAGTTGCCGTACTGGTTGCTCATGTACCGCAGGGCGAAGCCGCTGAGGTCCTGGAAGGAGACGTGGGCTTCCCCGTTCGCACCGATGGCGATGCATGTGTATTGACCGACATCCGGTCCGGCGTATAGGGTCTGGGTGTGCCACGTTCCATCGTTCCAGGCCCACTTGGGGTTGGTGTTGGTGAGGTCGTAATAGGCGATATAGGGCTCTCCGGCCCTGTCCAGGGCCAGGGACGCATGCATACCGACATCCCCGACGGTATCCACCGTATAAGATGACCAGTAGCCCCCGGTGTTGTTGGCGAACTTGAGGTCGTGGTTCGCCAGGTCGTAATAGGCGATGCGGGCGACACCGTCGTGGCCTATGGCCAATGATGAATAGGCCCCGACGTTCCTGGTGTCGACGGTCTGGATCGTCCAAGAGCTGCCGGCATCGAACGCGTACTTCAGGCTGAAGCTGTCCTCGTCAAAGTAGGAGATTGCCGCCGCATCCGAGGCATCCACGGCGATGTCGGTGTACTGAGCGGACGCCGCCTCGACGACCTCCCTCTGCCAGGCCCCGCCGGAGTTGGTAAGATGGACCAGGGTCCCCTCGGTTCCGTCGCGGTAGGATATGTGAACATCCCCCCTACCGTCCAGGGCCACGGAGCAGTAGGCCCCCACGTCCCCGGCGGAATCGATGGTGGTGATGTTCCAGGCGCCTCCGGGATTGGTGGCGTACTTGAGGTCATTGTTAGTCGCGTCGTAATAGACCGCATGCAAAGTGCCGTCATCGTCCACGGCCAGGGAATTATAGAGTCCCATGTTCCCCACGTGGTCCAGCACATCGGTCCCCCATTCATACTCGTCACGGACCAGAGGGGGTTCTGCCTGCACGGAGGCGGGGGAAGTGGCCAATACCAAGCCTGACGTGATCATCAAGAAGAAGAATAGCACCGAGACCCCCTTCCGGCAAGGGGTGGAGAGACCGCCTTCCGTCATGGATGATACTACTCTCGGGATGGGGTATTATAAGTAATGGTGTTGGGGCATTTTCACGCTGGGGATGTGATCTCGTTCCATCGCTATCCATATGCGGCCGAGGTCGGCTGACGGTTAGTCAGTCAGATGGTGGTGATTGACTGCGGTATAGCGTTCGCACGGAGAAGGGTCGAGGTCTTGGTGATGACCCATTCCAACGTAGGTCCACTAACCAACGTAGGTCCAATAAAAATGAGAACGATAGTAATTAATCGTTGGATTCGCTCGAGTTCATGAGATCACCATGAGCGCCAATCCCGGAAATAACTTTGGCCCAGACCAGGGTCAATCGCAGTATCCGCCGGTTCAATACAATGGCCAGCCCCAGCCACCTTATGTCCCGCAGGGGAGGAAGCGCAGCCCGTGGCTGGCGGTCGCCTGCGTGGCCATAGCCCTCCTGATAGCCACCAACGGCTACTGGGTCCTGGCGGACGGGGGCTTGGGGAGCGACCTCCTAGGGAGTGATGATGAACTCGAATATCTGGAACTGGTCCGCTTGGACAGCACCAGGTCGGACTACTACCAGACCCTCAGGGAGAAACTGTGCCCTTCCGATCCCACTTACGAGCAGGGCGTCCAGTTCTGTACGGACCTGGTGAGGCACGACCTGGGCGATACCAATTGGCCGACCTATGACTCCAGCTACTACCAGGCCACCGGAGGCCACGCCTACCAGGAGGCGTCGGAGGAGATCGATGCTATCCTTGATCTCATCGGCGTCTCCGATTCGAACGACCAGGTGGAGAACTTGGCCTTGGTGCTGTCCTTCATTAACGAGCACGTAGTATACTCCCCGGACCTGGACAACCGATACAGCGCCCCGGTGGAGACCTTGGCCTATGGGTCCGGCGATTGCGATGACTTCGCCGCCCTGGCGGCCGCCCTCTTCGAGAGGATGGGCGTGGAGAGCGCCATCGCCTTCTTCGCTAACGACGCGGACGAGGGGCATGCCATGAACCTGGTGAAACTGAACGACCTGGGCGATTACGGGTACTATTTTTACGGTGACCTGACCGAACAGGGATTGGACGACGGCAGATGGATCATCATCGAACCGCAATCCCTCATCGATGACCAATACGATCCGGAGTGGCTGGAGCAATGGGACCTCAAGGTGGCGGCTGAAATCTGAAAAACCGGACAATTGTCCGGACTACACTCCTTTTTTCCGATTCCCCGCCATCTTTTCTGTATCCTTTTAAATAATCTATCGCCGTTGGACCTGGCATTCCCAGGAGAACTGATATGGAAGAGCCATTGCCTCCGCAGAGCACGGGCAACCTTTCCGATTACCCTCGGGAATACAGGGAATTCACCTGGCACACCATCGAATGGGAGTTCGATTGGTGTCGCGGCGGTCCCTACAACGTGGCGGCGGAAGCGGTGGACCGTCATGCCAGACAGCGCCCCGACAAGGTCGCGATCCATTCCGTGCGGGCCAGCGGTGAGGTCCAGTCCCTCACCTTCGCGGACGTCTCACGTTCATCCAGCAAGTTCGCGGACGGCCTGAGCAGGTTAGGTGTGAGGAAGGGGGACCGCGTGTTTGTATACCTGGACCGACGCTCCGAACTCTTCATCTCCATCATCGGCATAGCGAAGATGGGCGCGGTGGCCTGTCCGCTGTTCTCCGCTCTTGGCCCCGAGGCCGTTAAGGACCGTCTGCTTGATGGCGCCCCGTCGGCCATCATTACCTCGCCCTATCTCTACGAAAGGATATCCAGTGTGCTCAAGGAGGCCTCCCCCGCACCCCTGGTGGTCTGCGTCGGGGAAGGGTGTCCTGCGAACGCCGTACCATACCCACAGCTCATCGGATCGGGATCGCCGGACTTCGTCACGGTGAGCATGAGGCCGGACGAGCCCTACATAATCCATTACACCTCCGGTTCCACCGGCAAGCCCAAGGGGGTCATGCTCCCGCATCGGGCCATGCTGCAGCAGCTCGCCGGCGCGAAGTATGTGGCGGACCTTCGCGAGGATGATGTCCTCTGGTGCACGGCCGACCCTGGGTGGGTGACAGGCACGTCCATGGGCATATTCGGGCCTTGGTACCTCGGAAGCACGATCGTCTCCTTTGAGGGCCGCTTCGACGCCCGCGCCTGGTATTCCCTGATCGACCGGTTCAAGGTCAGCGTCTGGTTCACCGCGCCGACCGCCCTTCGCATGCTTATGAGGGCGGGGGACGAGGTGGCGAGGGAGTTCGACCTGACGTCCCTCAGGCACATCTGTTCCGCGGGGGAACCCCTGAACCCTCACGTGGTCCGGTGGGGGATGGAGGTGCTGAAGCGCCGGATCCACGATAATTGGTGGCAGACCGAGACGGGGGCGCCGTGCATCGCCAACTTCCCATGCATGCCCATCAAGCCGGGGTCGATGGGCAAGGCCTTGCCCGGGGTGGTGGCGGCGGTGGTGGACGAGAACGGCCTGGAGCTTCCGCCGGGGAAGGAGGGGTTCCTAGCCCTTCGCCCCGGCTGGCCTTCCATGATGGTCGGCATTTGGAACAACGTCACCAGGTACCGGGAGTACTTCTACATTCCTGGCTGGTACTCCTCCGGGGACCAGGCCTACCGGGACGAGGACGGCTACTTCTGGTTCCTGGGGCGGGCGGACGACGTGATCAAAACATCTGGAGAGCGCCTTGGGCCGTTCGAGGTCGAATCCGCTCTCATCGAGCATCCCGCGGTGGCCGAATCGGCAGTCGTCGGCAAGCCGGATGAGCTGCGCGGGGAGATCGTGAAGGCCTTCATCGTGCTGCGCCAGGGGATAGCGCCCTCGGACCGGTTGAAGGAGGAGATCACCAATTTCGTCCGGGTAAGGCTGGCGTACTATGCCTATCCCAGGGAGATCGAGTTCGTAGAAGCTCTTCCGAAAACGCGCTCAGGCAAGATCATGCGCCGGGTGCTGAAGGCCAAGGAGGGCGGGCATGAGACCGGGGACCTTTCCATGCTCGAGGACTAGCCGTCTTTCATCTGCCCTCCGGTCATTTTCAAGGGCTGCAGGGTAGGCGGTCCTGGCAAGGCGAGGGGGAGGGCAAGGCCCTCTCGATCCGGGGATAGGACGTGGGGCGCGGCCATCAGAGCGCATGATCTTGCGAATGGTGCATGATTGGGGCGACGGCCATGGGCCATGCCGTTCGAAGAGGCGGGGGAAGAGGGCGCGGGGGCTAGAGCAGACCTGCGATCGCCCGCGCCGCGTTCCTGCATCCATCGAAGGACAGGGCGGGAGGGCCCGGGACCTTGCCGATGTTCCCCAAGACCAGCGATGCCAGTTCCCCGGGGGATGTCCGGGCGATGTCGCATTTTATCCCGAGCCCGTTCCTCTCCAGCTTCCTGGCGACGTTCACCTCCTGCTCCGAGTGCCCCTTGAGCGGGAAGTACAGGAACGGCACCCTCAGTGCGGCCAGCTCCAACGTGGAGGTCCCCCCGCCCTGCACGATGGCCATGTCCGCGGCGGCGAAGTGCTCGAAGAGCCGGGGGACGTAGCCGCGGACCTCAACCCCCGGGGGGACCTCCCCCAGGTCCGCTTCCATGCGCGGCCCCTTCACGACCAGCACTTTCAGGTCGGGCGCGCTCGCTCTCATCAGGGGGACCGCCCTCAGGCAGAGCCGGAGAAGGTCGGCGCCCACCGCCGTGCCGCCGGTGGAGCATATCAACAGGCGTCCTTGCCCATACCCGAGGCGGGCGCGGACCGCCGCCCTGTCAGCGTACCCGACGGGATCGAACGGCAACGGGTTCCCCACGAAATGATAGCGCCCCTCCGCCCCCCGCCTGGCGTTCACCATGCCTATCCCCAGGCGCTCGTCGGGAACATCATCCAGCTCCCCCAGGAAGAGGTCCGTCCATCCGGCCTCCCTCCCCTTGCGGAAGGCCCGGTCCCACCCCTTGTTCACGAGGCGGGCGGTGCGGACGTCCCTCCACCGCCAGCTTCCGGGGTACACTTTGACGAAATCCCACAGGAATACGAACGACGGCCAATCCCTCCCGGCCCCCTGGGCGTGCGCCCCCTCCAGCTCATAGGCCTCGTCGGCGACGACAAGGTCCGGCCGCTCCCGCTCGACCAGGGCGTCGAACGCCCGCACGGCCTGGGCGTAGCGGTCCTCCTTCCTCACCCTGTACAGCACCTCGGTCATGCTCACCCGGGGGCCGCGGGCCACCGACTCGATGACCGAGGCACCGACATCCCTTTCTTGGCATTCTGGAAGCAGGACCATCCCCTCCTCCTCCAGGACCCTGGTGGCAGGGTCCCCCGCCAGCCAGACCACGGCGGCGTCGCGCCTGAGGGCCATGAGCTCCCGTGCGATGCGCACGTCCCTTTGGACGTGGCCGAGGCCCACGGAGCCGCTGACGAAGAGAACCTTGCTCATCAGGGACCTCATTCGTCTGAATGCTCTTTAGCGTATGCGGAGGCTTGTCCGATAGGACGGCGGGGCGATGATGCGGTCGTCCCTAGGTGAGATATCATACCCGCCGAACGAGGACCAAAACCGGTTAATAGGCGCCGGGGAATGGCATCAAGGATGCCCGTTCCTCGAAGGGATGCCCCCTGGCACCTCCGAACCGCTGGGGCCTTGATCATGGCGGCGGCGTTCATCGTTCTGATCGGCATCATGACCGCGGAGGCGCTCTACCCCGGGTACCACACGGGCGAACGGACCATCAGCGCCCTGGTGGAGGAGGAGCCCTCCGGCGCCATCTTCACCATTGCGATGGTGGTGGGCGGGACGGTCCTTTCCCTGGCCTCCCTGCTCCTTCCAGGTGCTGGCCTTCCCACGTCCCTTACCGTCCCCGCCCTCCTGATGGGGGTGGGCTGCGTGGGCGTCGGGCTGTTCCCTATGCAGACCGGGGCGCCGCACGTCATCGCCGCCGCGCTGGCCTTGGGCATGGGGGGCATAGCGGCCCTCATGGCGGCGCGGGCCGCACGCCCGCCGTTCAGCTATATCTCCTTGGTCCTGGGAGCCTTCGGGCTTGCCTCCCTCCTCCTCTTCGCCATCATAGGGCGGACCGGTCCGCTCGGCCCGCTGGGGGAGGGCGGGGTTGAGCGATTGGCCGCCTATGCGGACCTGGCGTGGGCGATGGGGTTCGGCGGCCACCTGATGGGGAAGGGAGCGGCCCCATCCAGATGATAGGGCCAGGGAACTGGCCGTGGCGGGGCGGCGAAAGGTAGATTACCCTTGACCCTCTAGTTATCAATAGAGAGGGATCATATGGAGCCGGACCAAGCGATCCACCTCTGTCGTTCGACGAGAAGGGACCTGAGGAGGCTCATGTCCGCCCTGGAAAGGAGGAGCTTCTATGATATCGGGCATGAGATCGGACAGGTCGCAGCGACCGGCGCCGCCTTCCGGAACATGGACGAGGAGCTGAGGTGGTTGGAGCAGCTGCTCACCGTAGGGAATTACGAGACCATCAGGGAGAACGCATGGACGGTGTATGATCTGGTGAACTACTACGACCGGATGATCGATCTCATTAAGAGTAGGCCCATCCCCCCTGGGAGGGCAACGCCGCTGGTGGATTCCATCCAGGCCTGGCGGCAGAACGCGGGGAGATTGGCCCAGATGGTATGCCAGATCGAGGACGGGGAGGTTCCCTGAGCCCGGAAGGGCCATTCAAGGAGGGGCGTTCCCCATGGAGGAACGAATGCAGGAGGTCCGGCTCAGACATCATCATCTTCTGTGCACCATGACGTTCAGCGGGCATGGTTACGACCGTGGGTTCGTGGCCAACATGGAGGAGGTGGTGGCCCGCCTGCGGTCGCCTGACGGACAATGGGTCCGCCTCGAGGCCTCCTGCGATGCCCTATGCGCCGCGTGCCCCAATGCCGCGGAGGGGATGTGCAGGGACCACCGTTCGGTCCTTCGGAAGGACCGCTCCGCGGCGCTGTTCCTCGGCCTGCCGGAGAGGGCGGTCCTGGAGGCCGCTCCGCTCATCAGGAGCGTGGAGGATCGGATGCGCTCGCTGACGGACATCCGCCAGGTCTGCGGGGACTGCCAATGGGCGGAACTGTGCAATGAATGGCTCCGGGGGCGCCGGAGCTTGGAAGGATAGGCCGGGGCGATAACCTTTTAGTAGCATTCCATTTTCTAGGGGACATGGACGCCGAGCTGAGGATCATCTTGGACATGACCCTTCTGATGGTCATCGCCGGCCTCTGCTCGCTGATCTTCGCCCGCATCAAGATGCCCCCCATCCTGGGCTATCTGACGGCCGGCATCATCCTGGGCCCCACCATGTTCCCTGAGCTATGGGTGGAGCAGACCACGGTGTTCGTGCTCTCCAACATAGGCATCGTGATGCTTATGTTCTGGATCGGGCTGGAACAGAGCGCATCCAAGCTGAGGAGGGTCGGCTCCCGTCTCGTCCTCATCGTGACCATGGAAATGACGCTGGTCGTGATAATAGGCTACCTGGGGGGGATGGCCATGGGGCTCGGCAGCACCGCCTCCATCTTCCTGGGCGCGATCATATCTGGTACCAGCACGGCGGTGGTGGTCGGTGTGCTCCAGACCAATAAGACCGTCACGAAGGAGCAGGCCACCGCCATCGTGAGCATAACGGTGTTCGAGGATGTGGGGCAGGTCATCATCCTTTCAATGGCCGCGCCCCTGCTCGCGGGCGACTCCCCCGCCCTGGGCTCGACCGTCAACATGGTCATCGGCCTGGTCATCTTCTTCGGCCTCACCATCATGCTCGGGTTGGCGGTCATCCCGAGGCTGATGGACCGCATCGGGGAGCACTACCCCTCGGAGATCGTGTTCATCGTCGCCGTGGGGATGGCGTTCACCATGGCCCTCCTCTCCTCCTCCATCGGGCTGTCCATCGCCATAGGGCCGTTCCTCATGGGCCTCATCGTCTCCACGTCCCTGTACAGCGAGCGCATAAAGGCCAAGGTGGTGCCGGTGAAGGAGCTCTTCATGGCCGTCTTCTTCATATCCATAGGCCTGCAGATGGACCCGATGCTGATCGTATACAACCTTCCCCTGGTCATGGTCATCGCCGTCCTGTTCATCGTCGGCAAGGTGCTGGCCGTGGGGATCAGCACCTACATCTTCGGGTTCAGGGCCAAGGACAGCTTCGTGGTGGCCATCTCCCTTCCCGCCATGGGCGAGTTCGCCTTCATCATCGCCAAGATCGCTTTGGACGCCGGGCTTTTGAGCCAGGAGCTGTACTCCTCGGTCATCGGGGCCGCCCTCATCACCATGGTCACCCTGCCGCTGTCCTCCAAGCTCCAGGAGCCGGCCTACAGGGCATTGGTCCGGGCGATACCGAAAAGGACAAGGGCGGCCTTGGGGCGCATAGACTCGGTCAAGAACGCGGTCATGGCCAAGAACGGGATGCGGACCAAGGAGAGGAATGAGGTCGGGAGGCACCTCACCCGCATCTTCATCGATTTCCTGCTGATAGTCCTCATCCTGATGATCTTCAACTTCGTGAACGAGCTGGAGGAGGCGGTCATCGGTGTGACCGGTGAGGCCGGCCTCCTTTCGAGCGCGGTGCTGCTCTTCCTCATGCTGTTGGCCATCTCCCCTCCGGTGGTCAGCATCTACTGGCACCTGAAGAAGCTGTCCATGACCCTCACTGACATGGCCACGCGCTCCCAGAGGATCGCCGAGGGGAGCGGGCGGAACCTCTACCGCATGATCATCGACCTCAACGCGATCGTCATGTTCCTGCTGGTCCTTGCCCTGATCTTCCCGTTCATGCCCCCTGCGGTGGTGAGGAGCCCCTGGATGTTCATGGGCATCCTGCTGGCCGTGGTCGTGGTGGCGGTCTTGGCATGGGATGCCCTGAAGAACTCCTATGTGCGGCTGGTGGGAATGGTCAGTGGAGCGGGCCGCTCAGAGGTCGAGGAGAAAAAGGAATAAGGGGGCGGCGACCCCCGTTCACTCCTCTTCGAGCGCCCTGAGGAAATCGTCGATGGGGATCGCGGCCATCGTAGCCGTCTCCAGGGTCCCTCGGGACCCAAGGGCGACCATGACCTTGGCCACCGTCTCGTTGTCCGGCGCCTCCAGGATGTTCAGGAAGTCGTACTTCCCGAGGAGCGCGTACTGCTCGACCACCTTTGCCCCCATCTTGGATATCTCCTTGTTGACCTCCTTCAACCGCTCTGGCCTGTTCTTGAGGGTCTTGCGGCCCTCCCGGGTCAGCTTTGACATCACTACGTATACGCCCATTTTTATCCCCGTTGCTATCTTGGCCTTCCAGGACAATATAGCTTTCCCCGGTCGGTTCTCCAGGTCAGGCGGGGGCCTCGGCATACACCTTCACATCCCGGAAGTTGAACCAGAAGGCTATGACCGCCGTGATGTAGATCCCTGATGCCAGCACGAAGGGGAGGGCGTAGTATCCTGA
Source organism: Methanobacteriota archaeon (assembly GCA_021372335.1). GTDB lineage: Archaea > Thermoplasmatota > Thermoplasmata > Methanomassiliicoccales > UBA472 > UBA472. The sequence continues at coordinate 16,323 of JAJFUR010000018.1, forward strand.
GGCCAGGAGCACGCCCCCGATGATCGTGGTCGCACTGTTCGGCACCCTCCACACGATGGAGTTGATCGCGCTGGCCAGTCCCCTATCGTCCTTGTCCACGATGCCCATGAGATAGGAGTCCATGATGGGGCCGGCCATGTTCATCAGCGCTGAGCGGACCAGGTAGACCGCTCCCGCCAAGGCAGCCCCGGGCACGAACGGGATGGCTACCATGAAGAGGGTGGATAGGCCTTGGGTGAGGACGATCGCCTTCACCTGTCCTAAGCGCTGGGCCAGACGGGGGCTGAATATGGCCGCCACGGCTATGGAGAGGGAGGACAGGGCCAGCAGGGGCCCGGAGAAGGAGTCGGGGATGCCGTAGCGCAGGTAGAACCAGGTGGATATCAGCGGGATGATGAGCCCCGCCCCGAGGCCGATGAGGGTGTTGTTGATCGAGAAGCGCAACAGGGTCCTCTTGCTCCGTTCCTTAAGGAAGCTGCCGCGGCGAAGGCCTCCGGACGGTACCTTGTCCTCATGGTCCCTCAGCAATCGGTTGACGGTGATCGGGGAGATGGCGGTCACGAATCCCAGCAGGACGAAGGCCCAGGAGTGGACCTGTCCGGATGTCCATCCCCCCAGGTCCTCCAGGAACGGAAAGGCGAACGGCATGGCCAGGCCCAGGCCGCTGAAGGCCCCGTTGATGATGAAGGAGATGGAGAAGGCCATCTCGCGGTTGTCCACGGTGGTCTTGTCGGCGATCATGGCGTTCCATGTGGAGAGGATGGCCCCCTCGGCCACCCCAGAGATTATCCCTGCCAGCATGAAGACGTCGGGGGATGTGGAGAGCGAGCAGATGAACATGGAGAGGGGCAGCGCGGCCAGGCCGACGAGGAGCAACCGCTTGCGCCCGATGCGGTCGGACATCAGCCCGAAGGGGATGGCGCTGATTATCATGGCCAGACCGGACACCCCGATTATGAGCCCGACCTGCCCCGAGCTCACGCCCACCTCGGGCAGGTAGGCGGATATGACCGTGGTCAGGTACCCGTACCCAATGGAGCTGAAGGAGGTGAGGAGGATGAGCCATTTGACATGACCGGGGACCTTCACCCCGGCCTTCCCTTCGGACCTGGACGCGCCGCTCATCCTCCCTCCTCCCTTCCCCGACACCCATTGAACCGGTTTGGTCGGCGAATCGGGTTCTACTATCAGATACTTGCGGTCGGAAGGCCTCTGGTTAGGGTTCCATTGACTCGCTGCGATACCCATGCCCGAGATCTCTGCCGCCCATCGCACCGCTGACGACGGGGCATCGTTTGATCGAGAGGACGGCCACGGGGAGGGCGGAGCGGTGGAGGCGGGGCAGGGGATCCATCCGCCTTTCATCTGGGAGGTGGTCGATCTCGCGCGGACCTGGGAGACCGTTCCCCACGGCAACGGGGATGACATCCCTTTCAAGGCCATTGCAGGGAGGGAGGCCTGCACGGAGCGCCGCCGGCCCCTGGGGGGCGTTCCCGAGGCCGTTCCAAGGCTGCGCGCCGGGATGCCGCGCCCATGGCGGGCTGGAGGACCGGAGGTCCTTCGTGCCGGGGATGAGATCCCTGTCCAAGGCGGAGCAGGGGTTGATACAGGAAAGGTTCAAGGATCTCGGTTCCCGGACGGCCCGTGAGCGCAATGCCCGGACGGTGGCGCGCCCATGCAGAGGACGATCGGTGCGCCCCTTACCCGAGGGGGGATCGCTGACGCTGTCGGGTGCGGGGATGCGCCCATGCCCCGGGCCACGGGGACCTGAGGACGGGCGTCCCAGCCATTATGGCCGTTGTAGGCCTCCCAGATGGATAGGCGTGCCCTGTGTGCGGGGAGGAATGGGCGCCCTCGAGCCCCTGCGAAGGGCGAATGCCTTGAGGAGGGGGACTGTGCGATCGACGATGGACATACCATAGACAAACAGACGCAAATGATTAATCGCCCTCCCGCCATTCCCCTTTGATGCTCTGTCCAAGGTGCGGCAGCCACCCTCTGGCCACTGACAATTTCTGCATGGAGTGCGGGACCCCGAAGGCCCAGTTCGTCGAGGAGGAGCGCCCGGAGAGGCCGGCCCCATCCCCGCAGTTCGTCCCTCAGCCCGAGGCGCCGCAGGGCCCACCTGCCCCATCGTCGGTGAGACCAATGCCCCCACAGGGGCCTCCCTATCGAGCCCCGGTCCAATCCCAGCCCCCAGTTCAGATCGGCCAGCAGGGCCCTCAGCCCCTGCCCCAGGCGATCCCTTACAAAGGCTCATCCGAGGGATGGCCCTCGAGCGGGTATGGCCAGATGGGTCCATACCAGGTGTACCTCCCACCGAAGGCCCCGCCGTTCCAGCCCCAGTCCCCACCCTTATCCTCCCCTACGCCTCAGCAGTCCTCGGCCCCATCGGCCACCAACCCCCAGCCTCCGCCCCAGTGGCAGGTCCCTTCATCGTTCCCGGCCCCAGGCCCCCCGCCCGAACCCTCTAGGCCGTCATATCAGCCGTCGGGTCCGGGGCCATACCGGCCATCTCCGCCGGACCGCCCTGCCCCCACGGCATCGCCGCGGTCTTCCTCAACGGCCCCCAGCCCCCCATCGCGGCCGTATCAGGGGCCGCCCTCGCAGTGGACGATGCCTCCCCAGGCGCCTTATGCTGGCCCGATCGTCGAACAGCCCCCGCAGCCTTCTCGATCCGGCCCTCCGATGGGCCCATCCCCGG
>JAJFUR010000022.1 GCA_021372335.1 Methanobacteriota archaeon
CCCTCCCAGTTGCCCTTTCCATCAGTCTTATATAGGAAAATAGGAATGTAGCCATCCCGTCGCATTAATGCAATCACAGGTGGTATGATATGGCCAGAAAGCCGGGAAGGATGTACAGGAGGCTCACAGGGCAAGCCTATACCCGAAGGGAATACATGGGTGGGGTTCCAGCCCTGAGGATCAACACTTTCGATCTTGGGACCCCCAACGGGGACTTCCCCATCACCGTCAACCTCAAGGTCAAGGAAACCTGCCAGATAAGGCACATTGCCATGGAGGCCGCCCGTATCGCCTGCAACAGGGTCATGTCCAAGACCCCGGGCAACAACTATCACATTAAGTTCAGGATCTACCCGCACCACGTGCTCCGGGAGAACAAGCTCGCCACCGGTGCTGGTGCCGACCGTGTGTCCAGCGGGATGAGGGGAGCCTTCGGCAAGAATGTGGGCACCGCCGCCCGAGTGCATGCCGGACAGGTCGTGCTCACCATCAGAGTGCCCGCGGCCAACTTCAACAGCGCCAAGGAGGCGTTGTGGAAGGCGTCCCTCAAGCTGCCCACCCCCTGCTTCATCGAGGTAGAGAAGGGCGCCGAGCTGGTGCGGTAGGCCGCGATCATCAAATCCCTTCCCTGCAATTAATTTAAATCCCTGACCCTTCTACTCCATCCGATATACATTGGACGCTGACATTCTATTCCTGGCTATAGGTGCCATTATATTCATGGGGTTCATCTCCAACTATTTGTTCAGGCGCTTCAAGGCCCCCGACGTTCTGATCCTCATGTTCCTCGGCATCATCCTGGGCCCTGGAGGCATCGGCCTGATAGGCTCTGAGGCGGCAGAGGGCCTCGAGGCTTTCACCCCCTACGTGGCCGCTGCAGCGCTGGCCATCATCATGTTCCAGGCAGGTATGGACCTGGCGATCGGGGACGTGGTCAAGTCCTTCAGCAAATCACTGATCCAGACGATCATCGCCTTCCTTGCCTCCATGCTGATAACCGCGCTCATCTGCCTCGGTCTCACCGATTGGAACCTGGAGACCTGCCTATTATTGGGTTCCATCGTGGGTGGGACCAGCGGGGCCATAGTCATCCCGATCATCTCCGGCCTCAGGATATCCACCAACCTCAAGATGGTGCTCACGCTCGAATCGGCCATCACCGATGTGCTGGTGATCGTGGTCGCCACCTCGCTAATAGTATTTATGAGCCAGGACACGGCGGACATAATGGGTGCGGTCGAGCTCCTTGTAAGCTCATTCATGGTCTCCACGATGATCGGGATCATCGCCGGGGTGCTGTGGACAAGACTGCTCCAGCGGTTGAGCGGACAGCCCTTTTCATACATGATCACCATAGCGGCAATGCTCATGGTCTACTCGATCACCGATATCTTGGTCGAGAAGGCAGGGGGCGGGGCGATCGCGGTGCTGGTGTTCGGCCTCACCCTCGGCAATTGGGAAGAGATATCTAGGGTGCTGAGGCAGAAGGGGGAGCAGTTCGCCCTGGGGGAGAAGGTGAAGCGCTTCCACGATGAGATATCATTCCTCATCCGGACCGTCTTCTTCGTCTATCTGGGGCTTGTTATCACCACCATCCATTTCACCGCCTGGTACGTGCTGCTGGGACTGTTCGTCTTCTTCGGCCTGCTCATCGCCCGGTACATCTCCCTTCTGTTGGCCAACAGGTACATCGGCCTCGACGCCAGCGATGAGATGGGGCTGTTCTACATGATGCCCAGGGGCCTGGCGGCCGCGGTCATGGCCTCCATCCCTTTCTCCTATCCTCTCGTGTTCAGCAATGAGGTCGCTACGGCCATACTAGGGGTGACGGTCGTCGTGGTGCTGCTCTCCACCGTCCTTGCCTCTCTGGGAGCGTTCTACATGGAGCTGCATGCCAAGCGCAATGGGCTCAATGGCAAAGGGGAAAGGGAGACCTCGGAGAACGGCTCAGAAGGCGGCGAGGACGATCTATGATGTTCAACATCGAGCTTGAGCGCGCCATAGCGGAGATCAGGATAAGAGGGGCGAGGAAGGTCGGGCTTCAGATGCCGGACGGGCTCAGGCCGAGGGCAAGGGCGTTCGCCAGTGAACTGGAGGAGGCCACCGGATGCGTGGTGGTCATCCTTGGCGACCCATGCTACGGCGCATGCGACGTCCACCAGGAGCCCGGCCTGGACCTCCTTGTCCACATAGGCCATGCCCCGATCCCGGACCTCAGGCCATCGTCCCCCGTGCTCTTCCTCGAGGTCCGGATCGACCTCGATGTCAGGAAGGGGCTGCTGGAAAGTTCAAGGCGGATCAGGGACAGGGTGGGGTTGGTGGCCACCGCCCAGCACCTTCACCTCCTCCCTGAGGCGGCGGAGGCCTTGAGGGAGATGGGGCGGATCCCTCTGATCGGGATGGGAGATAGGCGGACCGTTGCCCCAGGCCAAGTGCTCGGATGCAACATCACCTCCGCCCTGGCCATAAGGAGCGAGGTCGAACAGTACTTATTCCTTGGAAGCGGATACTTTCACCCAATGGCCGTTTCCCTGGGCACGGGGCTGCCAGTCCTCTGCATCGATCCCCACCGCGGCCCGGTCGATGACGTGGCCACGCTCACGGAAAAGGTCGTCCGGCAACGCTATGCGGCCATGGCGAAGGCGAAGGACGCCAAGGACTGGCTCGTCATCTTGTGCGACAAGCCTGGGCAAAGGCGGGCCCGAACCGCACTCCGGTGCAGGGAGCTCCTGAGGGAGAGGGGAATGAAGGCGGACATCGTACAGCTCACCGAGGTCCGCGCGGAGGCGCTGCTTCCCTATCGGGCGGAGGCGGTGGTGAGCACCGCCTGTCCCCGCCTCGCGATCGACGATGGCCCCCATTACCCGATCCCGCTGCTCACCCCGTCGGAGCTGGAGATGGTGCTCGGCCTCCGGGGAATGGACGATTACCGGTTGGATCAGATAACTGAAGGGGACACCTCCGGGTAGGACAATGAAGCTATTATATCCAAAAGGGCGGATAGCCTCCCCATGCTTGGACCGGAGGGCATCTTCGAAAGGGCGATCGCCAGCCATGCAAGGGTCGGCATTGGAAAGGGGGATGACCCCCGCAAGGCCCTTCGCAGCGCCAGGTCCGCTGAGGCCAAAGGGTACGCGGACGTCGTGGTCTACGATTCCGCCGAAGGGATGGTAGCCGCCCTCTGCACCGGCGAGGTGGATGCAGTGGTGCGCGGGGACCTCGGCGCGAACACCACCATGGCTGAGGTCAAGCGGCAGTTCTCGTTGGACCATCTCCTGCGGGCGGCGCTCATGAAGCCTAGAGGCGGGCGCATGTTCTTCCTCGCCCCGGTGGGGGTCGACGAGGGGTGGGAAGTGAGGGCGAAGATGGAGTTCATCCGTCGCTCCGCCCGCCTGTTCGAGCAGCTGGGAGAGGAGATGAGGGTCGGGGTCCTGTCCGGAGGGCGCCTGGAGGACATCGGGCGCAACGCTAACGTAGACAGGACGATAAGGGAGGCCTTGGAGGTGGAGCGGCTGGGCAAAGAGGAAGGGTTCAATGTGGAACATTGTCAGATCCTGATCGAGGATGCGATAAAGGTGAAGAACCTGATAATCGCCCCGGACGGCATCAGTGGCAACATCATCTTCCGCACCATGCACCTGGTCGATGGATGCGTTTCCATGGGGGCGCCCATACTCAACCTGGACAAGGTGTTCGTGGACACGTCCAGGGCGAAGAGGTGCTATGTCGACTCCATAGCCCTCGCCTCCGCCCTGGCATTTCAGGGAAAATGATTATTGGGCCTCGGAGCAATATGAAGGGAGATCATATGCGGCTAGAGATCGACGGGGAGTTCGCGGGGATCAGGTTCTCCGCATGCCATTTCATCGCCGGCCATCACAAGTGCGGTCGGTTGCACGGACATACATATGTCGTCAGCCTGAGGCTGCAAGGGGACATGGGCAAGGATGGCATGGTCATGGACTTCATTCCCTTGAAGAAGGAACTCAGGAGCATAGTCGAGGAGCTCGACCACCGGGTCCTGGTTCCGGCCAACTCAAAGAGGATCACCGTGGCGTTGGGCGAAGAGGTCTTCATCAAGGCCGATGGGAAGAGGTACGTTCTGCCCAAGGAGGACGTCGTCCTCCTGCCGACCGAGGAGAGCAGCGCGGAGGAGCTGTGCACCTTCATCCTAAGAAAGGTCATGGAGAACGTTGACTTCCCCCCCAACATCTGGGAGGTGGAGGTGGGGGTGCATGAGGAGTTAGGGCAGAGCGCATGGGCCAGCAAGAGATTGGAGGCGAAGGGATGAAGGCCATCTGCCTGCTCTCCGGGGGGCTTGACTCGACCGTCACCCTCGCCTGCGCGCTGCGTCAGGGATATGAGGTCACCGCCCTGACCATCAACTACGGTCAGAGGCACATAAGGGAATTGGATGCGGCCAGGGCGGTAGCCGCCCATTACAAGTTGCCCCACGTGCTGATTGACTTCCCCCTCGCCGGCTTCCGTAGCGCGCTCACGGACGAGTCCATCCCGGTGCCCGACCGGGGCATCGATGAGATCGGGTACGACATTCCGCAGACGTACGTCCCAGCCAGGAACATAGTGTTCCTCAGCCTGGCCGCAGGTATGGCGGAGAGCATCGACGCCAGCGCGGTCTTCATAGGGGCCAACGTCATCGATTACTCGGGCTACCCTGACTGCCGGCCCGAGTTCTTCCAGGCCTTCGAGGCCATGCTTGCGGTGGGGACCAAGCGGGGCGTGCTCGGCCATCCAGTGCGCATTGAGCATCCTATTTTAACGAAGAGCAAGGCGGAGATAGTGAAGATGGGCCTCAAATTGGAAGCGCCCCTCCACCTTACCTGGAGCTGCTATCGAGGCGGGGAAAGGGCGTGCGGCCACTGCGATTCCTGCGTGCTTAGGCTGAAAGGGTTCAGGGAGGCCGGGGTGGAGGACCCTGTGCCCTACGAGGGCCGCTGATGTTGGTCAACGAGATGTTCCTCTCCATCCAGGGGGAGGGAGGGACGATGGGCCTGCCGACGGCGTTCGTTCGCCTGAGCGGGTGCAATCTCAACTGCCATTGGTGCGACACCCGCTATGCCAGGGAGGGCGGGGCAGAGCTGTCCGTCTCGGACGTCATGACCGCCGTCGGCGCCTACCGCGTTCGGCACGTATGCCTCACCGGAGGAGAGCCGCTGCTGCAAGGGGAAACCCCCGAGCTGATCGCGAGCCTGCTCACTGAGGGAAAGCATGTCACCCTGGAGACCAACGGCTCCCTCCCCATAGGCGGCCTCCCGGCCCACCCGGACCTGCTGGTCAGCATGGACTACAAGTGCCCCTCCTCGGGGGAGGAGGGCTCGATGCTGATCGAGAACCTGTCCTTGCTGAGGCGCAAGGACCAGTTGAAGTTCGTTGTATCCGACGTCCGGGACATGGAGAGGGCGGAGAAGGTGCTCCTCAGATACCATCCCGACTGCTCTGCGATCTTCACCCCGGTGGGCGGGCTGACCCTGGGGCCGGTGGCGGACTTCGTTCTCAGCCACAGGCTGGAGGTCAGGGTGCTCCCGCAGCTGCATAAGCTCATCTGGGGCGAGAGGCGCGGGGTCTAGGCGTGCCATGATCTAGCAATGATTAAATAATATGTTCCTAGTTCCCTACCCCATACATTCGGGGTAGTGCGGTGAGCATCAATATCGTGGACGGACACGGCCTTTTGCGTTACTAAGTCATCTCATCGCCGCGACCTTGGATGTGAGGGTTGGTTATCATGACCGAACTTCGATCGTCGTGCAGTCAGGACTCCGGCGCCCATGGTGGGTATGAGGCAGGCAGGATATTCACCAGTCACTTCAACCGCTTGGCCTTGGACCCCTCCACCCCGGAAAGGGTAGAGGTGCTTGACACCACCCTTCGCGACGGAGAGCAAACACCAGGCGTAGCGCTCTCCATCGACGACAAGGTGCGAATAGCCCAGCTGCTCGACGAACTGGGGGTGGACGTGATCGAGGCCGGGTTCCCCCGGACATCCAAGGGAGAGCAGGAGGCGATCCGAAGGATAGCCTCCCTGGGGCTCAAGGCCAAGGTGTGCGGCCTTGCCAGGTGTTCCAGGGAGGACGTCGATTCCGCGGTGGACAGCGGCGTGGACTACGTTCACGCCTTCATCGCCACCTCCGAGGCTCACATGAAGCATAAGCTCAAGATGACGAGGGAGCAGGTCAAGGCCCGCGCGGTCGATGCCGTGGAGTACGCCCGCTCCCGCGGGGTGACGGTGGAGTTCTCCTGCGAGGACGGCACGCGGACCGATCTGGACTTCCTGAAAGGAATGCACATTGCCGTGCAGGAAGCGGGGGTGCACAAGATCAACCTGCCCGACACCGTAGGCACCATGTCCCCGGCGGCCATGGAGTACCTGGTGGCCGAGGTCATGAAGGTCACCAAGGTCCCCCTATCCATCCATTGCCATGACGATTTCGGGCTGGCCGTGGCGAACTCGCTGGCGGCGGTGCGCAAAGGGGCGCGTCAGGTGCACGTCTGCGTCAATGGTCTTGGGGAACGGGCGGGGAATGCGGCCCTCGAGGAGGTGGTCATGGGGCTGCTGGCCCTCCTCAATGTACGGACCAACATCGACACAAGGAAGCTGGGGGTGACCTGCAGGTCGGTGGCCAGAATGACCGGAATCCCGATCCCGGACACCAAGGCCATCGTGGGCAACAACGCCTTCGCCCATGAATCGGGCATCCACGTCCACGGGGTGCTGAGCGATCCCTCCACCTACGAGGCGCTCTCCCCTGAGCTGGTGGGCATGCAGCGCAACATCGTCATGGGCAAGCATTCCGGTGCCCATTCCGTCAAGGAGAAGCTGGCCGAGTACGGGGTTTCCCTACCCGAGGGAATGCTTTCCACGGTCGTGGAGAAGGTGAAGAGCCTGGCGGAGAGCGGGAAGGAGGTGGACGACGCCGAGCTGGTCGCGCTCGCCCTGCACATACAGGGGCAGGCGGAGAAGGAGCGGCAGCACGTAAAGCTAAAGGAGTTCGCGGTGTTCACCGGTATGAACATCACTCCCACGTCCACAGTGGCGATCGAGGTGGACGGCAAACAGGTGCGGTCCTCCAACGTGGGGATCGGACCGGTGGACGCCGCCCTGAACGCCATCCGGACCGCGGTCAGCGAGAACATATCGCTGGTGGAATACAAGCTGAACGCCATCACCGGCGGGAGCGACGCCCTGTGCGAGGTCACCGTGAAGATGAGGATGAACGACGACCAGAAGGTGATGTCGGTGGGCAAGAGCATCGGCTCGGACATCGTGCTCACCAGCGTGGACGCGGCCATGGGGGCAATCGACCGCCTGCTGGCCAGGCATAGGGAGTAGGAGGAAGCACATGAGAACGGACCCCAAGACCATTTCGGAGAAGATCCTTTCCTTGAGATCGGGGCAGGACGCTAGCGCCGGGGACATCGTCGAGGCGGACGTCGACTACGTCATGGTGAACGACGTGACCGGTCCTCTGGCCTTCCAGGAGTTCGAGGCCCTGGAGTGTGAACCGGTGCGCGACCGGATAGTGCTCATCCCCGACCATTTCGTCCCCAACAAGGACGTGGCCTCGGCCAAGCAGGCCAAGGAGATGCGGGAGTTCGCAAAGCGCTGGGGGATCAGGAACTACTTCGAGGTGGGCCGCGGAGGGGTCTGCCACCAGGTCATGCTGGACAACGGGTTCGCCTATCCGGGCGCGCTCGTCGTGGGCGCCGATTCGCACACCTGCACCTATGGAGGGGTGAACGCCTTCGCCACAGGGGTGGGCAGCACCGAGGCCGCGGCGGTGTTCGCGACCGGCCATCTATGGTTCAAGGTGCCCAGTTCCATCAGGGTCCTGCTCAAGGGGAGGCCCTCCAGGTACATCGGCGGGAAGGACCTCGCGCTCAAGCTCATCAGCGACATCGGGGTGGACGGGGCCACGTACAAAGCGCTCGAGTTCGGGGGGACCGGGGTCTCGGCCCTGACGGTCTCCGACCGGCTTTCGGTGGCCAACATGGCCATCGAGGCGGGGGGGAAGGCCGGCATATTCCCGTGCGACGTGGCCACCGTGGCCTATATGAAGACGGTGCGGAAGGGCGGCTTCAAGGCCGCGCTCCCCGATGAGGGCGCGGTCTACGAGCGCACCCTGGAGTATGACCTGGGGGAATTGGAGAGCATGGTGGCGCTTCCCCATCTGCCATCCAACGGCAGGGCTGCCAGGGACGTCAACGTTCCGATCGACCAGGCGTACCTGGGCTCCTGCACCAACGGCAGGATAGAGGACCTGAGGACCGCCGCCGAGGTCATGCGCGGAAGGAAGGTCCACCCGGACGTACGCATGGTCGTCGTCCCAGCGTCGGTGAGGGTCTTCGAGCAGGCCCTGGCCGAAGGGCTGCTGACGGAGCTCTCGAAGGCCGGGGCGTTCATCTCCGGGCCAACGTGCGGCGCCTGCCTGGGAGGGCACATGGGCATCCTCGCCCCGGGGGAGAGGTGCGTGAGCAGCACCAACCGCAACTTCATCGGACGGATGGGGCATCGGGACTCGGAGGTCTATCTGGCCGGGCCGGCTGTGGTGGCCGCCTCGGCGGTCACCGGACGGATCACCGACCCGAGGGACCTGGAGGCGGTCCGATGAGGGAGGTCAAGGGGCATGTCTGGAGGTTCGGCGACCACGTGGACACGGATCAGATCATTCCGGCCGAAAGGCTGACGAGCGAGAACAACGCCATCCTCGGCACGTTCGCGTTCGAGAAGGTCCGACCGGGAATGGCCGAGCAGGTCAAGCAGGGCGATGTCATCGTGGCGGGCCGCAACTTCGGCTGCGGTTCGAGCAGGGAGCACGCGCCCCGCGCCCTGCTGCAGATGGGCATAGCCTGCGTGGTGGCGGAGAGCTTCGCCCGGATATTCTATCGCAATTGCATCAACACCGGGCTGCTCCCGGTGGAGTGCAGGATCGAGGCCGATGACGGCGACCTGCTGTCGGTGGACCTTGCCAAAGGGACGATAGTCAATCACACCAAAGGGAAGGAATGGGACTTCACCCCCTTCCCCAGCTTCATCCAGGAGCTAATGGACAAGGGCGGCCTCATGGCCAAGATCAAGGAGGAGAAAAGATGCACAAGATAGCTGTACTGCCAGGGGACGGCATCGGCCCGGAGGTCGTAGCCGAGGGCCTGAAGGTTCTGAACGCCCTGTCCGAGAACTACTCGGTCAAGTTCGACTTCCAGGAGTTCGATATCAGCTCGGAGCGTTACCTTCGCACCGGGAAACTGGTAACGGCCGAGGACATGGACCAGCTCAGGAAGTTCGACAGCATCTTCCTCGGGGCGATCGGGGACGACAGGGTAAGGCCAGGGATCCTGGAGAAGGGCATCCTGCTCGCCCTCCGCTTCGGCTTCGACCAGTACATCAATCACAGGCCCGCCCCCCTCTGGAGGCCGTTCGGGCGCCTAAAGAGGGACGTGGACTTCAACATCGATGTGTTCAGGGAGAACACCGAGGACTACTACATCGGCGCCGGAGGACGGGTGAACAATGGGAGGGGGTCCCTGGACCTTCACGTGAAACGGCATCTGTATGACATGAAGGTGAGGCTGGAGGCCAACGCCGACGCTGCGGACGACTATGCCTTCGAGATTGGAATGATGTCCCGAAAGAACATCGAACGATTCGCGGACCACGTCATAGCTTTCTCGAATATCATCGGGGAGAACTACATCACCGTCGTGGATAAGGCGAACGTGTGCAGCAACATCTATTCCCTGTGGAGGGAGGTGTGGGATGAGAAGTGCAAAAAGGCCGGGAAGGGACATGGTTACATGTACGTCGACGCCATGACCATGGCCCTGGTGAAGAACCCTGACAAATTCAGGGTGATCGCCGTCCCCAACATGTTCGGGGACATAATCACCGACCTGCTGGCCGAGGTGACGGGCGGGCTGGGCCTCGCCCCGGGCGGCAACATCAATCCTGAAGGCATCTCCATGTTCGAGCCGGTGCACGGCTCCGCGCCGAAGTACAAGGGCATGAACCGCATCAACCCAGTGGCCACGATACTCGCCGCGAAGATGATGCTGGACAGCCTGGGCCACAGGGACCTGGGGCAGGTCGTGCAACAGGCGGTGCGCACCGCCTTCGACCAGGGCGTGTACACTCAGGACCTGGGCGGGAAGGCCACCACAACGGAGATGGGGGACGCGGTCGTGGAGGCCATACGCAAGGCGAAGTGAGCGTCTCGCCCCTGTCCCCCCCGAAATGCTGAGCGGGACGGGCACCGCGCCCCTCTCCATTTCATCATGGGGGATGACCGTACACGCGCCCGACCATTTCCTCGATGCGGCCGCCGTAGGGGCGCCAGTGAAGCCGTCCCGAGGTCAGCGCCGTCCGGCCACTTCGAGGTACAGCTCCTCGGTCCGGTCAGCGATCTCGTCCCAGGTGAAGGCGCGCATCCTTTCCCTGGCCGCCCTTCCAAGTCTGTCCCTTCCTTCTTGGTCGCCATCCAGGGCGTTGATCGCCCTCGCCAGTCCCTCCACGTCCCCCGTCGGGACGAGAACCCCTGCGTCCCCGACCACCTCCGGCAGCCCGCCGGTGTCCGAGGCGATCACAGGCTTCCCGTAGGCCATGGCCTCCGCGGCCACCATCCCATACGCCTCGTGCAGGGAGGGGATGACGAACATGCGGCACTCGCTGAGCAACCTGTGCTTCTCCGCCTCGCTGACCCAGCCCAGGAAATCGATCCGGTCCGTGAGCCCGAGGCGGTGCGATAGCCCCTCCAGCCGCTTCCGCTCCGGCCCCTCCCCGCAGATCTTGAGCTGGCATCTGGTATGCTTCATCGCGCGGATCAGGACGTCCAACCCCTTCAGGCGGACCAGCCTTCCCAGGGAAAGGATGAAGTCCCCGTCCTTCACCGGCCCCTGGGGCAGCTCCACGCCATTGTAGATGGTGGTGAGCTGCCTGTCGGGGAACCCCCGGGCGGCCACGTCCCTCCGCATGTAGTCCGAGACGCAGACGATCCGGTCGAAAGCGCGAAGGTGGCGAAGGAAAAGTCGGTCGTTCAGCTCGCTGGCGTAATGGGTGAGGCCGACCCCCTCCCCCAGGGTATTGTGGCACGTGTAGACCTTGGGCCCCGGGAACGCCAGGACCCCCTTGGTGAGCGAACCGGCCCACCTGTAATGGAGGTCCACGATGTCCGGGGCCAACCCCCGGAATGCCTCCTTCACCTTGGTGATATGAACATAGGGGGGATTGTAGACGTCGATGAACCGGGAGGGGAGCCGCACGACGGTGTACCCGTCCATCTCCTCCCTCTCCGCCGTGCCGGGGAGGCGGCTGGTGAGGACGAACACCTCATGCCTCCTTCCCAAACGGCGGCACACATGGTGCAGCCGGTTCTCTATCCCCCCGACGAAGGGGTAGTGGAAGGCATTCGCCTCGACGATGCGCACCTTCCCGCCCTCACATGTCCACCCGGCGGCTCAGCTCGCTGGGCAGGTACATTGGACGGAACGGCATGTCCCCGATCTCGCCGCGCACCCGTTCTATCAACTGGTC
>JAJFUR010000080.1 GCA_021372335.1 Methanobacteriota archaeon
CGTCGTCGATCTCGTACCCTTTGTTGGCCAGGATCTGCTTGATGGTGTGCCTTCCGGAGTGCTTGCCGATGACGATCTTGCGGGTGAGGCCGACCTCCTCCGGGGTGTACGGCTCGTAGTTCGAGAGGTACTTGATCACTCCGTCCGTGTGGATGCCCGCCTCATGCGCGAAGCAGTTCGTGCCGATGATGGGCTTCCAACCGGGGATCTCCCGCCCGGCCGCCTTGGCCACGTACTCGGCGATCTCGCGGAAGCGCTCCGTGCGGTAGTCCACGTCCATGTGCAGGAGGTGCTTGGCGGCCATGACGATCTCCTCCAGCGGGGTGTTCCCGGTGCGCTCGCCGATGCCCATGACCGTGGTGCTGACGAACCTCGCCCCCGCCTGAACGCCCGCCAGGGCGTTCGCGGTCGCCATCCCGAAGTCGTTGTGGGTGTGCATCTCGATGTCGATGTCCACCGCCTCGCGCAGCGCCTTGATCTCGGCGTAGGCCCTCCTGGGCTCCAGCAGGCCGATCGTGTCGCAGTAGCGGAGGCGGTCCGCCCCGGCCTCCTTGGCGGCCCTGCCGAACTCGACCAGGAAGGCCGGGTCGGCGCGGGAGGCGTCCTCGGCGTTGCAGGACACGTACAGCCCGTGCGCCTTCGCGTACTCCACACTCTCGACCACCTTCTCCAGCACCCACTCCCGGGTCTTCATCAGCTTGTTCTTGATGTGGATGTCGGAGGAGGACATGGAGATCGCGACCGAATCGACATCGCAATCTATGGAGTGCGCCACGTCCTCCTTGCTGGCCCTGTTCCATCCGAGGATGGAGGCGTCCAGCCCCAAGGAGGCGATCCTCTTCACGGCGTTCTTCTCGTCCCCGCCCATTGCGGGTATCCCAGCCTCGATCTGCTGCACTCCCACTTCGTCCAGAAGCTTGGCTCTCCTCAGTGTTTCCAAATTCGCGAAGACGATGCCAGCGGCCTGCTCCCCGTCGCGGAGCGTGGTGTCGCAGGTGATCAAGGGGCTCTTCTCGAACTTGGCAAGGATCTCGGACCGGTCTCTCATCGCATTCCCTTCCGCTCTGCCGCACATCGTCCTGATGTCCGGTGGGACCTTCCCCCATACGGACATGGGTATTTCTTCCAGGCGTCCCGAATCGGACAGGGGGGCGAAAGGGGCGTCTCCCTGTTGACACCATAGCCCCCGGCGCCGGAGGCTGGATATGGGGGCGGCGGGACCGCGGTCCGGGGGACCTTACTAAAGCGTTCCGGAGAAGGGCGGCATGGACCGGGGCGCGGCGTCATGCCGATGGGCGGAACCGGAGGAGCGCCCCCATACCACCCAAGGCCTCTAATTTCCTCCCGCCCTCATGCAGTTCGCTGACGATCGTAACGCGCCCCCGGGCGTCCTCGACGGCGCGCATGAGGCTCTCCACATCCTTTTCCCTGACCAGGGAGTCGAGGACCAGCAGGTGCTCCACCGCCCCCGCCTCGACCGCCTGTCGCACCTCCTTCGGTCCGTAGGTCGCCAGCCCGTCCGTGCCCACCCGCTCCAGGAGCGCCTCCACCAGCTCCGTCTCCTCGGCCACGCGGGAGCCCTTCAGCACCTCCGCGCCCAAGCCCCGCTTCATTAGCTCCTGGATGCCCGTCATGCCCGACTGCCCCGTATGGTACAGGAACGCCCGGGAGAACATCTCCGGCTCTCGCTCCTTCCCCCTGGCCATGAGCGTCTCCTTGGCGAAGCCCGGACCAAGCACGACCACCGGGACCCCGGGGGAATAGGCCTGCTTCGCCTTGGCGATGATCTCGCCGAAGTAGTCCCCCTCCTCCTTGGAAACGTACATCTTGCCGTGGCCGCCGGCGGAGATGTCCGCCAGCCTCTGCACCCCGAACTGCCGGAGCACCGCCACGGTCGCCTCGTCGTCGTCCAGGGAGATGAAGAGGACGCAGGGGCGCTTGGCGTCCTCCACGGCCCGCCGGACGCGTTCCAGCTCCGATCGCCTCCATTCCTTTTTGATGACGGAGAGCACGTCGCCCTCCTCCACGAGGAGGGTGTGGTGCGCCCCGATGTCCTGCGGGCCCTCCTCGATGACGCCGAGTAGGCGCAGGCGATCGTCGAACTCCCCGAACTCCACCTTCTCCAATCGGATCCCCAGCGTCATCCTCCTCTTCTCGCCCCTCTCCGCCCTGAGCTTGTCCGACTTGGCCTCCTCACGGCGGTATGTCGAGGCGTACACCAGGTCCCCGGGGGCGAGGATGTTGTACAGGTGCCAGAGGTCGTCGGCCACCTCCACCTGCAGCTTGATCTCTCCCTTGAAGCGGTCCTGATGCAGTACCTTCATCGGGGCGAGATGCCCTCCCCGGCATTTATGGTTGTCCCAATGCGTCCGGCATTGGACAAAGGGGGGAGAGGGTATGCCCGAAAATAGACGGGGCGCGCGCATCCAGCATTGACCGGTCCAGCGCCCTGGGCGGTTCAGTAAGGGTTAAGTACAGTATAATGCTACCGTGGAATCCTGATGGCGAAGTGCTTCCTGGTTCTCGAGGACGGGACTATCATGGAGGGCACCGGCTTTGGTCATCTGGGGGACGCCTCGGGGGAGGTCGTCTTCAGCACCGGCATGGGCGGCTACCAGGAGAGCCTGACCGACCCGTCGTTCAGCGGCCAGATCCTGACGATGTCCTATCCTCTCATCGGCAATTACGGGGTGAGCCCGAACGACGTGGAGTCGGACCGGGTCCAGGTCTCCGGGTTCGTGGTGCGGGAGCTGTGCGATGTCCCGAGCCCGGGGTATGGGGGTAGGCCTCTCGGCCCCTATCTCGAGGAGCAGGGAATCCCAGGCATAGCCGGGGTGGACACCCGCTCCCTTATTATCAAGATAAGGAGCGCGGGGACGATGAAGGGCGCCATCGTCCACGACGACCCGGAGGGGGCGCTGGAACGGGTGCGCCGGATGCCCCATCCCGCCGAGGACAATCTGGTGGGGAAGGTCAGCACCAAGGAGGTGCTCCACTTCCCGAGGCCGGGGGCGAAGCGGGTGGCGGTGCTCGATTGCGGCGTCAAGCTCAGCATAATGGAGGAACTCCGGCGGCGGTTCGATGTGTACCAGCTCCCTTATGACACCGGGGTGAAGTTCTTCCGGGACCACGAGATCGACGGAGTGTTCCTGACCAACGGCCCCGGGGACCCTTCCCATCCGTCCCTCACCGGCACGATCGTCGCCACTCTTAAGAAAATTCGGGACGACTACCCGATGATGGGCATATGCATGGGCAACCACCTCGTCTGCCAGGCGTTCGGCGGCAGCACCTTCAAGCTCAAGTTCGGGCACCGGGGGGAGAACCAGCCCGTGCGCTTCAGGGACCGGGTGTTCATCACCTCCCAGAACCACGGGTACGCCGAGGACCCGGCGACCCTGGAGGGCTCCGGGCTGGAGATCGACCAGGTGAACGTGAACGACGGGACGGTGGAGGGGCTCCGCCATCGTGAGCTGCCGATATTCTCGGTGCAGTACCACCCGGAGGCCAGTCCGGGGCCCAGGGACACCGGGTTCCTTTTCGATGACTTCGTCAAAATGCTGGAGGCGAGGCGATGAGCAAGGGGAGGCTGCTCGTCATAGGCTCCGGCCCCATCGTCATCGGCCAGGCGGCGGAGTTCGACTTCTCCGGCTCCCAGGCCTGCCGCTCCCTGCGGGAGGAGGGGTACACCACCGTCCTGGTGAACTCCAACCCCGCCACCATCCAGACGGACCTGGAGATGGCGGACGTCGTCTACATAGAACCGCTGAACGTGGAGACCATCGCCGAGATCATACGAAAGGAGAGGATAGAGGGCGTCCTCTCCGGCATGGGGGGGCAGACCGCCCTCAACCTGTGCTCGGAGCTGGCGGAGAAGGGGTACCTAGAGCGGCTGAACTGCCGCCTGCTCGGCACCCAGCCGCGCGCCATAGCTCTCTCGGAGGACCGGGAGCTGTTCCGGGAGACCATGCTCGGGATAGGCGAGCCGATCCCGCGCAGCGTCACCGTCACCAACATCGAGGACGCGAAGCGGGCGGTCGAGGCGGTGGGCGGGTTCCCCGTCCTCATCCGCCCCGCCTACACCCTCGGCGGCACCGGAGGGGGCGTCGCTCACAACGAGGAGGAACTCGTCCCGATCGTTGGCCGCGGGCTCATCTACTCCCGCATCCACCAGGTGCTCATCGAGGAGAGCGTGCTCGGCTGGAAGGAGCTGGAGTACGAGGTGATGCGGGACCGCAAGGACAACTGCGTGGTCATCTGCACCATGGAGAACGTGGACCCCATGGGGATCCACACCGGCGAGAGCATCGTGGTCGCCCCGATCCAGACCCTGAATGACGAGGACTATCAGCGGATGCGCACCGCCTCCATCAAGATCATCCGGGCGCTGGGCATCGAGGGAGGGTGCAACGTCCAGTTCGCGTACGACCCAAGCACCAGGGGTTATCGAGTGATCGAGGTGAACCCGCGCGTCTCCCGCTCCTCCGCCCTGGCCTCCAAGGCGACCGGGTACCCGATAGCGCGGGTGGCGGCGAAGATCGCGGTCGGCAGGACCCTGGACGAGATCCCGAACAAGATCACCGGGAGGACCTTCGCGGCCTTCGAGCCGACCATCGACTACGTGGTGACGAAGATCCCCCGCTGGCCCTTTGACAAGTTCCGGACGGTGGAGACGCGGATCGGGACGCAGATGAAGAGCACCGGGGAGGTCATGGCGATCGGCCGCACCATCGAGGAGTCGTTCATGAAGGCGGTCCGCTCCCTGGAGACGGACCGCATCGACCTGGAACCGGAGATCTGGACCGACCAGGAGCTGGAGGCGGAGCTGGTCGCCCCCTCGGACAAGCGCCTCTACGCGGTTGCGGAGGCGCTGCGGCGCGGCATGCCGGTCGAGAGGATAGCGGACCTCACCAAATGGGACGCCTTCTTCGTGCACAAGGTGCGCTCCATCGTCCAGATGGAGCGGGAGCTGGCCGAGGGCCCGCTCACCCCCGAGCTCCTCCGGAGGGCGAAGCGCATGGGCTTCCCGGACGAGAGCATCGCCAAGTTCGCCCGGAGGGACGAGGGCTCGGTCCGGCGGGCCCGCATTGAGAACGGGATAGCGCCGACGTACAAGATGGTGGACACCTGCGCCGCCGAGTTCGAGGCCCAGACGCCCTACTTCTACTCCACCTATGGCACCGAATGCGAGGTCCCCAGCTCCGGGAACAGGAAGGTCATCATCGTCGGCGCCGGGCCCATCCGCATCGGGCAGGGGATCGAGTTCGACTACTGCTGCGTGCACGGGGTCATGGCCTGCCAGGAGGCGGGGGTGGACGCGGTGGTGATCAACAACAACCCGGAGACGGTGTCCACGGACTACGACATCTCCGACCGCCTGTACTTCGAGCCCCTCACCCTGGAGGACGTGCTGAACGTGATCGAAAAGGAGGACGCTGACGGCGTCATCCTTCAGTTCGGAGGGCAGACCTCGGTCAATCTCGCCGTGCCGCTCGAGGAGGCGCTCAGGGGGAAGAGGTGCCAGGTGCTCGGCACCTCCCCGGACATGATGGACGTGGCCGAGGACCGCAAGCGCTGGTCGGCCCTCATGCGGCAGCTGGGCATCGCCCAGCCGGAGTCGGGCACCGGCCACTCCTTCGAGGAGGTGAAGCAGGTGGCCGACCGCATCGGCTACCCCGTCCTCCTTCGCCCCTCGTACGTGCTCGGGGGGCGGGGCATGGAGATCGTGTACAGCGAGGAGGAGCTGCGGACCTACGTCGCGACGGCGGTCAAGGTCTCGAAGAAGCATCCGGTGCTCATCGACAAGTACCTCACCCACGCTCAGGAACTGGACGTGGACCTGGTCTGCGATGGCAGGGACGTCTTCATCGGCGGCGTGATGGAGCACATCGAGGAGGCGGGGGTCCACTCGGGGGACGCCACGATGGTCCTTCCGTGCCAGAGCATCCCCCCCGAGGTGATGGAGAGGGTGGTGGAGATCAGCAACAAGGTCGCCCTCGCCCTCCAGATCAAGGGCTGCCTGAACCTGCAGCTGGCGGTGAAGGACGGCACGGTGTACATGCTGGAGGCGAACCCGCGGGCGTCCCGCACCGTGCCGTTCATATCCAAGGCGATCGGCGTCCCCCTGGCGAAGCTGGCCACCAAGGTCATGCTGGGCAAGGGGCTCAGGGAGCTCGGGCACGTCGGCCTCGCCCAGTTCGACCACGTGGCGGTCAAGGCGTCCGTCTTCCCGTTCCTCAAGCTGCCTGGGGTGGACTCGATCCTGGGGCCGGAGATGAAGAGCACCGGGGAGGTCATGGGCATAGACATGAGCTACGGGGCCGCGGTCTACAAGGCCCTGGTGTCCGCCGGGAACAGGCTGCCGCTGGAAGGGGGGGTGTACGTCACCGTCTCCGACACCGACAAGCCGGCCATCCTGCCGATCGTCAGGGAACTGCATGAGATGGGCTTCACCATATACGCCACGAAGGGCACGTCAACGTTCCTGAGGAACAACGGCATCCCCGTGACGACGGTCTACAAGGTCGCCGAGAACATCGCGCCCGATGCCCTGGGCCTGATGCGCCGCGGGGAGATCAAGCTCATCATCAACACGCCGACGTACTCGTCCGGCTCCCGGAGGGACGGGTACATGATGCGGCGCCTGGCGGTGGAGCTGGAGATCCCGTTCCTGACCACCGTGCAGGGGGCGAGGGCGACGGTGTGCGCGATCAAGCGCGCCCGGGAGGGCGCGCTTCAGGTCAGGGACGTGGCCTCGTACCACCGAAGCGCGGCAGGCGGTCCGGGTTCCTAAGGGACGACCTTCTTGTACGTTCCATAAAGAAGCACGAGGAGGCGGGGACTGAGATCGTTCAACGCGCCCAGCCCTCTCAGCCATCCCTGCGCGCTTTCCCTGTAGTACCTGTTGGTTCGGTACCCGGGGAGGTTCGCCCTCATGAAGGCGCGCAGCTCGTACAGGCGGTCGACGGGGGGCCTGTCGAAGGAGGAGAGGGCCTTGTAGACCGTCTCCAGGTACACCACGATGAGCTGCCAGGAGACCTCCTCCTGGTATGGAGCATACAGCCCCCTGTCCTCGAGCTCCCGCACCAGCATCCCGGCCACCTTCGGTCGGTCGAAGTGGTGCATGGCGTTCCGGGCCTGGGTTGTGGCGCCGGGGCGTTTGAAATAGTAATAGAGGGGCTCGGGGACCTTCTGCACGTTCCGGGCATAGGCCAATGCGAGGGGGAGGAAGAGCAGGTCCTCGTACGCCACCCCCTCCGGGAAGTGGACCGCGTTGTCGATGAGCAGCGAGCGCCGGTAGAGCTTGGTCCAGAGCGCCCCGCCGTCGAGCATCGCTCCCCTCCTCTTGTCAAGGTCCATCGCCCCGGTGCATTCCGGGCGGAGGCTCACCTTCGGTTCGAACGAAAGGCCGTCGGTGCGCACGAAGTCGCAGTCCACGATATCGGCCCCGGTCTCCTTGGCCTTGAGGTACAGCCTCTCGAGCATGGCGGGCGCCATCCAATCGTCGCAGTCCACGAAGGCGAGGTACTCGCCGGAGGCCGCCTCAATGCCCATGTTCCTCGCCCCGCCCTGCCTCCGGTTGGCCTTTGGCTCTATGATGACGATGTTAGGATGGCGCGCCTGGTATTCCCTCAGGATGCCCAGGCTGTCATCCTGGCTAACATCGCAGACGGCGATCACCTCGATGCCCTCGAGCGTCTGGGCCAGCAATGAGTCGAGGCATCTCCGCAGATAGGGCTCCCCGTTATATACCGGCACAATGACGCTGATCGCAGCCAAGTCCCGCCCCCCGTCGGTACTGCCTGAAGGCAAGCGTTCCGCCCCTACTAAAACTATGGAGGCCCCTTCTCCTCCGGGCGCCCGTCCTTCCCTTCCTTTCCAGTCCTGTCGGACGCGGTGAGCAGGACCCCCGCCAGGACCAGGGGCGCCGCCAGCAGCACGGCAGGACCGGGCGCCTCGCCCAGAAGGACGAGGGCCAGCATGGAGGCGAGGACGGGCTCCCCCAGCAGCGCCGTGCTGACGACCGGGGCGGGAAGGTACCCTAGCGCCCAGTTATAGACGGTATGCCCGAAGATGGTGCACACCACCGCCAATGCCAGGAATAGGAGCACCTCCTCGGCGGGATAGGGATGGAGGGGCACCCCACTCGCGAGCGCGGCGGCCAGCAGCACGAGGGCGGCGGCCATGTAGACCAGGAAGGCGTAGGAGAGCGTTCCCAGCCTCCGGCGCAGCACCCTACCGGCCAACAGGTAGATCGCGGCCATGGCCCCGCCGAGCAGGGCCAGGGCGTTCCCGACCTCCTCCCCCGTGCCCACGCTGGAGAGCGCGAGGGCGGCGACGCCGATGAGGCCGACGGCCACGCCGAGCACGGTCCGGCGGGAAGATTCCCTCAGAAGGAGCACGGACGCCGCCCCGACGATGAGGGGGTGGCAGTTCACCAGCAGGGTGGAGGAGGCCACCGAGGTGTGGCGGAGGGAGGAGATGAAGGCGAAGAAGTGTATGGCGAGCACCACCCCGGTGCCGAGGACGCCGGCCATCGTCCTCCGGTCCAGGGGCTCCGCCTTCCTCCTCTCCCGGAGGGCGAAGGGGGCCAGCAGCAGGGCGGCGAAGAGCATGCGGTACCCGGCGAGGACGAGGGGGTGGGAATCGCTCCACCGCACGAAGATGGAGGCGAAGGAGACGGCGAGGATGGCGATGGCCAGGGCGGGGTAGGCTCCCCTTTGGGCGTCCATGGGATCAGTGGATCACCACGGACCGCACGCCCTTGCACGCCCGGATCTGCGGCAGGAGCTCCGGGGGGACCGCCCCCTCGGTGATGACGAAGAGGCGGGGGTCCGGGGAGAGGTCGGGGTCGCTCACCACCGTCTGGCGCACCGAGATCCCCTCCCGGGCGATGACCCCGGTGACCTCCGCGACGATCCCGGGGGTGGCCGCGTCCGTAGGGACGATCTCCAGCGCCGTCCAGCCCATGACCGGGGCGACCTCGGTGAGCAGGGCGGTGGGCATCAGGCGTGAGTACACCGCCCGGAGCTCCGGGCTGCGCTCGATCGTGTCGATGGCCGAGCGCACGATGCGGCGGTCCACGCCCGCCGCCCGCCCCAGGGCCATGTCCGCGATCTCGATGTCCCCGCAATACACCCGGCCCTCCCGGACCCTGAGCCCGTGGACCAGGAGCAGCTTGGCCACCTTGGCCTGCGATGGGTATTTGCCGAAATGCTTGGCGAGCGATTTCCACATCGATAGTAGTGATGTGTTCCAACCTTATAATCGTTGACAGAAGCGCGTAATAATGCGCAGATGTGCACGCTCCCATCCATTAAAGTGTGTAGTCCCTTCGGCGATAATCGGGATATTTGTGGTATTAATGATTAAATAATGGTAATACAATTGGAAATTTGTGAATAATTCACAAAAATACAGTGGAGGATTGTGAATGCTCTTAGAATTTGAGGTTGAGAACTTTCGTTCCTTCGCCGACCCTGTAACGTTCAGCATGATCGCTTCCTCCGACAGGAGCCATGCGGACCATCTGATCGCGATGGGGGGTTCCAGGGACCGGGCGATGCGATCGGCATCGATCTATGGGGCGAACGCCTCGGGCAAGTCCAACCTCGTTATGGCCATGGGCATGCTTCAGAGTATTGTATTGCGTTCCCACCTTGCGCAACTTGGCGAGCCTATGCCTTACTTCCCGTTCAAGTTCGGAAGGCCGGGGGAGTGGACGTCCACCCGATATAGGGTGGTCTTTCTAATGAACGGCGTGGAATACGAATATTCGCTGAGGCATGACGCCGCCCGGGTATATGAGGAACGTCTCTATCATTATCCTAAGAACCGTAAGGCCATCATCTTCGAGAGGGTCGATGGGCGGGAACTGAGGGCCCCCCAGGACAAAGGGTCGCTTCGAGCTACAGCTGAGAAGACCCTTCCCAACGCGCTCCTGCTGTCAAAGGCGGTACAGGACAACAATCCCCTTGTGATGCCTGCCTTCAAATGGTTCCAAGAAAGGCTCATGGTCATCCTGAAGGTCAATTCCATGGTCGTTGAGGAAAGGGCCCTCGCCAGGATGCAGCAGGATGAAAGGTTCAGAGCGCTCCTCCTCAAGGCCTTGAACATGGCAGACCTAGGGATCGTCGACGTCCGCGGCAAGGTCGTTCAAATGGACCAAGAGGAGCTGGACAGGATGCCCCCGGAGATCCAGGAGCAGATGCGAGGATTGGTGAAAGGCAAGATAGAGCAATGGCTCAGGCTGGAGATAAAGACTGTCCATCAGGCCGTGGATGAGGGCGGGAAGGTAGTACAGATAGAGATGGACTTCCACCATGAGGAATCGTTGGGGACCCAGAAGGTCTTCGCCGTCATGGCGCTGATCCTGGAGGCGATGGAGGCCGGCCGCGTCCTGGTCATGGACGAGATGGACCTGCATCTGCACCCTCAGATCGCCAGGTTCCTGGTCGAACTTATGAACGATCCTGAGCAGAACCGGGGGAACGCTCAGTTCGTTTTCACCACACACAACACCAACCTGATCGATCTGAACCTTTTCAGGAGGGACCAGATCTGGTTCATAGAGAAGGATGAAAGAGGCCGGTCTAGCCTGTACTCGCTGTCCGATTTCAATGTGCGGACGGACCTTAGGGTCCAGAAGGCGTATGAGGTGGGCAGGTTCGGCGCGGTCCCCTTCGTAAAGGGAGGGAAGGTCATCGAATGACGCGCCATAGAGGCCGTAGGTCCCATCCAAGGGAACCAAGGCCCCGATTGCTGATAGTCTGCGAAGGAAGGAGGACGGAGCCCAACTACTTCGAGGGTTTCCGGAGAGAGAATCGCAATATCATCATCATGATCTGCGAATCCCCTGGGAAAACGCCGATGCAGATCGTCCGCTACGCGAAGGAAAGGGCGGACGAAATGCAGATAGGCAAGGTCACGGGGGATTCCGCCTGGTGCGTCTTCGATGTAGATGAATGTACGGACAAGGACATGCGAAGGGCGATAGAGAACGCAGGGAGAATGCTGAGGCTGGCGGTGTCTAACCCTTGCTTCGAGTTCTGGTTCCTGCTGCACTACACTTATTTCGATAGACGCATGGACACCTGCCGGGAGGTCATCACCGAACTTCGAAGATACATCCCCAGTTATGAAAAATCAAGGGACCATTTCGACCTCCTCAGACCCATGACCTCGACAGCTGTCGATAATGCGGAAGGGCTAGAGAGAGGCCGCCGAGGGATGGGGCTTGAACCCTATTCGAGGGGGGCAAATCCCTGCACTGGTGTGCATCACCTCGTAACGGAGATCTTGACCCGACGGAGAGACCCCCCGAGGGATGGCTGATCGATGCGGGGGAAAGATGGCCCCCATTCTGCCAGAACCTAGTAGGCCGTGGACTGGAACATATTAATAAAGCCTACACATTATATTTGTCAGGAACGCAACCCTTATATGCGTGCTATTAATTGACACGGCAGGAAGGTGAAAAAGTGCTAGGCAAGAGCGTAAGGATGGAACGCATCATGGACCGGGGCACCGGGAGGGCGGTCATCGTCCCCATGGACCACGGGATGACCATGGGCCCCATCGACGGACTAGTTGACATGAGGTCGACCATAGACAAGGTGGCGCAAGGGGGCGCCACCGCGGTGGTGCTGCACAAGGGCATCATCCCGTACAGCCACCGGTCCTTCGGGCGGGACATCGGCCTGATCGTGCATCTCTCGGCCAGCACCAAGTTCAGCAAGCGCATCGACCAGAAGATCCTGGTCACCACCGTGGAGGAGGCGCTGAAGATCGGCGCGGACGCGGTGTCCATCCACGTCAACATCGGGAACGAGTACGAGAACGAGATGCTGGAGGACTTCGGGGACATCTCCCGCCGCTGCAACGAATGGGGCATGCCGCTGCTGGTCATGATCTACCCGCGGGGGAAGGACATGAAGGACGCGTACGATCCCGACGCCCTCAAGGTCTGCGCCCGGGTGGGGACGGAGCTGGGCGCGGACATAATCAAGACGAGCTACACCGGCGACATAGACACCTTCCGCGAGGTCGTCCGGGGAGCACAGGCGCCGGTGGTCATCGCCGGGGGCCCGAAGATGGACTCCGACGAGCGGCTGCTGCAGATGGTGCGCGATTCCATCGACGCCGGGGGAAAGGGGGTCTCGATCGGCCGCAACATCTTCCAGCACAAGAACGTGATCGGCATAACCAAGGCCATCAGCGGGATCGTGCTGGAGGACATGGAGGTCGAAGAGGCCATGCAGCTGCTGAAGTGAGGGTATGTCCGGGACGGGCAAGATAGTCTGGGTGAGGGCCGACCACCTCCCGTCGGCCGCGGAGCGCAAGCGCATGGTCACCTCCGCCCTGGAGGCGGGGTACGCGGACATCGTCATAAGGGAGGAGGACGCCGCGCTGCAGCGGGTCGGGCGCTACTGCGCGATAGTGCGCAAGGGCGACGGGCTCTACGTCGAGGGCAAGCGGCTCGGCGCCGTGCTCACGGTCCGGGAGGCCAAGGACGTGGAGGGGGCCTCCCGCTTCAAGGGAAAGGAGGAGGCCGTGCTCGTCGAATCGCACGACTGGAAGGTGATCCCGCTCGAGAACCTCATCGCCGAGTTCCAGGGGACTGGCACCAAGGTCATCGCCTCCTGCGCGTCGGTGGAGGAGGCGAAGCTCTTCGCGGCCACCCTGGAGAGCGGGGTGGACGGGCTGGCCATCACCATCGGCGACCCGGCGGGGCTGGGGCGCTTCTCCGAGCTGCGGCGGCCCGAGGTCGCCACCATCGAGCTGGTGGAGGCCACCGTCAAAGGGGTCAGGCCGGTCAGCGTCGGCGACCGGGTATGCGTGGACACCTGCTCCCTCCTCCGCGTCGGCGAAGGGATGCTGGTCGGCTCGCAGTCCGCCTGCCTCTTCCTGGTGCAGAGCGAGTCCATGGACTCGCATTACGTCGCTTCCCGCCCGTTCAGGGTGAACGCCGGGGCGGTGCACGCCTACGTCCTGGGCGCGGACGGCCGCACGAAGTACCTCTCGGAGGTCAAGGGCGGCACCGAGCTCCTGGCCGTGGACTCGGAGGGGCGCACGAGGCCGGTGGTCGTCGGCCGGGCCAAGGTGGAGGTCCGCCCGCTCCTGCTGCTGGAGGCGGAGGTCGGCGGCAGGACGTACACGACGGTCCTGCAGAACGCAGAGACCATCCGCCTCTGTACCAGGGACGGCTCCATCTCGGTGGCGGACCTCAAGGAGGGGGACAAGGTCCTGGTGCGCCTGGAGGAGGGCGGCCGGCATTTCGGGCATGCGGTGAAGGAGAGCGTTGTGGAGCGATGACCAGGACCTGCGTGGCGATCTCGGAGGCGGACGCGGCCTCGGCATTGGCGGTGGCCAGGGAGGCGCTGGCGAGGGGGGCGGAGTGCCTCGAGCTCCGCTTCGACGCCATGGCTGAGCTGCCCGGCGACCTCACGCCGTTCTCTCAGCTTGAGGGCCGGAAGATCGCGACCCTGCGGGAGAGGGAGCAGGGAGGGGGCTGGGAGGGGACGACCGAGGCGAAATGGGAGTTCCTGCGGCGGGCGGCCAAGGCCGGGTTCGACATAGACCTGGAGCTCGGGCATCCGCTGGTGAGCAGGACGCATCTCCTCCGGCCGGCCAAGGTCATCGTCTCCTACCATGACCTGAAGAAAACGCCCTCCGTCGCCAGGATCATCGAGGTCCTCGTGGAGTGCTCCGCCCGCTCGGACATGGCCAAGGCCGCCTTCCAGGTCCGGACGGTGCATGACCTGGCGCAGCTGGTGGAGGCTGCGCAGCTGTTCGCCCTCACCCGGGAGCGCTTCACCCTCATAGGCATGGGGGAGCTGGGCATGGCGACGAGGGTCCTGGCCCACAGGATGGGCTCCCTGCTCTCCTACGCGGCCGTCTCGCCCGGCAAGGAGACCGCCCCTGGCCAGCTGGACCTGGAAACGGCCAAGTGGCTGGGGAAGGAGCCGATGGTGACCGGCATAGTGGGGTCCCCGCTGGACCATACCGTATCCCCGGCCCTGCACACCGCCGCCTACAGGGCCTCGGCGGTCCGCGGGACGTACCTCAAATGGGTCACGATGGTCGACGAGCTGGAGGACCTCCTGGACGTGGTGGACGCCCTGGGGATCCGGGGCTTCAACGTGACCATCCCGCACAAGGAGGGCATCCTGCCGCTCCTGGACAGCGTGGACGCCGTGGCCGAGGGGATCGGGGCGGTGAACACCGTGATCAATGAGGGGGGGAGGCTGGTCGGCAGGAACACGGACGTCATCGGCGTGCAGCGGACGTTCGAGCACCACAAGGTGGAGGTGAAGGGGAGGCCGGCGCTGGTGCTGGGGGCGGGGGGCGCCTCCCGTGCCGTCCTCCAGTTCCTGACGACCGAGGGGGCTGAGGTGGACATCACCAACCGGACCATGGGGAAGGCGGAGGCCCTGGCCAGGATGTTCGGCGCCCGCCCGGTGGCGCTGCGGGCGGCGGAGGAGCGGCGGTACGACATCATAGTGAACTGCACCCCCCTGGGCATGAAGGGCTTCCCGCAGGAGGCGCCGATCTCCCCGCACGCGCTCCACGAGGGGCAGTTCGTCATGGACACCGTGTACAACCCGCCGGTGACGCCGCTGCTGGCTGAGGCTTCCCGCAAAGGGGCGAGGGCGGTCAACGGCATGGACATGCTGATCTACCAGGCCCTGGCCTCCTTCGAGTTGTGGACCGGGAAGGCCGTGGAGCGGGAGGTCATGGAGAGGGCCTTCAGGGAGGCGCTGCCGTGAAGGGGAGGGCGGAGGCCAGGGGGGCCGTCACCATCGTCAACGCCATCGCCGCCGGGAAGGGGTGCGCCGTCGGCGTGGACCTGCGCACCTGGGCGGAGGTGGAGCTGGTCCCGGGGGAGGGGGCCGAGGTCCGGCTGGAGGGCCTTCCGGACGAGCCGACGACGTTGGCCGAACTCTGCGCCCTGGAGGTGCTGGAGCGCTTCTCCGTTAGGCGGAGGGCGATCGTCCGCACCGGCTCCCAGCTCCCGGTCTCCCGGGGGCTCAAGAGCAGCAGCGCGGCGGCCAACGCGGTGATAATGGCGACGCTGCGCGCCCTGGGGGAGAGCATGCCCGCCCTGGACGTGCTGCGGATGAACGCCGACGTCTCCGTGCGGGCGGGCGTCTCCGTCACCGGGGCGATGGACGACGCCGCCGCCTCCCTGCTCGGGGGGGTCGTCCTCACCGACAACCATGCCCGGGCGCTGCTCCGCCGGGAGCGGTTCGGCCTCGCCCCCAGGGCGGTCATCGGGGTCCCGGAGCGGATGGTCCGGAAGGCGGGGCTGCCCCGGGAGCGCATCGCGCTCCACCGGCCCCTGGTGGAGGAGGCCTTCCGGATGGCCTGGAACGGGGAGTACGCCAAGGCCATGTACCTGAACTCGCTGTGCTACGGCGCGGCCCTGGGGCTGGACCTGGAGCTGCCGCTGAGGGCTTTGGCCGCCGGTGCCCTGGGCGCGGGGATCTCCGGCACGGGGCCGGCGGTCGCCGCCTTCGTGGACCTGGGAACGGAGAGGAAGGTGGCCGAGGCCCTGGGGATGCCAACGCTGGCCGCGGACGTGTACCAGGGGGTGGAAGGATCAGGCTGAGGGTCATCGGCTCGAGGGCGGAGGGAAGCATCGCCGCCTCCCCCTCCAAGAGCTACACCCACCGGGCGATGGCCCTGGCGCTGCTCGCCGACGGGGAGAGCGTGCTGCGGCGGCCCCTGCTGGGGGAGGACACCCTGGCCACCTTGGAGGCCATTAAGGCCTTCGGCGCCCAGGTGACCGGGGGGGACGAGCTGCGCATCGTCGGCGGCGAGCTGCGCTGCCCGGACGCCGTCATAGACGCCCGGAACTCGGGGACGACCATCCGCCTCATGGCCGGGGTGGCGTCCCTCCTCCCCTGCTCGACCGTGCTGACGGGGGACGCGAGCGTCCGCAGCCGCCCGATGCAGCCGCTCATCGACGCGCTGTGCATGCTGGGCGTCCGGTGCGAGAGCACCCGCGGGAACGGGCTGGCGCCGCTGATCGTGCGGGGGCCGAACCTCGGCACGGCGACCGAGGTCCGCGGCGACGTAAGCTCCCAGTTCATCTCCGCGCTCCTGCTGCCCTCGCCGCTGAAGGCCGTGGACACGACGGTCAGGCTGACCTCCCCGCTGCGGTCGAGGCCCTATGTGGACATCACCCGGGAGATGATGCTCCGCTTCGGGGCGAGGAGCGAGGCCCTTCCCGACGGGTTCCTGGTGCCGGGAGGGCAGCGCTACCGCCCGCAGACCTACACGGTGCCGGGGGACTTCTCCTCCGCCGCCTTCCCGCTGGCCGCGGGGGCCCTCACCGGCCGGGTGACCGTACGCAACCTCGACCCGGCGGACGCCCAGGGGGACCGCGCGTTCCTCGACATCCTGACGGGGCTGGGGGCGGAGGTGGCATGGAGGGGGGACGCCCTCACCTGCTCCCGCGGGGAGCTCCGCGGCGCGGCCATCGACCTGGGTGACGCTCCGGACCTATTCCCAATCACCGCGGTGATGTGCGCGTACGCCCGGGGGGAGAGCCGCATCTACAACGCGGCGCACGTCCGCCTCAAGGAGAGCGACCGCATCGCCGCCACGGTCCAGTTCCTGAGGGCCATGGGGGCGGAGGTGCGGGAGACGGCGGACGGGTGCGTGGTGGAGGGGGGAAGGCCGCTGAAGGGGGCGCATGTGGACGCAAGGAACGACCACCGCATCCTGATGGCCGCGGCCGTGGCGGCCATGGCGGCCGAGGGGGAGACGGTCATAGGCGATGGCGAATGCCATCGCATCTCATACCCCGATTTCGTCAAGGACATGCGGTCCCTGGGGGCCAGGATGGAGATGATACCATGAACACGATAGGAAGCGAGCTGCGCCTCACCCTGTTCGGGGCCAGCCACGGGCCCTGCGTCGGCGCGGTGCTGGACGGGGTCCCCCCCGGCCTGACGGTGGACCTCGCCCGCCTGCAGGGCGAGGTGGACCTCAGACGGCCGAGGGCGGGCATCGGGACCCCGAGGGCGGAGGAGGACCGAGTGGAGGTCCTCTCCGGCCTTCTGGATGGAAGGAGCACCGGGGCGCCCATCGCCCTGCTTGTGGTGAACCGAAACATCGATCCCCAGAAATACGAGCGGTTCCGGACGGTCCCTAGGCCGGGGCACGCCGACCTCACCGCGCGCTCGAAGTACTCCGAGTGCGCCGACCTGCGCGGCGGAGGGCAGTTCTCCGGCCGAATGACCGTCGGGATCGTGGCCGCCGGCGCCATCGCCAAGATGCTTCTGGAGGAGCGGGGGGTGCGCATCGCCGCCTACGTCCGCCAGGTCGGGAGGGTGCTGGACCCGGAGGACCGGGACGTCACCGCCGCCCTCCTCTCCCGCTCCAACGACGTGAGGGCGGCCACGCCGGAGCTGGCCGAGGCCATGCGGGCCGAGATCGCGGCCGCAAGGGAGGAGGGGGACAGCGTGGGGGGCGTGGTCCAATGTATCGCGGACGGGCTCCCGATGGGGCTGGGGGAGCCCTTCTTCGACACGGTCGAGGGGGAGCTGGCGAAGATGATGTTCGCCGTGCCGGGGGTGAAGGGCATTGAGTTCGGGGCGGGCTTCGCCGCCGCCGGGATGCGGGGCTCGCAGCACAACGACCCCTTCGTGCTGGTGGACGGGAAGGTGCGGACGGCGAAGAACGACGCCGGGGGGATCCTCGGGGGGATCACCAACGGCATGCCCGTGGTCCTCCGGGTGGCGATCAAGCCGACGGCGTCCATCGCCCGGGGGCAGCGCTCCCTGGACCTGGAGACGGGCGAGCAGACCGATCTCCGGATAGAGGGGCGACATGACCCGTGCATCGCCCCCAGGGCGGTGCCGGTCGTGGAGGCGGCCGCCGCGCTAGTGCTGGCGGACCTGAGCGTGCGAGGTGGGATGCTTGACTGATTCCGTGGAGGGCATTCGCTGGAAGATAGAGGAGATCGACAACCAGATCCTGGACCTGATCAAGAGGCGCATGGAAATCGCCCTGAGCATGGGGCAGCAGAAGGTGGAGAAGGCCCTGCCGGTGCGGGACCTGCGGGTGGAGGAGCAGGTGCGGACGAGGTACCTCGCGCGGGCGAAGGAGGTGGGGATCAGCGAGGCGGCCGCGATCGAGCTGGCGACCCTGCTCGTCAGGGAGTCGGTCGAGGCCCAGGCCCGGCTGCCCCGCCCGATGCGGCCGCGCAAGGTCCTGGTGGTCGGCGGCGGGGGGGCGATGGGGCAGTGGCTGTGCCGCTTCTTCGCCTCCCGCGGGCACGAGGTGACGGTGAGCGACGCCCAGCCCGGGGGAGGGTTCCCGAACGTGGGGCTGGAGGAGGGGGTGCGGGGGGCGGACGTCATCGCGGTGTCCACGCACATCTCCGCCACCGAGGAGGCGCTGCGGAAGGTGCTCCGGCTGAGGCCGAAGGGGCTGGTGTTCGACATCGCCTCGGTCAAGGCCCCCTTCATTGACGTCCTGAGGGAGGGCGCGGCCCAGGGGCTGCTGGTCTGCTCCATCCACCCCATGTTCGGCCCGAGCGCCTCCTCCATGTTCGCCCGGAACCTCATCGTGTGCAACTGCGGCTCCGACGCGGCCGTCGGCCGGTTCATGCCCCTGCTGAACGGGACGGGGGCGAACGTCGTCGAGATGCCAGTCGAGGACCACGACCGGCTCATCGCCATCGTCCTCGGGATGAGCCATGCGCTCAACCTGGCGTTCTTCGGGGCGCTGCGGGCGAGCGGGTTCAGCTACGAGGAGCTGAGCAGGGTGGCCTCCACCACGTTCGAGCGGCAGATGAGCATCAGCAAGAGCGTGGCCATGGAGAGCCCAAACCTTTACTATGAGATCCAGCATCTGAACCCGCACAACCGGGAGATCCTGGATAGGCTGATCGATGCCCTGAGGGAGGTCCAGCAGGCGGGGTGCGACGAGGACCGGGAGCATATGATCAGGCTCATGCAGGAGGGAAGGAAGTACTTCGAGGTGAAACGATGAGGAAGGTGCAGGTGGCGGTCCTAGGCGCCACGGGAATGATCGGCCAGAGATTCGTGCAGCTGCTCGAGGGCCATCCCTATTTCGAGATCGGCGGCCTCTACGCCTCCGAGCGGTCGGAGGGGAAGACGCTCGGGGAGGTCCTGAGGGTGAAGGGCGTCCGCTTCCAGGACGAGACGCTCGCCATGAGGATAGAGGCGCTGGAGCCCAAGGCCATCGCCCGGCGGTGCCGGTTGGCGTTCTCGGGCCTCCCCACCGAGGTGGCTAAGGACGCCGAGGCCGCGCTCGCCGATGCCGGCGTAGCGGTGTTCTCCAACGCCGCCTCCCACCGCATGCGGGCGGACGTCCCGCTGCTCATCCCCGAGGTCAACCCGGACCACCTGGAGCTGGCGCGCTCCCAGGCGACCTTCCCCCAGGGCGGGTTCATCGTCACCAACGCGAACTGCTCGACCACCGGCCTCGCCGTCCCGCTCAAGGCCGTCCACGCGGCGTTCGGGCTCAGGGCCTGCTATGTCTCCACGTACCAGGCCGTCTCCGGCGCCGGCTACCCGGGCGTCCCGTCCCTGGACATCCTCGGGAACGTGGTCCCCTTCATCCGGAACGAGGAGGAGAAGATGGAGGAGGAGATCCACAAGATGCTCGGCACATATAAGGGCGGCAGGGTCGAGCCCGCAGCCTTCGACATGGTGGCCAGCTGCGCCCGCGTCCCGGTGCTGGACGGGCACCTGGAATCGGTCGTCCTGAGGCTGGGGAGGGAGGCCGCCGCCGCCGAGGTCGTCGAGGCCCTGGAGACGTTCAGGCCCGAGCCCCAGGCGCTCGGCCTGCCCACCGCTCCCCTCCGGCCGATCATCGTGCGTGGGGAGGAGGACCGCCCCCAGCCCATCGCGGACGCCCTGGCGGGGGAGCCCGAGCGGGCGAGGGGGATGGCCGTGAGCGTGGGCCGTGTCCGGGAGCGCAAAGGATATATCAAGCTCTGGGTGCTTTCCCACAACACCCTGAGGGGCGGGGCCGGCGGGTCCGTGCTCAACGCGGAGCTGGCAAAGGCCAAGGGGCTCCTCTGAGGGGGGTGCTGGATGAAGCGGACGGTAGCGGAGATCAACCAGAGGATCAAGGACGGGGACGTGGTGGTCATGACCGCCGAGGAGGTCGTCTCCTACGTCCAGAGCGAGGGCGTGGAGCGCGCCGCCAAGGAGGTGGACGTCGTGACGACGGGCACCTTCGGGGCCATGTGCTCCTCCGGCGCCTTCCTGAACTTCGGCCATTCCGAGCCGCCGATCCGCATGCAGCGGGTGACCCTCAACGACGTCCCGGCCTACGCCGGGCTGGCGGCGGTGGACGCCTACATCGGCGCCACCGAGCTCAGGCAGGACGGGCGTGAGGAGTACGGGGGCGCGCACGTCATCGAGGAGCTGGTGGCCGGAAGGGCGGTCCGCCTCAGGGCCTCCTCGAGCGGCACCGACTGCTACCCACGCAAGGAGATCGACACGTACGTCTCGCTGAACACCATGAACCAGGCGTACCTCTTCAACCCCCGGAACTCGTACCAGAACTACGCCTCGGGGACCAACTCCTCCGAGCGCACCCTCTACACCTACATGGGCAAGCTGTTGCCGAACTACGGCAACATCACCTATTCCAGCGCCGGGCAGCTATCCCCCCTCCTCAACGACCCCACGCTCCGCACCATCGGCATCGGCACCCGGCTGTTCCTAGGCGGGGGGACGGGGTACGTGGCGTGGGAGGGCACGCAGTTCAAGACCAACGTGGAGACGCGGTTCGGGGTGCCCATGGGCGGGGCGAGGAGCCTCGCCACCATCGGGGATATGCGGGGCATGTCCCCCGAGTTCATCCGGGCGGTGGCCCTCACCGGGTACGGCGTGTCCCTGGCCATCGGGATCGGGGTCCCCATCCCGATCCTGGACGAGGAGGTCATGCGGAGCTGCGCCATCAGCGACGAGCAGCTCTTCTCCCCCCTTGTCGACTACTCCGTCCAATCCCGGAACCGCAGGCCGATCAAGCACTTCTCCTACGCGGAGCTGCGCTCGGGGAAGGTGGAGCTCTTCGGCCGGGAAGTGCGGACCTCCTCCCTCTCCAGCTACCTGAAGGCGAGGCAGGTCGCCGAGACGCTCGCGGAGCGGATCGAGGGCGGGGAGTTCCTGCTCACGGAGCCGGTGGCGCCGCTGCCCGCGGACAGGGGGGTCGGCACCCTGGAGGTGCGGTCCAAGGAGGAGGCGGTCTGATGGCCAAGCGGAAGTTCCTCCTGGGCTTCAGCCCGGACCTAGTGAACGAGGCCATCGTCTACCGCCTCGTTAAGGACTACGACCTGAAGATCAACATCCTCCGGGCGGAGGTGCGGGAGCAGGGCGGCCGGCTGCTGATGGAGGTGGAGGGGAAGGCGGGCAACATCAAGGAGGCCGTCCGCTACCTGAACGAGGCGAGGGTGGAGGTGCAGGAGCTCGCCACCTACGTGGAGAAGAACGAGGAGCGGTGCACCCACTGCGGCATGTGCCTGTCGATCTGCCCGGTGGAGGCGCTCACGGTGGAGAGGCCGTCGTGGAGGGTCCGTTACGACGCCGAGCGGTGCATCGCCTGCGGGATGTGTATCGACGCCTGCCCTCCGGGAGCGATGAAGTTCCGGCTATGAGGAGACATTTCCAGTACAAGGAGACGGCCGTCACGATCGAGGCGGACGAGGAGTACCTTCCCCTGGCGGAGAAGGCCGTGCTCGACGCCCGCGAGGAGGTGGAGGCGTACATAGCCAAGGACCCCTACTTCAAGGCCACGTTCGATCCCTATCCAGTGAGGGCGGACATGGGGGAGGTGGTCCGGCACATGTGCGAGGCCGCGCAGCGGGCGGACGTGGGGCCGATGGCCGCGGTGGCGGGCGCCATCGGCCATCACGCCGTGGCGGCGATGACGAAGGCGGGATGCAAGCACTGCCTGGTGGACAACGGCGGGGACATCGTCATGCGCACCAATCGGACCGTGACCGTCGGCCTGTACTCCAGCGTCCGGACGCCGAACTATCTGGCCCTTGAGGTTCCGGCCACGAAGGCGCCGTACAGCATATGCACCTCGTCCGGGACGGTCGGGCCGTCCATATCCCTGGGCAGGGCGGACCTGGCGACCGTCATCGCCGCGGACGGGGCGCTCGCGGACGCCTGCGCGACCAAGCTCGGCAACCTGATCACCGAGGACGACCTGACGCTCATCGACCGGGCCATCCGGGAGGTGCTGGCCATCGAGGGGGTCAAGGGCGCCCTGGTCATGATCGCCGGGAAGCTGGGGCTGGGAGGGGAGGTCCCCCGGCTGGTGCGGTGCGACGTCCCCCCGGAGCTCATCACCCGCGTCCGTTATTGAAGTCCCGATCTGGGACATGCGTTGAGGGCGCTCATGGGGGACTGAAGCTGGCAAAGGGCCCCGGGCGGGCGCCCGCGCCCGACCAGAGTGTCAGTAGTTATAAGTAGCAATTGCCCATTGATGGGGAGTGCCAAGGGCTATCTTATGACACTCAGGCTGGCCATACCCAACAAAGGACGGCTGAGCGAGAGGTCCATAGAGATCCTCAAGCAGGCCGGGCTGGAGATCGAGAACGGCGACGAGCGCAGGCTCTACGCCAACGTCAAGCGCCAGGACCTGGTGGTCATGTTCCTCCGGGCCCAGGACATAGTCCGGTTCGTGCACAAGGGGGCGGTGGACGTGGGCATCACCGGCTACGACCTCGTGCTCGAGTCCGGGCTGGACGTGGTCGTCCCCTACAGGCTCAACTTCGGGCACTGCCGATTATCCGTGGCGGTCCCCGACACCATGGCCGTCAAGGGGCCGGAGGCCCTCCCGGACGGGCTGGTGGTGGCCACCTCCTTCCCGAACCTCACCCGCAGGTACTTCGAGGGTCTGGGCAAGCGGGTGGAGATCGCCCCCATAGCCGGGGCGGCGGAGGTCGCCCCGCTCCTGGGGGTGGCGGACATCATCGTCGACCTGGTGGCCAGCGGCTCCACTCTTAAGATGAACCACCTGCGCGAGCTCGCCGTGATCGCGGAGTCACAGGCGGTGGTCATCGCCAACCGCGAGGCCTACGAGGGGTGCGAGCAGCAGGTCCAGGAGGTGATCTCGGCCATGCTGAGCGTGACCGAGGCGGAGAACAAGAAGTATCTCATGGCCGACGTGCCCAAGGCCTCCCTGGAAGAGGTCAAGCGGGCCTTCCCCGGGATCGCCGGGCCGACCATCATGAACATCATCGGCCGGGACGACGTGGTGGCCGTGCACGTCGTCATCGACAAGGCGGACGCGTACGATGCGATCAACCAGCTGAAGCGCATGGGCGCCACCGGCATCCTGCTGACCCCCATCGACCGGATGGTTCCCTGAGGTGCGTCGATGGACAGGAACTGGATCCGCTCCACGTGCCGGGACCTTCAGCTCTACTACAACCCCGAGGTGGGGAACAAGCTGCGCATGGACACGAGCACCAACGCCCTGGGCGCGAATCCCGCGGGGATGCGGGCGCTCCGGGAGTGCTGTGACCTGGACCTGGGGCAGTACCCCAGCACCTACGGCGACGGTCTCAGGGAGGAGCTGGCCAGGGTGCACCGGCTGAGCAGGGACAACTTCGTCGTGGGCAATGGCTCCGACGAATCCCTGGACGTGATCATGAAGACGCTGGTGGAGCCTGGGGGTACTGTCATCACCGCCCACCCGGCCTACGTGCTGCACTCCTTCTTCGTCAGCATCAACGGCGGGAGGACGGTCACGGTCGACCTGGACGAGCGGTTCCAGCTGGACGTGGAGCGCATCAACTCCACGCCAGGGAGCCTCGTCCTCATCTGCACGCCGAACAACCCCACCTCCAACACCTTCCGGGACGAGGACGTGCGGGCGGTGATCGAGGGGGCGGCCCGCCCGGTGGTGGTGGACGAGGCGTACGCGGAGTACGCCGGGCGCTCCTTCCTCCCCCTGGTGGAGAGGTACGACAACCTGATCGTCACCCGGACGTTCTCGAAGGCGTACGGGCTGGCGGGAATGCGCGTCGGCTACCTCGCCGCGAGCAGGGAGCTGGCCGACGCCCTGCAGAGGGTCAAGGTCCCGTACTCGCTGAACAAGGTTGGGGAGCGGGTGGCCATCGCCGCCCTCAGGGACCCCGCCTTCCTCGAGGAGAGCGTGCGCGTCGTCGCCGAGCAGCGGCCCTTCCTCGAGGAGGGGCTGCGCGCCCTCGGCTTCCAGGTGTTCCCGTCGGAGGCCAATTACATCCTCTTCCGGCCGACGGTCCCCTCGGACAGGTTAACGAAGGGGCTCGCGGACAGGGGCGTGCTCGTCCGGGACTTCGGAAAGGTCCGCCGCCTGGAGAACTGCGTGCGCACCACCATCGGCACCCGGGAGATGAACACCGTCCTGCTGGAGAGGATGCAGGAGGTGCTGAGGGAATGCCGCTGAGGATCGAGCTTGCCGATTACGGCGTGGGGAACCTGCACAGCATCCGGAAGGCCCTGGAGAACTGCGGGGCCGAGGTCCACGTGGCGGAGGACATGGCCCTCCTGGAACGGGCGGAGTGCATCGTCCTGCCGGGGGTGGGGGCTTTCGACCGGGCGATGGAGCGGCTGCGCCCCCACGGGGAGGCCATCGTGGAGAGGCTGAACGAGGGCGTCCCCTGCCTGGGGATATGCATCGGCATGCAGGTCCTGTTCCAGAGGAGCGCGGAGGGCGCCTCGCCCGGCCTCGGGTTCCTGGAGGGGGAGGTGGTCCGGCTGAGCGCCCCGCGCGTCCCGCACATGGGCTGGAACGAGGTCGTCACCGCCGATGCGATCATGGACGGCATCGAGGACAGGCACTTCTACTTCGCCCATTCCTTCCGCGGGCGCCCCACCGACGGCTCCGCCGTGGGCCATACCGACCACTTCGGGAGCTTCCCCTCGCTCTTCCGCAAGCGGAACGTCTACGGGACGCAGTTCCACCCCGAGAAGAGCTCGTCGGCCGGGCTGGCCTTCCTCAGGAACTTCGTGCGGTTCGCGGAGGGGTGCGCATGATCGTCGTACCCGCGGTGGACATCCTGGACCACCGGGTGGTCCAGCTGGTAGGGGGGGTCCCGGGGACGGAGCGGGTGGTGCTCCCCGACCCTGTCGCGGTGGCCGAGGGCTGGGAGGCCGAAGGGGCCAGGAGGCTGCACGTGGTCGACCTCGACTCCGCCCTGGGGAAGGGGCACAACGCCCAGGCGATCAGACGGATCGTGCAGGGGGCCGGCATACCAGTCCAGGTGGGCGGGGGCATCCGGTCCTCCGAGGTGGTGGAGTACTACCTCGACTGCGGGGCGGACAGGGTCATCGTGGGGACCAAGGGGCTGAAGGACCCCGCCTGGCTGCAAAGGATGGCGGAGAGGCGCCCGGGGAGGCTTGTGCTGGCCCTCGACATGAGGGGCGGGCGGGTCCAGGCCCAGGGCTGGAGGGAGGGGCTGCCCCTGGGATTGGAGGACGTCTTCGCCATGATCGCCGACATGCCGCTCGCCGGGGTGCTCTACACCAACGTGGATGTGGAGGGACAGGGCGCGGGCATCGACGCCGGGGCGGTGCGCGCCTTCATGGCCGCCTGCCCGCACCCGACCATAGTGTCCGGCGGGATCACCACCGAGCGGGACCTGGAGGCGCTCGAGGGCATGGGCGTCCGGGAGGCGGTGGTGGGATTAGCGCTTTATACTGGGAAGCTGAATCACAGCGTGATCCGGAGATGAGGCCATGGACCGCAAGACCGAGGTAGTGCGCAAGACCCGGGAGACCGAGGTCCGGTTGAAGCTGGACCTGGACGGGGAGGGGAATGCCGATGTGCGGTGCGAGGAGCAGTTCCTGCGCCATATGGTCGGGACCCTGGCCCGGTACGCCGACTTCGATCTGGCCCTGGAGGCCAGGGGGGACGACGTGCACCACCTGGTCGAGGACGTGGCGATCGTCCTGGGGAAGACGCTCAAGCAGTGCCTGGGCGAATCCCCGATCGAGCGCACCGCCTTCTCCCTCATCCCGATGGACGATGCGCTGGTGCAGGTGGCGGTGGACATCATCGAGCGGCCATACGCGGACGTGGACTGCCCCAACGCCCTGTACGCCCACTTCCTCCGCAGCTTCGCCATGTCCTCGGGGATAACGCTGCACGTCATGGTGCTCCGCGGGTACGACGAGCACCACATCGTGGAGGCCTCGTTCAAGGCCTTGGGCAAGGCGCTGCGCGCCGCGGTCCGCCCGCGCAGGAGCGAACTCAGCACCAAGGACCGCCCCAAGGTGAGCACGGAATGAGCCTGACCAAGAGGATCATCCCCTGCCTGGACGTCAAGGACGGGGCGGTCGTCAAGGGCGTCCGGTTCCTGGACCTGAAGGACGTGGGCTCGCCGCCGGCGATGGCCGAGGAGTACGAACGGCAGGGGGCGGACGAGATCGTGTTCCTGGACATCTCCGCGAGCGTCGAGGGCAGGCGGACGCTGCTCGGCGTGGTGGAGGAGACGGCCAAGCGGCTGTTCGTGCCCCTGACCGTGGGCGGGGGCATCCGGGAGACAGCGGACGTACGGGCGGCCCTCAACGCCGGGGCGGACAAGGTGTCGATCAACACCGTGGCGGTGCAGCGGCCGGAGATCATCTCCGAGTGCGCCAAGGACTTCGGCTCCCAGTGCGTGGTGGTCGCCATCGACGCCAAGCGCCGCGCGGGCGGGTGGACGGTGTACACGCACGGGGGGCGGAGGGACGCCCAGCTGGACATGGTGCGGTGGGCCAAGCGGGTGGAGGAACTGGGGGCCGGGGAGATCCTGCTGACGAGCATGGACGCCGACGGCACCAAGGACGGGTACGACATCGCGATGACCAGGGCGGTGGCGGACGCGGTCTCCATCCCGGTGATCGCCTCGGGGGGATGCGGCTCGCCGAGGCACATCCTGGAGGTGCTGAGGGAGACCAAGGCGGAGGCGGCCCTCGCGGCGTCCATCTTCCACTATGGGGAGTGGACGGTCGGGGACGTCAAGGAATATCTGAGGAGGAACGGGGTTGAGGTGAGATGAGCGCCCCCAAGTTCGATGCCGATGGGCTCGTCCCTGTCATCGTGCAGGACCACGAGACCAACGAGGTGCTGATGATGGCCTATGCCAACGAGCAGGCGTACCGGGACATGCTGCGGACCGGCTACACCCATTTCTACTCCCGTTCCCGGCAGGCCCAGTGGAGGAAGGGGGAGACGTCTGGGCATGTCCAGGAGATCGTCTCCATCCAGCTCGACTGCGACGGCGACGCGCTCCTCGTGCGGGTGAGGCAGACGGGGGTGGCCTGCCACCTCGGGCGGATGTCGTGCTTCGACGAGGTGCTCTACGGGGACCCCGATGGCACCATGGCCGTGCTCCCCCCGCTCCTGCGGGTCATCCGGGAGCGCAGGGCCGAGCCCCGGGAGGGCAGCTACACGTGCACGCTCTTCGCGGACGAGAACAAGCGCCTGAAGAAGGTGGTCGAGGAGGCGGGGGAGGTGATCCTGGCGGCCAAGGACCGGAAGGCCGAGGAGCAGGCCTGGGAGGTGGCCGACCTCGTGTACCACCTCCTGGTGGCGGTGGAGGGGATGGAAGTGACCTGGGAGGACGTCTACCGGAAGCTGGCGGAGAGGAGGAGATGAGGGCGGAGCTGCACACCCACACCCTGCTGAGCGACGGCGAGCTGCTGCCGATCGAGCTGGCCCGCCGCGCGGTGGTGAAGGGGACGAAGTACCTGGCGTTCACGGACCACGTGTCGCTCAGCAACCTGGAGCGGGTCGTGGCCGAGGGCCGGCGGGACGCCGAGCTGGCGGAGGAATGGGGCATGAAGGTGCTGGCCGGGGTGGAGGTCACGCACGTCCCCGTCCGGCGCATCGACGAGGTCGTGCTCAAGGCGCGCAGGCTCGGCGCGGAGCTCGTGGTGGTCCACGGGGAGACGCTCAGCGAGCCGGTGGAGAAGGGGACGAACATGGCCGCCGTGCTCAACCCCGAGGTGGACATCCTGGCCCACCCGGGGCTCATCACCCTGGAGGAGGCGCAGCTGGCCCGCGACAACGGGGTGGCGCTGGAGATCACCTCCCGGAGCTCCCACTGCAAGGCCAACGGGCATGTGGCCCGGATGGCCCAGCAGGCCGGGGCGCCCATGGTCGTGAACACGGACGCGCACGGCCCCGACGACCTCATCGATCTGCCCACGGCCCTGCAGCTCGCGCTGGCGGCCGGGCTGACCCGCGAGGAGGCGGACCGGGCGCTCATCGAGGTGCCGAAGGCCATCATCAAGCGGAGGTGGCGCGGCTGAAGGTGCTCAAGTTCGGCGGCTCCTCGCTGCGGACCGGGGGGTCCATGCGGCAGGTCGCCGGGATCATCATGGCCGAGCGGGAGAAGAAGGCCGTGGTGCTGAGCGCGGTGACGGGCGTCACCGAGATGCTGGTGCAGTTCATCTCCCGCACCCGGAGCGAGGAGGACGTGGACGCCTTCATGCGGGAGATCACCAAGCTGCACGTCGATCTCGCGCGGGACGCCCTGCGCACCGAGAGCGCCCGGGCCAAGGCCGTGGAGGAGCTCGTGGCCAAGCTGGTGAAGCTGGAGCGCATGCTCTACGGCTCCTGCTACATAGAGGAGGTCAACCCCCGCATCCGCGACTACGTGCAGTGCTTCGGGGAACGGCTCTCCGTCATAATCCTCTCGGCCCTGCTGAACGAGCTGGGGGAGAGGGCGCGGCCGGTGGACGCGGACGAGCTGGGCATCA
Organism: Methanobacteriota archaeon; assembly: GCA_021372335.1. GTDB lineage: Archaea > Thermoplasmatota > Thermoplasmata > Methanomassiliicoccales > UBA472 > UBA472. Next base: position 28,734 of record JAJFUR010000080.1, read on the forward strand.
TCACCGACGGCCTGTACGGGGCGGCGACGGTCAACATGGAGGCGACGCGCGCCAGCATCCGCCCGAAGCTGCTGCGGATGCTGCAGGAGGACACCACGCCGGTCATCACCGGCTTCTTCGGGCGGGCCCCGGAGGGCTCCGTCACCGTCTTCGGGCGCAACGGGAGCGACTACAGCGCGGCGGCGGTGGCCAACGCCATGGGGGCGTCCTCCCTGGAGATCTGGAAGGACGTGGACGGGTTCATGAGCGTCGACCCCAAGATCGTGCCCTCGGCCAAGCCCATCCCCCGCCTCAGCTACGACGAGGCGGCCGAGCTCGCGTACTTCGGGGCCAAGGTCGTGCATCCCATGACCATGGAGCCGGCCCGCTCGGGCAACATCGAGATCCGCGTCAAGAACGTGTTCCGGCCGGAGGCGCCCGGCACCGCCATCGGCGGGGCCGACAACGTCGATCAGAGCATCAAGTCGATCTCCTGCATGAAGGACCTCTCCCTGGTGAAGGTCTTCGGGGAGGGCACCGGGTACAAGCTCGGGGTGCTGGCCGACGTCGCCTCGCTGCTGCGGAGGGCGGAGATCAACATCTACAGCGTGGTCACGTCGCTGACCTGCATCGCGCTGCTCATCGACCGGAGGGACGTGGCCAAGGCCCAGAAGGTGCTGGCGGAGTCGGGCGCCTCGAGGGTGGAGACGCACACCGGCTTCGCCCTCATGTGCATCGTCGGCGAGGGGCTGGGGCACCACAAGGGGCTGGCCTCCCGCGTCTTCAAGGCGGTGGCGAAGGAGGGGGTGAACGTCGGGCTGATCTCGGCCGGCGCCTCGCTGGTCGCCTACCACTTCACGGTGGACGAGGCGGACCTGGAGCGGGCGACGAGGGCGGTCCACGAGGAGCTGTTCGGGTGCTGAGATGATCATAGCGTTCCAGGGGGTGAGGGGGGCGTACAGCGAGGACGCGGTGCGCGCCTGGGACGAGGGGGCCGAGGCCCTGGAGTGCCCCGAGTTCATCGACCTCTTTGACGCGGTGCGCTCCGGCAGGGCGGACCTGGGGATGCTGCCGGTGGAGAACTCCATCGAAGGGAGCGTGACGGCCGCCAACGACCTCCTGTTCCGAAGCGACCTGTGGGTGGTCGGGGAGGTCATGGTGCGCATCAGGCACTGCCTCATCGGCCATCCCGGCGCCGGGGTCCAGGACGTGCGGCGGGTGTACAGCCACCCCCAGGCGCTGGCCCAGTGCCGCGACCTGCTGACCTCGCACCCGGAGTGGGAGAAGGTCCCCGCCTACGACACCGCTGGCTCGGTGCGGATGGTCAAGGAGCGGGGGCTGCGGGAGGAGGCGGCGATCGCCAGCCGGCGCGCCGCCGAGACATACGGCATGGAGGTGCTCATGGAGGACGTGCAGAGCGTTCGGGACAACATCACCCGCTTCTTCGTCCTCTCCAGGGAGCGGGGGACGGGGAGGGGAGACAAGACCGCCCTTGCGTTCACCACCAAGAACCGCCCGGGGGCGCTGTTCGATTGCCTGCGGGCGTTCGCGGACAACGGCGTCAACATAACCAAGCTCGAGTCCCGGCCCTGGCGCGGCCGGGCTTGGGAATACGTGTTCTATCTGGACCTGGACGGTGACGTGGAGGACGAGAGGGTGGCCGCGGCGCTCCGGGCGCTGCGGGAGAGCGCCTCGTGCGTGAAGGTCTTCGGCTCCTTCAGGAAGGCCGCCCTGCCCTCACTCGGGCCGTAGGGACCGCAGGGGCCTGTCGGCGGTCCAGAACTCCCCGTCCCGGTAGAGCAGCGCCTGGCTGCGGTCGTACCCCTGCACAATGTCAGTGTGCTTTATCTCCCCGAGGTACCAGGTGTGGTCCCCCACCTCGAAGGACTGCGTCCTCTTGACCTCGATGTTCATCAGGCACTCGGCGATGCGCGGGGCCTTGGTCCGCTTCCCCTTTACCGGGGTCAGGCCGGCCAGTTTGAACTTGTCGGTTTCCGCGCCGCTCCTCTCCCCGCATGCTATCACCTTGTCCAGGAGGTCCTTCCCCGGGATGTTCACGGTGAACTCGTCGTTCTCCTCCAGCAGCTTGTAGCTGTAGCGGGCGGTCGTCACCCCTATGCCGATGATGGGCGGACGGACCGAGAACACATTGAACATCCCCACCGTGATGATGTTCCTCTCCTTCCATTCCCTGTCCGCCACTCCCACCAGCACAAGCGGTGCCGGCGGGAGGGCCATCACCGCGCCCATGTGGTCCAGGTCGACCTTGTCGTCCATCCCGATCATCGTATCACATGTAATGGAACGGGACGGCGGGCCTAATAACCTTTTCACCGCCGCCGGATGACGTCCCCCACCACCCGGAACTCGCCGGCCCAGTACATGAGCGCCCGCTCCCGGTCGACGCCCTTGGCCATTTCGGCGTGCACGACCTCGCCCAGGTACCAGACGTGGTCCCCGGCGTCCACCCTCTGGCACTTGACGCACTCCAGGTTGACCGGGCACTCCTCGATGACCGGAGACCGGATCCTCTTGCCCTGCCGGGGCTCGAGGCCGCATTCCTCGAACTTGTTCACCTCGCGCCCGGAGCGTTGGCCGCAGTAAAGGACCTCCTCCACCAGGTCCTTGCTCGGGACGTTGATGGAGAAGTCCTCGGCGGCCTCCAGCAGCTCATAGGTGTACCGGGCCGGGGACACCCCAATGCCCATGACCGGCGGGTTGAAGGAGAACATATGCACGAGGGCGATGGTGACCACGTTGCTGTTCCCCTTGCCGTCGCTCACCGCGACGAGCACGACCGGGAACGCCGGGAACCCCCTGCACGCCATGATGGGATTGACCTCGCTCTTATCCATTGTTACCCCTCTCTGGACATTTTTAAGGATGTAAAATAAGCTTTGGGGGCTTGGTTCGTTCCCTTGGAAGGTTCCCCCTGAAAATGGCCAGCGCCGCCAGGGCATGACGCCGTTCCCTTTATTACTCCCGAATCGCCTATCGTGCCGGAGCACCATGAAGGCTAGGATCGGCATAATCGGTGGGACCGGGGTCTACGACCCCGACATGTTCGAGCTCAAGGAGACCGTTCGCCCTCATACCCCCTACGGGCCGGCCTCGGACGAAATCCAGCTGGGGGAACTCAACGGGGTCCCGGTGGCCTTCCTCCCCCGGCACGGCCGTGGGCACGCGATCCCCCCGCACATGATAAACTACCGGGCGAACATCTACGCCCTGAGGCAGGTGGGCGTGGAGAGGGTGATCTCCCCCTGCGCGGTCGGCTCCCTGCAGGAAGAGTACAAACCGGGCGAGATCGTACTCGTCGACCAGTTCATAGACCTCACCAAGGGAAGGAGGTACACGTTCTTCGACGGGCCGAGGACCGTGCATGTCAGTACGGCCGACCCCTTCTGCCCGGAGATGAACGCGCTGTTCGCGAAGGAGGCGAAGCGGGCGAAGATTCCGGTTCACGCGGGCGGCACGTACGTCTGCATCGAGGGGCCGCGCTTCTCCACGCGGGCGGAGAGCAGGATGTTCAAGGCGTTCGCCGATGTCATCGGCATGACCCTGGCGCCGGAGTGCGCGCTCGCCAGGGAGATGGAGATGTGCTACACGAGCCTGGCGACGATCACCGACTACGACGTCTGGGCGGAGCACCCGGTGGACACGGCCACCGTCCTGAGGATAATGGCGGAGAACGCCGACAGGGTGCGCACGCTGCTGGCCAGGACCCTTCCGAAGATCCCCGAGGAGAGGAAGAAATGCCCCTGCGGGAGCGCGCTGGCCGACGCCGGGGCGTAAGGGGGCGATGGGCAGGGGCCGATGCCCCCGCGCGTCGCATTCAGGGCCGGGATCCCTCGAGGGCCCGGGGACGGCGCCCTTGCCGGCGGGCGATGAAAGACTTTTATTCCGATCAACGGCATACTATTCCGCATGACCTGCTACTTCCGGCACCTCGAGCATGTCTTCGAGAGGGCCGGACTGCAGATAGACATCGACAACCGCAAGCGGGTGGACATGATCATCCACGAGATGGCGGGCGTTGACTACAAGGACTGCGCCAAGACCTGGAAGGCGGTGCAGGAGCTTCTCAAGGACGAGGACGCCTTCATAGAGCGGCTGCGGACGGAATGCCAGGCCCGCAACATCTACCTGGAGTACTGATCATTCGCCGATGTGCCTTCTATAGCCCTTGGCATCCATGAGCGCCCCTAGCTCGGAGGGGTCGGCCAGCCTGATCCTGGCGATCCATCCGTCGGCGTAGGGGGACCGGTTGATGATAGCCGGGTCCTCCTCGAGCGACGCGTTGACCTCCACCACCGTCCCGGATACGGGGGCGTACACGTCGGCGGTGTTCTTGACGCTCTCCACCACCGCCAGCACATCGCCCTTTCTTATCTGGGCGCCCTCCTTCGGAAGCTGGATGTAGACGAACTCGGTCAACTCGTCCTGGGCGTGGTCGGTGATTCCCACGGTGACCATGTCGCCCTCGACCTTGGCCCATTCGTGGTCCTTCGTATAGCGGAGTCCCTCCGGTACCTCGCTCATGCTATCCCTGCTCGCAACGGAGTGCGGATATTTATGCCTCGTGGGGCCGGGACCGACAAGGGATAAATAGCCGGGGCTGGATGGAAAGGGGCATGCGCATCACCGTCAAGGGCGTGGTCCAGGGGGTCGGCTTCCGACCGACGGTGCACCGGCTCGCCCGGGCCATGGGCCTTCACGGGTACGTGCAGAACAACGGTTCCACCGTGGTCATCGAGGTCGACGGGGACGCGGAGGCCTTCGTCCGGAGGCTCCGGGAGGCGCTGCCCCCGCTGGCCCGGTTGGACGAGGTCTCGCTCTCCCCGGGGCTGCCCGACGCCGCCCTGCAGGCCATGGGCTTCAGGATCATGCCGAGCCAGCAGGGCGCCGGAGGGGTGGCGGTTCCCAACGACGCCGCGGTCTGTCCCGCCTGCCTGAGGGAGCTGTTCGACCCCGGCAACCGCCGCTACCTCTACCCTTTCACCAACTGCACCGATTGCGGCGCGCGCTTCACGGTCATCGAGGGCCTCCCCTACGACCGCGAGCAGACCTCCATGCGCCCGTTCCCGATGTGCCCGGAGTGCCAGCGCGAGTACGCCGACCCGGACGACCGGAGATTCCACCATCAGACCATCACCTGCCCGGCATGCGGCCCCCGCTACTACCTTCTCGGCCGGGACGGGGGGAGGGACTACGACGCCCCCATAGCCAAGTTCGCCGCCGGCCTTCACGAAGGGAAGATAGGCGTGGCAAAGAGCTGGGGCGGGATGCACCTGTGCTGCACGTTGGATCAGCTATCGCACATGCGGGAGTGGTATCGCCGGAAGGAGAAGCCCTTCGCGATCATGGTCCGGGACCTAGGGTCGTTGGGACGGTACGGGAGGCCGTCCGCGCACGACCTGGAGCTGCTCACCTCCGCCCACCGCCCCATCGTGCTGGTGCCGAAGGTGGACGGCGAGGTCACGGAACGGGTGGCGCCGGGGCTCGGGAACATAGGGGTGTTCCTTCCGTACACCTCGATGCAGCACCTGCTGTTCCACTTCCTGGACGAGGACGCCCTGGTGATGACCTCCGCCAACGTCCCGGGCGAGCCGATGGTGCTCCAGGAGGCGGACGCGCTCGCCCTCGGGGCGGACATGTACCTGATGCACGACCGGGAGATCGTCAATCGCTGCGACGATTCAGTGGTGCGCTCCTTTGGGGACAGGACCTACTTCGTCCGCAGGTCCAGGGGGCACATCCCCTCGGCCATCCCGCTTCCGGTGAAGGGCGTGGCGGTGGGGGTCGGCGCGCAGGAGAGCGTGGCCGGGGCGCTGGCGTTCGACGGGCGCCTCTACGCCACGCAGTACATAGGCGACGCTTCCTCGCCAGGGGTGCTCGAGTTCCTGGAGGGGGCGCTGCGGTACCTGCGGCGCCTGCTCGGCGCGGAAAGGCTGGACGCGGTGGGGATGGACCTGCACCCCGGGCATTCCACCCGGCGGCTGGCGAGGGCGTGGGCGGAGGAGAGCGGGATCGAGGCCGTGGAGGTGCAGCACCATCACGCGCACGCCGCCTCGCTGCTCGTCGAGTCGGGCCTGGAGAAGATGGTCGCCCTGACCCTCGACGGCACGGGGTACGGCGACGACGGGGTCGCCTGGGGCGGAGAGGTGCTCCTCGCCGACCTGAAGGGCTACCGCCGGCTTGGGCACCTGGCCGAGGTGCCGCTGCTCGGGGGGGAGAGGGCGGTGTACGACGTGCGCCGGCTGGCGTTCGCCCTCGCCGAGATGACCGGCGGCGGCCTGGACTGCTTCCCGGAGGGGGAGGCGGAGGTCCTCCGCAAGATGATGCGCCGCTCCGGGCGCACCACCTCCTTCGGGAGGGCCCTGGACGCCATCTCCTGCTACCTGGGCGTCTGCCAGTACAGGAGCTACGACGGGGAGCCGGCGATGAAGCTGGAGCGGTGGCTGGAAGAGGCTCGATGCCTCGATATGGTGCCGACCGTCCGGAGGGGCGACGTCATCGACACCCCCGCCATGTTCCGGACGATGATGGAGGCCAGGGGCAGCAGGGCGGACCGGGCGGGGAGCATGGTCCACGCCCTTCTCGAGGGCCTCGTCGACCTAGCCGCGGAGGCGGCGGAGACGGAGGGCGTCAGGCACATCGGCCTCACCGGGGGGGTGAGCTACAATCACGCCATCTCCGCCTGGACCAAGGAACTGGTCGAAACGCGCGGCCTCACGTTCGTCTGCCACGACCTCGTCCCCAACGGCGACGGGGGCATCTCCACGGGGCAGTGCGCCGTCGCTTTGTCCAGGATGGGATGAGCCCCCGTCAAGATGCCCACCGCACCCGCCCTCCCTTCCTCGGATTGGGGCTGGATGGGGAAGGTCGGGGGGGTCCGATCGACCTTCTTCCGTCGGAGCGTTCTCCCATCGTCTCGGGCGGCGGGCCGGGGGACCATTCGGTTGGAGGGTTCGACCAACAGTAATTATATGGCTACGCCCATTCGAGGACGTCAGGGCTGGCGATGAGAAAGCTGATCATCCTGTTGGACGGCGCGGCCGACGAGCGCATCCCGATATTCGACAACCGCACCCCCCTGGAGGCGGCCAGCAAGGCCTTCATGGACGGCGTGGCCAGGGACGGGAAGGTGGGCACCACCGACGGGAAGGACTACACCCACACCTTCCTGCTGGAGCTCCTGACCGGCAGGCCGTACGAGATCCCGAGGGGGGTCATCGAGGCGTACGGGCTGGAGCTGCCGATCGGCGAGGGGAGAGTGGCCTACCGCATGACCCCCGCCAAGGTGCGCGACCACAACGTGGAATGGTACTACAACATCACCTGCGACGAGGAGATGTTCCTGCAGAGGGCCATAATCAAGAACCGCCCCAAGCTGGCCTCCATGGACCCCAAGATCCTGCTCTATCACGGGGGGAAGGGGGTGCTGACGGTCAAGGGGGACGACATCCTGGACCTGCCCAAGCCCCCGGGCCAGGCCAAGCTCGACGGCGCCGACCTAGGGCCCTTTGAGGATTTCGCCAGGGGCGTACAAGACAGCACCGGCGGCATCACCCTCCTGCCCTGGGGAGGGGGGCTGGGCAAGGTGGCGGTGGATATAAGGAGGGAGATAACGAAGGTCCCGGACCTCGCGGTCATCTCCAAGAGCCCCTCCGCCCTGGGCGTCGGCAGGTTCCTGGGCATGCAGACCCATCGGGTGCCGGGGTTCAAGGAGGGGGCGAAGGTGGCCGCCCAGCTATTGGGCAGGGAGGACGTCTTCCTGCATATAGAGGAGACGGACGATATCAGCCACAAGTGCAACCCGAAGGACAAGCTGCGGCTGATCGAGGAGATCGACCGGGAGCTGGCCAGATATGAGAAGCATTTTCAGAGGTGCGAGGTCGCCCTGCTCATCGACCACGGGGCCTCCTCCGTTACGGGCGAGCACCTGCTGATGAGGGTCCCCTTTGCCGTGCGCGGGCCCAGATGGAAGGGGGACGGGACGGCCTCCTTCCATGAGAACGGCGGGCAGCACTTTCCGTTGGGGGCCCTTCTGGACACCATCCTCGAGGATTGAGCGCCCGGACCAATAGATTAAATATTTTCTTCGCATTGAGTTGGATGATACAGCCAATTCGATTTGGTTGGCATCGAGGGGCGGCGATCATGCGCAAGGCTGACATAATATACGCGTTCGAGGAGCAGGCGGGAAGGAGGTTCGTGGATGGCGTTTGGGGCAAGGTGCCCACCTACACGGTCGTCATCGGCAACACCGAGACGGCGAAGGTCCCGGGCGTTTCGGCCGCCGGGGCGGTCCCGGAGATCACTGATTTCACCCCGGCGGCGGACGTCGAACTCCTCCATTACGGCCGGTGCAAGTGCATCGACGGCGTTCCGGTCACCCCGACGGGCGTGCCCACGCCCGGCATAATATCGATGAGCGCGCTGCAGCTGGCGCCCATGCCGACCTTCGTGATCAACGGCGGCGTGCGGGTGAGGCCGCACACCCCCTACTTCGAGATCGAGGGGGAGCCGGGGGAGGATATCCGCACCGGCCGGGCGCTCAAGGACCCCCGGCGGGCGTACGAGAACGCCCTGCAGCTGGGCCGTCAGCTGGCACGGGGGAGCCCCTACCTGGTGATAGGGGAGAGCATCGCCGGGGGGACGACGACCGCCCTCGCGGTCCTGCTCGCAATGGGCTACGACGGCCAGGGCAAGGTCAGCAGCAGCATGATCGACAACCCCCACTCCCTGAAGGAGCGGATCGCCCGGGAGGGGATCGCCAACGCGCCCTTCTCCGCGGAGGAGATGAGGGCTGACCCCCTCAAGGCGGTGCAGGCCGTGGGCGACCCGATGATGCCGGCCGCGGCCGGCGTGGTGGCCGGGGCCGCGGAGAGCGTCCCGGTCCTCATGGCCGGGGGGACGCAGATGGCCGCGGTCATGGCCCTTGTCAAGGGGCTCGCCCCCCATGTCCTGGAGAACGTCGCGCTGGGGACCACCAAATGGATCGTGAACGACCGCAGCTCGGACGTCCGGGCGATCGTGCGGCAGGTCGGCGAGGTGCCGATCCTGGCCGCCGACCTGGACTTCGGGCCCTCCAGGCACGAGGGGCTCGCCGTCTTCGAAAAGGGATTGGTGAAGGAGGGGGTGGGCGCCGGCGGGATAGCGATCGCTGCCTTCCTGAGCTCGCAGGGGAGGATCGGCGCCAAGACGATGCTGGAGAAGGTGGAGGAGAACTACGTCCGATTGATGCGGCTCATGGGCAAGTGAGGCGGGCGCGCAGCTCCCTCTCGGCCTCCCTCAGGTCCCGTACGGTGTTGACGTTCAGCACCACGTCCAAGGTATCGGCCACGTAGTATCCCCCGGGCAGATACTCCCGGGTGAGCATCGCCTGGCGGTCCACGACGCTCACCCCGCAGGGGATCAGCGAGCGGCCGTCCACGCATTCGTAGAAGGTCACGTCCACCCCGAACTCCAGCGCCCTCTCCAGCGGGATGCCGACCGTCAGGGACCTTTCCTTTCTCCTCAAGTAATCGTTGACCACGTCGGCCACTAGCTCGGCGCGCAGCAGCGGCAAGTCGGCCGGGCAGATGAGGACATGGTCCTCGGCGATCCCCTCCGCCGCCTGGATCAGGTCGTGACAGTACTCCGTCCCCGAGGTCTCGAGCACCCTGACGCCCATGGCCTCCAGGTGCTCCCTCGTCCTCGGGACGTTGGGGCTCACCGACACGTACACCGCCGAGACCTCGTCCACCAGCATCAGCTGCTCCAGCACGATGTCCACCATCGGCCTCCCGAGGAGGGGGGCCAGGGGCTTCTCCACCCCCAGCTCCGCGATGCGCGTCCCCTTTCCCCCGGCGGTGATGAGGGCGGCCACGCTCATAGCCCCACCGCCATCAGCAGTACGAGGAGCACGATCGGCCGGGCGATCTCGTTGGTCGCGCCCAGCACGTCGCCGTTCACCGCCCCGAAGTTCCGCATGGCCACCCTGCTCATGTACAGCCCGACGAGGGAACTGACCAGGGCGCCCACCAGGGCGAGGACGGCGGCCGTCCCCAGGTCCCAGTGCCCGAGCGCCAGGTCGAGCAGGCCCACGGCCCCGAAGGCCAAGAGAGAGGAGAGGACGATCGATGCGAGCGCCTGCCCCCCGGAGGTGTTGGCGACGAACGCGTTGCCCAGCCCCTCCCTCGGCCTCCCCGCGGAGGCGCAGAGGACCATGGCGTTCTTGTTCATTATCTCCGCGATCAGCGGGAGGAAGAGGAGTTCCGACCGGCCCCTGATGGAGCCGAGGGCGGCGAGGCTCAGCAGGGTGAACGTGACCACGTAGCCGACCCCCCCGGCCCCCGTCTTGGAGTCCTTCATGGCGGCCAGCTTCCTTTCCGGGGTGCCTCCGCACACGAGCCCGTCCCCCAGGTCGCTGAGCCCGTCGAAGTGCAGGAACCTGTTCAGCAGCTGGACCGCCGCCAGGGCGAGGGCGGTCCCCGCCAGGGGGGGCAGCCATTCGGCCGCCACGTACATGGTCCCCCCGGCGAGGAGGCCATAGGCCAGCCCTATGAACGTGATCAGATGGAAGCGATGGGAGAGCGCGTCCACGTCCTCCTCCCTGGCCTTGGCCGGGAGGACGGTGAAGAGGGCGACGGCCGCCCTCAGCGCGCCTACGACAGTCGTCCCTCTCCCTCCAGGAGCTCTGAGTAGATGACGGACATGGTCGCCCCTATCAGCGAGGCGACGATGTCGTCCATGAACGGGCCGAGGGTGGCCAGAATGCCTGGCTTCCGCTTGTCGTAGCGGGTGTACTCGAACACGCACTTGGAGCCGCCGATGTACTCGGCGAGCGCAATTCCGAGAAGCTCGTCGGCCAGGAGGTGCACCGGGTCCTCCTGGAACTTGGCCTCGTCAAGGCCGTAGAGCTGGCCGTACCGACCCTTGTCCTCCAGGACCAGGGCTGCGGTGAGGAGCGCGTTGACGTTGATGTCCCTCGCCAGGCCCTCGAGCTTGGCCTCGAACATGCGCCGCACCCGCGCCTCGTCCCACGCCGGGTCGAGGGCATCCATCTCCTTGACCGCGGCCCACATGTCGTCGAACGTGACGCCCCGTATGGCCAGGTGCCGCAGGAAGGGCACGGAGTTGCCATTGGCGCCCTTCCAGTTGACAATGGACTCCCCCAGGGCGGAGCGCACGGCCATGGCCAGGGCGATGCCGTGGTCGGAGCCGGTCCCGGACCACAGGCACCTTTCCCCTTCCAGCGGGCAGGCGATCAGCACAGCGTCGCTCGTGGTGCCCGTCCCCGGGATCTGGTGGTCCTGCAATGCGGCGGCCTTCGCCTCCGTGATGGTCATGATGGCGTTGGCGAGCCCGCAATCCGCCAGAGGCCGGTCGGTGACCGCCACGATGTTGATGGTCCCCACCTGCCGATGCGGGACGGACCCTTCGCGGGAGGCCTCCCCCGCCCGGATGGAGTTGGAGATGCCTGCACTGACCAGCGCTACCGCCTGGGAGCCGTTGTGCTCAACCCCCTTGGCGCAGAACGCCTTGTCCAGCTCGGCGGCGGTCATGAAGCACGCCGTGTCCTCGGGGAGCCTCAGCTCACGCAACATAGTGCGCAGATGCTCCACCGGGGCCGCATGGTCATAGTGCAGGGGGACCTGGACCATGAGCACGGAGTCCGTCTCCCCGAGCCCTCCGTTGAGAATGGTGGAGGCAAAGGTCCTCATGCGGCGGGGAAGCCTTATCCCCACGTACCTGTACCCGTCCACCGTCCCCCTGTCGATCCTGATCTCGCTCAGCCTCATGTCAACCACCTATGCAACCAGCTATGAGCCCCCAGAGCATATCCTCCATAAGAACCTGCAGGTGCACGCCGACCAGCAGGGAGAGCGGCACCACCACGACGAGCACGAAGAGATACGCCGTCAGGGTCATGACCTTTATGGTGTCCCTGAGCACCTCCGGGTCCGAGGGCAGGGGCCCGTCGCCCAGGACGTACCACCCTATCTTCTCGAACCGGGTCCCGAGCCCGCCGGCGAAGGCCGCCATGTGCCAGCCCTTGTTCGGGGAGAGCGTCCGGTCGTGGTGCTTCCGCGCGGCCGCCCATCCGGCCCGCCAGTCCTTGCCTAGGAGCGCCAGCGCCAGCAGGATGAAGGGCACCGCCACCCTGGCCATCAGCCAGTTCGTGCAGTCATCCAGCCTGGCGGAGAACCAGCCCACGTGGCGGTGCCTTTCGTCCATATAGCCGACCATGGCGTCCAGGGTGTTGGAGGCCCGGTAGGCCACGGCCGCGGGCACCCCGAGCAGCCCGTGGTAGAAGAGGGGGGAGAGGATGCTGTCCACGGTGTTCTCCGCCGCGCTCTCCGCCGCGCAGGAGAGCACGTGCCCCTCATCCAATTGGCTCACGTCCCTCGAGACCATCATCGCCGCCTTCTGCCTCCCCAGCTCCAGGTCCCCCGCCAGCAGCGCCGCGCGCACCGGCTCGGTGTGCTTGGCCATGGCCCCGATGGCGAACGTCGTCTTCAGGACCGCCCCGCCGACAAGGGCCCAGGCCAGGGGCCCGAGCGTGTGCCGCACAGCGGCCGTGAGGAAGAGCGTTGCAAGGCCGAAGAGAAGGATGACGGCGAGCGCCATGAGCGTTCCGTATGCTTTCTCCCGCGCGGCCCTCCCCCGCGGCGCCCTTCGGTCCAGGAAGGCGATCGTCCTCCCCATCCACACCACCGGGTGCCAGCGGTTCGGAGGCTCCCCGAGGAACCGGTCGATCAGCAGGGCGACGGCCAGGGTAAGCAGTGCGTACGGGACCAGCTCATACATGCATC
>JAJFUR010000001.1 GCA_021372335.1 Methanobacteriota archaeon
AAAGGGTTTTGCCCTATTCCAGTGGCAAAAGGTTTATGAACGACGACCGGGCTGTGGGTGAAGCAGGCCACTGTGGCTTAGAGGTATAGCGACGCCTTGGTAAGGCGTAGGTCGAGGGTTCAATCCCCTCCAGTGGCTCCACCCCCTTCTCAACAAGGTTGATAATGTACCTTGCCCGCTGTTTTGGCGAAGCCCGAGGGATGCGGGGTCGACATCGGGCCGTCGCCGCACGCAGGAACGGGCGCGACCGTGCTTGCGATCATCGCCCTCCTGCTGTTCTATAAAATGACTCATACCATGCGGTAGTACACAAGCCCGGACCATATCTTTGGCCAGAAGTAGGTAGACTTCTTGGGCATACGGCGGTCCTGCCGCGCCAGCTCCCATATCTTCCCCACCGTAGGGGGACGCAGCAACATCAGGAGCTGATAGCCTTCCGCCACCTTCCCTATGGCCATGGCGGTGTCGTGCTCGTAGACCACCTCCGGCTCCACCGGCCATGCTTCCCCCTTCTGCACCCGCTCCTGGCAGATGTAGGAGTCCAGCTCCCACATCGGGCCGGCCGGAGGGCCCTTGGGCGAGGCCAGGTACGCCCTCCCGTCCACAACAAGGCCCAGATCGGCGGCCGCCCTCCCCTGTAGCGCGGCCGGTAACGACGCTAGGTCCGGGACCTCCTCCAGGGCGAACGTCCCCTCCATGAGGGCTATGAACCGCTCCGGCGGGACCTGCAGCCTCCTCACCAGGCGGTGCGTCGGGAAGACCAACAGCCCGGGGTCGTTCGACGGGACCAAGGTGGTGAGCACGAACCGCCTCCGTTCATCCCCCGGGTTCTCCTGCGCGTAGCGCGAGGCGGTCTCGTAGCGATGATGCCCGTCGGCGATCAGGACGGTCTTCCCTGCAAGCTCCTGGGACACGGCGGCCACGGTCTCGGGGTCGCACACGCGGAAGAGGCAGTGTCGCACCCCCTGCGGGTCGGTGAACTCAAGCACCTTGGTCTCCACCTCGTCCATGCGGTCCCTCAGCCCGGGGGAGAGCTCGTCGAAGATCCCGAAAATGGATTCGCAGTGCGTCCCCGTCCCGCGCAAAAGGTTGAGGCGATCCTCCTTGACCTGGGGAAACGTCTCCTCGTGCGGGACCACCCTCTCGGAATAGCCCTCCGCGGCCATGATGCCGACGATCCCCGTCCGCTGCCAGTAGTGCTCGCCCTCGCAGAATGTCTGCCGGTAGGTATAGAACGCGTCCCTGCGGTCCTGGGCCAGCGCGCCCTGCTCTATCCAGGAGGAGAGCGCGAGGCCGGCGGCGGAGTAGTCGCCGTCCACTCCTCCCAGCGTGATGTTGGTCACGTTGAAGCGGTTCGCTTTCAGCCTGCCGAGCTCCTCCGCCGAGATCACGTCGTAGGGCGGGGAGACGCGGTCAAGCATCCGCTCGCCGCTGCCAAGGCGGGGTATGAACGGCCGGAAAGGACGGAAATCGACCATGGGCCTGGAACGCGCTAGCCGCTATTAGCTTTTGCAATCACTTGAGCCGGACCAGCTCATACGCCCTCTTCCCGAGCCCGATGCGCTCCGCATGTTCCAGCCCAGTCATCCAGTCCGTGGCGGGGTGCACGGCCTTGAACTTGTCGCCCTCCGCCCCCCTGGTCCCGAGCACGCTCCCCCTCTCCGCCTCCGCCTCGTTCACCAGCCGGGCGCAGGCCATGTCCAGGGCCACCGGGTCCCTGGAGGCGGCGAAGCCAATGTCCGGGACGATGGGCACGTCATTGAAGGTCCAGCAGTCACAGTTCGGGGAGATGTCCATGAGCACGCTGACGTGGAAGTGGGGCTTGTCGTGCAGCACCGCGTAGGCGTATTCGGCGATCTTCTTGTTGACGATCTCCGACGATCCCTCCCATTCCACCTCCGGGGCGCCATGCTGGCAGACCGCCACGCATTGGCCGCAGCCCACGCACTTGCCGTGGTCGATGACCGCCTTCCGCTTCTCGTCGATGGTGATCGCCCCCTCGGGGCAGCTCCTGGCGCAGAGCCCGCAGCCCACGCACTTCCTGCGGTCCACCGTGGGCTTGGAGGAGGCGTGCATCTCCATCTTGCCGCATCTGCTCCCGCTCCCCATCCCCAGGTTCTTCAGCGTCCCCCCGAAGCCGGTCAGGTCGTGCCCCTTGAAGTGGGTGAGGGAGAGCACGACATCGGCGTCGGCTATGGCGCTCCCGATCTTGGCCGTGCGGCACAGCTCCTTCTCTATCAGCACCTCCCGATGCTCGTTCCCCCTGAGCCCATCCGCGATGATGACATCGCACCCCACCGCGATGCGATTGAAGCCGTTCTCCATGGCGCTGTTCAGGTGGTCCACCGCATTCGCCCTCCTCCCCATGTAGAGCGTGTTGCAGTCGGTGAGGAACGGCCTTCCCCCCTTCTCCCTCACCATCCTCACCAGCACCGCGGCCAGGCTGGGGCGGACGTAGGCCAGGTTGCCCGGCTCCCCCATGTGCAGCTTGATCGCCACCAGCTTGCCGTCCAAATCCATGCGGTCCAGGCCTGCCCTGCGCAGCAATCGCTCCATCTTATGCAGCAGATCGTTGCCCTGACAGGTGCGCATGTCCGTGAAGTAGACCTTGGATGCCTTGGGAGCGGCCATGGCATTGAATCGGCCTCGGCGCTATTAATTATGTGCCATCCGAACCGTCCTAGGCCCCCGGGGCGCCCTTGCCGATCAGCCTCAATCAGGCTCCGCCGGCTCCTGCTGGGTCACGCAATGGACCCCCCCGTACCCGTAGACCAGCTCCCGGGCCGGAATGGGCACGACCTCCCGTCCCGGGAAATGGGAGGAGAGGGTCTCCAGGGCCGCGCGGTCGGCGGGGTCCCCGAACACCGGGGCAAGGACCACCCGGTTGCCGATGTAGAAGTTGGCATAGCTCGCTGGTAGGTTCCGCTCCTCCTCCTCTAGAAAGAGGGGCCGGGGCATTGGAAGGGCCTGGACCTCCAGGTCGAAGCGGTCCTTGTACCGCCCGAGGAGCTCCCAATTCCTCGCCAGCACCGGGGCGTCCTCCCCCTTCTCGGCCCGGGCGCAGAGCACCGTGGAGCGGGAGACGAAGCGGGCGAAATCGTCTATGTGCCCGTCAGTATCATCCCCCGCGATCCCGGAGGAGAGCCACAGGATGTCCTCTACGGAAAGGTAGTGGCGTAGGAACCCCTCGATCTGCGACCGGTCCAGATGGGGGTTCCGGTTCCTGTTCAGCAGGCACTGCTCGGTCGTCAGCACAAGCCCCTCGCCGTTCACATCTATGGAGCCGCCCTCCAGCACTATCCCGGGCTGGAAGCAGGGGACGCCCGACCGTTCCACTATCTCCCGCCCCGTCACGTCGTCGTAGAGCAGGTCGTCGTACTTGCCCCCCCAGGCGTTGAAGGTCCACTTCACCGCGGCCTTCCTTCCGGTCTCCCTGTGTAGCAGGAACGTCGGCCCGTAGTCCCTGATCCAAACGTCCGCGCTCCTGATGCGGACGAACTCTATGCGGGCCATGTCCGCCCCCGCCCGGGCGATGATGGCCTCGGCCCTCTCCTCCGCCTGTGCGTCGTCCACTAGGACCCTCACGGCCTCCCCCTCGCTCAGGGCGGCGGCCATCTGGGCGAAGACGTCCTCCACCGCCCCCAGGACCTCCTCCGGGAAGGTCAGGGTGTTCTTCGGCCAGGAGAGCCAGGTCGCATCGTGCCTCGTCCACTCGGCGGGCATGTAATATCCGTTCGACAGCGGTGTTCCCTCCATGTCCTCCCCCTCATGGCGAAAGGCCCTTGCGGACGATCGCCCCATAACATTCAGGGCGGCGGTTGGGGAAGAACCTCCATCCCTCCCGGACCCGCTTCCCATGCTCCATGTCCAGGTCTGCAAGGACCACCTCCTCCCCCCGGCCACCGCGGGCGACGATCCGGCCGAAGGCGTCGCAGACGAAGGAGCCGCCAAAGAAGTCGGAACCGTCCTCGCTCCCCACCCGGTTGACGGCGCAGACGGGAAGGGCGTTGGCTATGGCGTGTCCGCGCATGACGGTCTCCCAGGCCTCCTGCCAGCTCCCCTCCGCCTCCTCTACGCCCCGCACGGTCCCCAAGGCTGTCGGGTAGAAGATGATCTCCGCCCCCAGCAGGGCGGAGCACCGCGCGGCCTCCGGGAACCATTGGTCGTAGCATATTAGGACGGAGATGCCCCCCACCGAGGAAGGGAAGACCTGGAAGCCGGTATCCCCGGGCTTGAAGTAATGCTGCTCCCAGAAGCCCTCGTCGTGCGGAATGTGCACCTTCCGGTACCTGCCCAGCAGGCGCCCGTCCGCCTCATGGACCGTGGCGGTGTTGTAGAGCCCGCTATCCGCCGCCTCGTAGATGGAACCGCCGATGACGACCGAGCCTGTGCGCATGGCCAGGTCGGACAGCGTCTCGGTCACCAGGCCCGGGATGGTATTGAGCAGCGCGCCCCTCTCCCTCCCACCCTCCGGGTCCTCCTCCCTTGGGAAGTACGGCGTCGTGAAGAGCTCGGGAAGGCAGACCACCCTGGCGCCCCGCCTTGCGGCCTCCTCCGCCATCCTGACCGCCTTCCGCAGGTTATCCGACGGGTCAGAGGCCATGGCCATCTGGACCAGCCCCACTCTCAACTTGCTCTCGGAGGGCATACCGTAGCGCATTGGGGGCGCCAAGATATAACCGTTCCCCTCATCGCGCCCGGATCCTCTCGATCCTCTCCAGGGACCACTCCGCCCCCTTGCGCAGGTATTCGCTCCCCTCCCTGCGCATGGCCTGAAGGAGGGGGATAGAGGCTGGCGAGGTGATCCGCATCCTCTCG
>JAJFUR010000013.1 GCA_021372335.1 Methanobacteriota archaeon
TTCAATCGGGCCCGGGCGATCAGCGGGGCCGATGGGCCTCCTCTCCGGCCTCGGCATCATCTTCCCAGCAGCCCTCCCAGCCCGGTCGCAAGCCCCTCAGCCTCCTTCGCGGTCAGCCATCCATAGGACCGGACGGCGGCGTTCCGAAGAACTCCAATAATGCAATCCCAAAGGAACGGCCATCCTTCCAAGAGCTTGGCGAGCCGGTCGATGCCCCCGCCGCTCCTTTGGTCGGGTCCAAAAGGGCCAGGATGTCCCCGCGGTCCTTGTGCAGCTTCCCCCTCTCCCATGCGCTGTCTGGAGAGGTGCCGTTCCTCAAACGATAGTTCCGGTCCCAGGCGGCCTTCCGAAGGGCGCCATCCCCTGATCGCTTGGATGCACATCGTCATGAGACCACTTTGGCCAGAGTGACGACCACGAACAACAAGAACATCTATCACTGATAACAGCTGAAAAATGACAACTGGCATGTGAACGGTCATCAGTGATCAATGCTGAAGCGATGCCAGCGTCCGGGCCGGCCGCCGTGCCCGCCCCTCCTTGAAGAAGAGGAAAAGAAGGAAAATGACCGGGATGCCCCCGGCCGCCCGATCGCGCGATACCGGGGGCGAACATTTAAAGGGCACGGAACGCCTAATTATGAACGGAGTGTTAAGCTGGCCTGTTGCAGGTTCCGCTGTTCCAGAGGAATAGCTTTATTTAGCAGTCCCTGCATGGGTTCGACCTGAGCATAAGGTGAAGCATGGCAGAAGAAGGAGATGAACGGTCGGCGGAGATCCCTGACGTGGAGACCTGGATTGAGGGCCAGGCGTTCACGACCACCGCCGACATTAAGATCCCGGAGAAGCTGTCCGACCAGGTCATCGGCCAGGATTCCGCGGTCGAGGTCGTGCGCAAGGCCGCGGAGCAGAAGCGCCACGTGATGCTCATCGGGGAGCCGGGGACAGGCAAGTCGATGCTCGCCAAGGCCATGACGGAATACCTGCCCAAGGACGAGCTGCAGGACGTCATCGCCTATCACAATCCAGAGGACCCGAACGAGCCGCGCATCCGGACGGTGCCCGCCGGAAAGGGCAAGGAGATCGTCGCCGCCCAGAAGCGGGAGGCCCTCGCCAAGAAGTCCCAGAAGGCCTCTATGGTCACCGCCATCGTCATGATGGTGGTGGTCCTAAGCATCATCCTGTACATCCAGACCCCGGACCCGATGATCCTGCTGTTCGGCATCATGGCCGCGGCGATGATCTTCTTCGCCACCCGCTACGTCGGGCAGCGGCAGGAGAACTACATGATCCCCAAGCTGCTGATCTCCCACGAGGAGGGGGCCACCATCCCGTTCATCGACGCCACCGGCGCCCATGCCGGCGCGCTGCTGGGGGACGTCAAGCACGACCCGTTCCAGTCGGGCGGCCTGGAGACCCCTGCCCACGAGCGGCTGGAGGTCGGCGCCATCCACAAGGCGTCCAAGGGCGTCCTCTTCGTCGACGAGATCAACATGCTGAGGATGGAGTCCCAGCAGTCGCTCCTCACCGCGCTGCAGGAGGGCAAGTTCAGCATCACCGGGCAGTCCGAGAGGAGCTCGGGGGCGATGGTGAAGTCAGAGCCGGTCCCCTGTGACTTCATCCTAGTGTGCGCGGGGAACATGGACGCGATCCAGGGGATGCACCCCGCCCTCCGCTCCCGCATCCGCGGGTACGGGTACGAGGTGTACATGCGCTCCACCATGGACGACACGGACGAGAACCGCACCAAGCTGGTGCGCTTCGTGGCCCAGGAGGTCGCCAAGGACAAGAAGATCCCCCACTTCGACAGGAGGGCGGTCATGGAGATCATCAAGGAGGCGCAGCGGCGCGCCGGCAGGCGCGGGCAGCTGACCCTCCGCCTGCGCGAACTGGGCGGCCTCATCCGGGTGGCCGGGGACATGGCCCGCGAGGAGTCGGCCCCCATCGTCACCCAGGAGCACGTGATCAAGGCCAAGAAGGTGGCGCGCTCCCTGGAGCAGCAGATCGTGGACCGCTACATCCAGGCGCACAAGCTGTATCCCACCTTCACCACGGAGGGGGGCGCCGTCGGCGTGGTGAACGGCCTCGCGGCGATGAACTCCCAGTCCAGCATGTCGGAGCTGTCCGGCATCGTGCTCCCGATCGTGGCCGAGGTCACCCCGGCGCAGACGAAGAACGGCGGGCAGATAATCGCGACGGGCAAGCTCGGGGAGATCGCCAAGGAGGCGGTGCAGAACGTCTCCGCCATAATTAAGAAGTACACGGGCGAGGACATCACCAACCACGACGTGCACGTGCAGTTCATAGGGACGTACGACGGCGTGGAGGGCGACTCCGCCTCCATCTCCATCGCCACGGCGGTGATCTCCGCCCTGGAGGAGGTGCCGGTGGACCAGTCGGTGGCCATGACCGGCTCGCTGAGCGTCCGGGGCCAGGTGCTCCCGGTCGGCGGCGTGACGGCCAAGATCGAGGCCGCCGCGGAGTCCGGGCTGAAGAAGGTGCTCATCCCCAAGGCGAACCAGTACGACGTGGTGCTGGAGGAGCGCTACATCGGCAAGATCGAGATCGTGCCGGTGACGAACATGGGCGAGGTGCTCTCCCACGCCCTGGTGAGCGGGAGCAAGAAGGACGGCCTGCTGAGGAAGCTCGCCGCGCTCGTGGAGCGGAGCGCCCTGAAGCCCGCGGCCAAGCCGGCCGCCCCTTGAACGCCCTCCCTAATCCCTTTCCCCCTTTTCCACTTTCCCCTATTCCCATTTAGTAAGCCAGCACCTATCCCCCTGCACCCTTTCCTCCCCCCTTCCCAATGACAAGGATTTTATCACCTGAACCGGATTGAAGGGGCGCTATGAGCGACCCCAAGCGCGTGGACGGCCTGCTGATCGGGCGGTTCCAGCCCTTCCACCTCGGGCACCTGGAGGTGGTGCGGAAGATCGCCAGGGAATGCGACGAACTCATCATCGGTATCGGGAGCGCGCAGATCTCACACACCCTTGACAACCCCTTCACCGCCGGCGAGCGGCACCTCATGATCTCCCGCGCCCTGCGGGAGGACAGCATCCGGGACTTCTTCCTCGTGCCCATCGTCGACATCAACCAGTACGGCATCTGGGTGTCGCACGTGCGCTCGATGGTCCCCCCGTTCGAGCGCGTGTACACGAACAATCCGCTGACCAAGAGGCTGTTCAGGGAGGCGGGGTACGAGGTGTCAGCCTCCCCGATGTTCAACCGCTCCCAGTACTCGGGGACGGAGATCCGCAGGCGCATGATCGCCGGGGACGACTGGCGCGGATACGTGCCTCGGGCGGTCGCGGAGGTGATCGACACGATCGACGGCGTCAGGCGCCTCCGGGACCTCGCCGGGAAGGGGGAGCCGGATGCTTGAGGTCGAGGTGCTGGACGGGCTCAGGAGGGCCGGGCTCACCATCGCCATCGCCGAGTCGTGCACCGGCGGGCGCATATGCGACCGCCTGACCGACGTCCCAGGCTCCTCGGAGCGCTTCATGGGCGGCGTGGTGGCGTACAGCAACGCCTCCAAGGTCAGCCTCTTGGGGGTCTCGCCCTCCACCCTGAAGGCGTTCGGGGCGGTCAGCGAGGAGTGCGCCAGGGAGATGGCCACGGGCGTGGCCAAGGCGTTCGGGGCGGACATGGGCGTCGCGGTCACCGGCATCGCCGGCCCGGGGGGCGGGACGCCGGAGAAGCCCGTCGGGCTCGTCTTCATAGCCATCGCCCGGAAGGGGGAAAGGGCGGCGTTTAGGGCGGTCTTCGACGGGGACCGGGAACGGGTGAAGGCGCAGGCGACCGAGGAGGCCCTGCGGCTCACCCTGGGCTTCATCCCCTGACGCCGGGGCAAACCGATATATCCGCCGGATAGCCATCTGTCCCAAGGTGATGGTGCGATGCAGCCCCGCGTCCGCTCGGCGCTCCTGGCATTGGCGATCATGTTCGTGCTCGTCTCCACGGCCTACCTCGCCGCGGGGGCGCTGCACGACCGCCTCGCCCCGGAGGCGGAGGAGCCTGTCGCCAACGTTCGCCTGGTGGCCGTGGCCATTGGCGGGCTCGGAGGGGAGGAAGAGCGTTCGCACCTCCCGCCGACGCTGAACGTCGGCGGCGAATACGACATCGGGATCTGGGTCCAGGGCCTACGCAGCGAGGGCGGGGTCCGGACCATGTTCTCCATGGAATGCGAGGGCATCGACAAGGGCGATGTGGACGTTTATTACTACGATCCCGGCAGCGGTTCCTGGAAGCCCGTTGCCATGGTGGACAGGGGCGACTCCCTCCGGGGCGTCGTAGGCCCCCCGAACGGGGTGGCGGTGTACTACGGTTACGATCAGCTCTACAGATTGCTCATCGTCTCGCATATAGACGGGAAATGCACGCCCGATGCTTGGGTGGAGGGGGGCTGACCCCATCCTCATATTGGGCCATCCCTCCCTTTCAGGCCATGTCCTCTGTGCAACCCACCTTGCGGAGGGGTGATCCGCCATCAAGAGGGTCTGCAGGGGACATATATCCAAGGCAGGGCACCGGACCGGGGCCATAGGCCCGGGAGGGCGCTTCATCCGGGCTTACCGATGCGGTCGGTCTCGGTCCACGGTATTGATGAACGGTCATCAGCCCGTCCTCTTGACCAAGAGGGGCGCCCTTGGAGGGAACGGGGGCGTTCCATTTCGAGCGGGGATGAGGCGCAGGGCGGCGCATGGCCTAGCTCAGCATTTTTTTGTGCATGCAATTATTTTATTTAGTATTATAAATAAATAAACCGTTTGCAATAAAAATTATAGTCTCGAACGGAATTCGTCAAAGGGAGTCGAGATGGACCAAGTTGCCCCAGACCGCAGATCTTTCGAGACCGTTTTTAAGGATGCTACAAGGCACGAGCCCTATCCCTACCAGAGCAGGGTGGCGCAGGGGGACGCCCTTCCAGACCTGATCGAGGCCCCGACGGGCATGGGGAAGACCGAGTGCGCCGTTCTCGCATGGGTGTGGCGACGGAGATATGCAGACCAGACGATACGGGACTCGACGTCACGCCGCCTTGTCTACTGCCTTCCCATGAGGGCCCTTGTCGAGCAGACCCAAACGAAGGTCACCCTCTGGCTGGAGCGGTTGGGCCTGTTGGAGACCTCCCCCACCCCGGGGCCGGGCATCCGCGTGGTGAAGGTCCTCGGGGGGGAGGTCTGGAAGGACTGGGACACCAACGTGGAGGAGGACCAGATCATCATTGGCACGCAGGATATGCTTCTCTCAAGGGCCCTGAACCGGGGGTATGCCATGTCCAGATATCGCTGGCCCCTACATTTCGGCCTCCTCAACAACGATTGCACCTGGGTGATAGACGAGCCTCAGTTGATGGGTGTAGGCCTCCACACCACCGCCCAGCTCTGCTGGCTAAGGAAGGCCCTTGGGACATACGGTCCCACGCACACTATATGGATGAGCGCGACGATAAAGCCCGATTGGCTCAGGACCATCGACTTCCCCGCGGGCTCGGTCCTCAAGGCGGCAGGGCTCGACGCGACGGATGAAAGCTCCGAGGCCGTGGCCAAGCGCTTGCACGCCAGGAAGCATCTGGTACCCGCCCGCGCGCCCATGGACGACCCTAAGGGACTGGCGGCCGAGATTACGGAACTCCATGATGGCCACCTCACCCTGGTGGTGGTCAACACGGTGAGGAGGGCCAAGGAACTCTACAAAGCGCTAGCGTCCAAGAAAGGGCCGGAGGTGGTGCTCCTGCACTCCCAGTTCCGTCCTGGGGACAAGGAGGCGCTGATGAGGCGGGTGGAGGACCTGGCAAAGCTCAGGACCGAGGGGGGCAAGGGCGCTATCGTCGTATCCACGCAGGTGATCGAGGCGGGGGTGGACCTCTCGGCCGGAAGGATGGTCACGGAGCTTGCGCCGTGGTCCTCGCTGGTGCAAAGGTTCGGCCGGTGCAACAGGTACGGGGAGCATCCGGTGGGGGAGATCAAGGTGGTCCTGCCCCCAGAGGGGAGGATGGAGCGATTCGCAGAGCCGTATTCCCCAGAGCAGCTGGAGCATAGCCTGGAACTCCTCGCCGCGATGCCAGGGGATTTCGACTCGGCGGCGCTCTCCAAGGAGTTCGATCACCCCGAGCAGCTGGACGTCCTGCGCAGGACGGACCTGCTCGAACTCTTCGACACCACGGCGGACCTCTTTGGCAAGTTCACCGACGTCTCCCGGTTCGTTCGGGCCGCGGAGGATGTGAGCGTCCAGGTGTTCTGGAGGGACCTCAAGGAAAGCGGACCGGCCACACAGCCCATGCCCTTGAAAAGGGAGCTGTGCCCCGCTCCCCTCTATGAGGTCAGGGACATGATGAAGAGAGCGGGGGCTCCCCGATTCTTCACCATCGATCCGACCCTGGGGGAATGGGTCCCCGCCCGTGCCAATGAGATCGTTCCGGGGATGGTGCTCATGCTCGATGTGGCCGAGGGCATGTACACCAGCTCTCTGGGATGGGACAAGGGTTCGAAGGCCAGGGTCACTCCGCTCCTCGACCGGGCCGCGGAGCAGGAGGTTGAACCTCCAGACTCATATTCCTGGGACCGACCTGGAAGGGAAGAGCGCACCATAGAGGAGCATTCGATGGACGTGCTCGGCGTCGCGAGACGGGTCATCACCAACCTTCCAATACCAGAGAGAACGAAGGCCGAAGCTCTGGAGGCGGCCCTCTGGCATGACGCTGGCAAGGCGCACGCGGTCTTCCAGCACATGCTCGGGAACGGGGAAGGGAAGGTGCTCCTCGCCAAGGCGAGGGGCATGCTCACTGGGAAGGCGCGGGAGGAGGCGCTACGCGAGGGGAAGGTCCGCCCCTTCTTCCGGCACGAGCTCGTGTCGGGGCTCATGTGCCTGGAGCTCGGCAAGGGCTTCCTAACAAGCTATCTCGCCGCCGCCCATCACGGCAAGGTGCGGGTATCCATCAGGTCCGTCCCAACGGAAAGGGGGCCGCCCGATGGGGAACGGTTCGCCCGAGGGGTCTGGGAGAACGACGAGGTGCCGATTCCGTTGGAGGTCCCTGAAGGGAAGCCGCGGACGTTCAGGGTCGACCTCTCCGTCATGGAGATGGGGGAGCGGGACGGCCGCCCAAGCTGGACAAGGCAGGTCCTGGAGCTCCGGGGCTCGCCGGAGATGGGCCCCTTCCGGTTGGCGATGCTGGAAGGGTTGATCAAATCCGCGGACGAGAGGGCGAGCGGGGGGGAGCGATGATGAGGGTCGAGCTGAGCAACTGCCGCACCGAGCCGTGGGCCTCCTACCTGCGCGGGCTCGCCGTCCTCAGGCTGGTGGCGGAACAGAAGGACCCCAACGCAACGGGCTGCTTCGAGAACGACCGGTTCGTCCTAAGGTCATGCCTGGACAGGGAGGGACTGCTGAACTTCTTCGTCAAGGAGTACCGGCCAACACCGGTGGTGGCGCCATGGAATGGGGGGAGCGGGTTCTATCCCAAGGACGATAGGAGCAGCCTCGACCGCATCCTGGCCTCTGGGGACGAGCGGTTCAGGACATATGCCGCCGTGATCGCCACCATCCGGTCCTGGCCTGAAATTCCCAACCCGGGCCGGTCGATCTCCGACCTCCTGGCCATAATGGAGGAGGAGGTCCGGTCCAGCGTCGGGCCCTCCTTCGAGCGGTTGCGGGAGGTCGGCCGAGGGGCGGGCGCATTGTTGGAGGAGATGGAGAGGCTCGGGGTTCCGAAGGGCAAACGCAGCCTTTACCAGGAATTCTTGGCCGCCCTCAACATCAGGGACGAGCTGCAGGCCTCTGGCAGGTGGGACGAGGTTAAGAACATGCCGATCGAGGCCGCTTCGAGCCGCAGGGATCCCAGCCTCTCCGCCCTTCTCCCGAAGGTGAAGAAGATACGGACCCACATCGATGGCAAGGCAAGGAAGGGGATGAAGGAGGTCATCGTGAGGAAATGCCGCTCCACATTGCCCGAGGGATGCATCCAGTGGATCGATGCAGCGATGATCCTGGATGCCGATGGCAAGACCAAGTGCCCCGCGGTCCTGGGGGGCAGCGGCGGGAACGAAGGGAACCTGGATTACTCCAGGACGTTCATCAAGAACGTTACCGACCTCCTGCTATCCTCGGACGAAGGGAGATGCAGGGAGCTGCTGGCCAATTCCCTTTTCGACGAGCGTACCGACAAGCTCCCGATATCCCCCATGGGCATGTTCGACCCCGGTCGGGCCGGGGGCTTCAACCAGGGGGTGGGGATCGAACTCAAGGATTTCCCATCGAACCCCTGGGACTTCGTGCTCACGCTCGAGGGCAGCATCCTCTGGGCAAGCTCAATAACCCGCAGGGAGGGCGATCGCGCCGGCACCATGTCCTCGCCGTTCACCACCAGGTCCAAGGGGGTGGGGTACTCCTCCGCCTCGGAGCTCGACGCTGGAAGCGATGCGTATGAGGTCTGGGCCCCCGTGTGGGGAAGCCCAGCCACGCTCGCCGAGGTCAGGTACCTGATGGCCGAGGGGCGGGCGTACATAGGGAAGGCCCAACCCCAGCACAGCATTCAGTTCGCCATCGCCCTTGCCAATCTGAGCGTGGACCGCGGGATCAGGGAGTTCATTCGGTACGGCATCCTAAAACGCCGCGGGGACAGCAAGGTCATGATGCCGCTCGGGCGGTTCGAGGTGAGGAAGGTCAAATACGCCTACCTCCTGGAGGAATTGGACGCCATCCTCGCCCCTATCGATCGGATGCTTGCCCGGTTCGTCGGTGAACCGCCCGCCTCCCTCCGGGTCGCCCGACGGAAAGTGGATGTCGCGATATTGAATGTGGTGGCGTACGACTCGGTGGCCTCCTATCGCGCCCTCCTCCAAGCGATCGGAGGGCTCGAGGAGGTCCTGGCGCTCAGGGACCCCGAGGCCGAGCCCCGGCTAGCGCGTCCCCCGGGAGGGATGAGCCTCGAATGGCTGCTGGCCTGCGATGATGGCACCCCCGAGGTGCGGATGGCGGGGGCCATCAGCTCCCTCTATGACAAAGGGCTCGGCCCCTGGAGGGCGCACATGGCCCCGATCGATCCGAAGAGGCCCTATTCCTGGGCGAAGGACAGGGGGATGCTCAGCTGGGAAGGGGGGGACGCCTATCGCAGAATGGCGGGGTCCCTGCATCGCCGCATCATCGTCGCGGTCAAAGAGGGGAACGCCCACCCCCTCCGCTCCAGGCTCCAGCTTCATCCTGCCGATGTGATGCCGTTGGTCAGAGGGGAGGTGGATGAGAGGGCCCTATGCGAACTCCTATGGGGAATGAATTGGCTCAACTGGTGGGACCTGGACCGATCCGCCCCCGTCCTCAGACAGGTACGCTCCCAATGGTCCCGCCCCCTGGGCATTGAGATGGTCCCACGGGGATGGACCATGCTCGCCGCTGCCCTTTCCCCAGACCCGATCATCGAGGAGGGCGATGACCGCAAGGGGATCACACCCGACGCATCCCTGGTCTCCCTGCTGATGGCCAACAGATACCAGGAGGCGGTGGCCGCCGCCCGTCGCAAACTGTTCTCTCAGGGCGTCCCAATGCGTCAGGCCGTTCCCCGGGAGCCCTTGATGGGCATGAACGTCGCGGCATCCCTCTTGGTGCCGGTGCATTTGAGGCCAGTGCTAAGATCGATAGTCAAAAGGAACGAAGGAGATGAATGAATGCCGAATTGGTTGCAGGAGTGCAGGAACAAGAACAGGATGATAATCGAGGCCGATCTGGCGCCCGTGGTAGGTGACCGGTTCCAACCAACTGGTTTCGCGGACCTCGGCGCAGCCATATACGAACGCCCGGACGGGACGAGGATGCTCCTCGTGGAAAGCGCCCAGTCCGTCGCCAATCGCCTGGAGAAGGTGATCATCGACGATGATGGGGTGAACATACGCCCTGAACTCGAAGGACTGCCATACGTTCGAAGTAAGTTGACAGGGGCGTCCGAGGCGGTGACGTCCTCCTTGATCGAACCGCACCGGCTCAACTCCCCGTTCATAATCGGGAACAAGGAGTTCGAGAAGCGGTTGAAGGAGGAGATGGAATACAAAAAAGGAGCGAACCTCGACTGGAGGAGGGTGGCCAGGGTGCTGATGAGGTACGACCCCAACTCTCTGGTGCATGGGGTGTTCTTCTCCAACCTCGAGGATGGAAGGGTACGGCTGGCCCGGCTGCTCACCGGCTTCATCGAGGCCGAGGACATCAAGGAGGCGTACTCCGGCGGGGTAAAGAACAATAGCATCGACCCGAGCGGCAAGATCAGGCTCGCCGAATCCCCTATCAAGGCCGGAGTGTACTCGAACATCCCCTATCACCGGGTGGAGTACGTGGCCCGGTCCATAAGGGCGTACTTCAACCTCGATCTGAGCATGCTCCGCTCCTATGCCCTCCCCCCAGAGGGGTATGACCTCATCACAGCGCTCTCCCTTTACAAGGTCGCCAAGTTCCTCGAGGACGATCTGCGCCTAAGGACCATGTGCGACCTGAAGGTGCTGGGGAAGCGCATGGTCTCGGCACAGGAGGTCGCGTTCCCATCAAGCGACGAGGTGTTGGCCCAACTGCGCCCGGTCATCGATGCCTGCCGTGATAAAGGGCTTTTCGCCAAGCCACCGGTGACCGACCTGACAGTGGCCACGAAGATGGAGAAGGAAGAGAAGGAAGGGCCGGCGCCTGAGGAAGAGCAGTAGAAGCCCCAGGAGGACGCATATGATCTGCATCAAGCTCCGACTACTGACAGGAAGGTACCATGCCACGCCATGGGGGAGGAACGTCAACGAAGGGGTGGCTGAATGGCCCCCCTCCCCGTTCAGGCTGCTCCGGGCGATCTATGCCACCTGGAAGAGGCAGTTCTCCGAGCTGGACGAGGCAACGGTCGATAGGATTCTGACCGCCCTCGCAAGCGAAAGGCCGGAGTACCGGCTGCCTCCAGCTAAAAGCTCGCACCTTCGCAGCTACCTCCACTCGAACCTGTCCAATCCAGAGAAGCGCTTCTCAGGAAGGCAGAAGGTGTTCGATCCGTTCGTTGTGGTCATGCCCGGCCATGAGATCACCATGACCTGGCCTAACGCGTCGCTGGATGAGGGCGACCTCAAGGCCCTGCGGGAGCTGCTCGGGGCGATGAACTACCTCGGCCGCTCAGAGTCCTGGTGCGAAATAGGGCTGGGGGAGCCCATCGCGCCATCGAACTGCTGGCCGGACGCCGGGGGACCGTTGGAGCAGGGGGGGTCACGGATCCGGGTGGCGGGGGTGGCCGCCCCTGCGGACAGCGAGGGGTCCAGGGACCGATGGTGGGACACATTGGCGTTGGACAGCAACGACCTGGCGAGGCTGGGGCTCGACCTGCCTCCCGCCCTGCAATATCACGACTATCTCCTCGGTCCCGTGGATAAGGTCCAGCGCAGCGTTCCGAAGGACAATTTGGACAGCCAGGGCATCAGGGAGGTGGAGTACAGGGTGGAGGGAAAGGTCGTCGTGCCGATCACGGACGCCGTCATCGTCTCCGAGAGGGTCCGAAGGAAGCTCATGGGGATCCACAAACGGTTGATGGGGGACCCTTCCAAGGTCTCCCCCAAGTTCAGCGGCAAGGATCCGGACGGCGTTCCGTTGAAGGGGCATCCCCATTGCTACATATGCCCGCTGGACACGGACAGGGACGGGTTCGTCGACCATCTATCGATACGTTGCCATGAGCCGTTCACCACCATGGAACTCAAAGCCCTGGACCTGCTCGAAGGCATTCCGTGGAAAGGGGGGCATACGGTCCTGCTAACCCCGGTATGCATCTACAAGGAGGTGGAGGAACGGGCGGGCGTCATGGCCAGCAGGACCCCCTACGTCAGCCCCAGGCACTATAGAAAGGGAAGGGGGGACTTCCTGGAATGGATGAAGGCCGAACTGGTCCGGGACATCGTGGACCTGGGATTGCCAAGGCCGACATCGGTGGAGCCCGTCCCCTTCCTCGGGACCGCCCGCGGGGACTCCCCCTGGTTCGAGTTCATTCGGTCCCGCAAGGAGGAAGCGGCGAACTTCGGCTACGGGTTCAGGGTCACGTTCGACGTTCCCGTCCCCCGAATGATCAACGCAGGCTACGGTGCGCACTACGGGCTCGGCCTCTTCATGCCTGAAGGACCATGAGAGAAACGGAACCGGTTATACCGGCCAGGATGTTGAACGAGTACGTGTACTGCCCCCGGCTCTGCTACCTGGAGTACGTTCAGGGTGAATGGAGGGACTCCCAGGACACCGTCGAGGGGGACAATGCCCATAGGAGGGTGGACCGCGAAAAGGGCAAGGTCGACGAAGAACGGTTCGAGGCCACCTCGGTCAGCATGGAGTCCGAGATGGAGGGGATAGGCTGTCGGGTGGACCTCCTCAGGGGAGAGGGGGGCGAGGTCATCCCCATCGATTACAAGAAGGGAGGAGCACCGGATCTGCCCTCAGGTGCCTGGGAGGCGGACATGGTCCAGCTCTGCGCCCAGGTCCTGGTACTGAGGGACAACGGATTGGCATGTAGAGGGGGGCACATCTACTACGCCGGGTCTAAGAAGAAGGTCTGGATAGAGTGCGACGACGAGCTCGTTGAAAGGACCCGGGAGGTCGTGCGCACCGTCAGGAACATGGTGGCGGAAGGGGCCATCCCCCCTCCCCTCGTCCAGAGCAGGAAATGCGAGGGGTGCTCGCTGGCGGGCATCTGCATGCCCGACGAGGTAAACAGTCTGAACGGGGAGGAGGGGGAGCTGAGGCGCCTTTACCCGGCCCGTGACGATTCGGTCCCCGTATACGTGACCGGGGATGGGGCCAGCCTCCATATCAAGGCGGGAAGGCTGGAGGTCGTCCGTGAGGACGGCACGAGCTCCGTCCCCCTGAACGACATCGCCCAGCTGTCCCTGTATGGTAACGTCAGGGTCTCATCGGCGGTGATGGCCGAGATGATGGACCGGGGCGTGCCGGTCCTCCACTTCTCCCATGGGGGGTGGTACAGGGGATATACCAGCGGATTGAGCCACAAGAACGTCGAGCTCAGGATCGCCCAGTTCAAGGCCGCAATGGACGACCAAAGGGCCCTGGCGGTCGCCAAGGCGATGATCTCCGGCAAGATCAGGAACTGCCGTACGCTCCTTCGAAGGAACGACAAGGGCGTGCCCAAGGAGGTGCTTGAACGATTGGCGGGGCTGGTGCGATCCGCCGAGATCGCTGATAGCATCCCCTCCCTGCTGGGGATCGAGGGGATCGCCGCGCAGCTGTATTTCGGACGGTTCAACGAGATGCTCAAGGCCCAGGGCGGGTTCAGTATCGATGGCAGGAACAAACGCCCCCCGTCCGATCCGGTTAACGCCGTCCTCTCCTATATCTACGGGATATTGACCAAGGACATGTTCGTCACCCTTCACAGTGTGGGCTTCGACCCCTTCCTGGGGTTCTACCACAGGCCAAAGTACGGAAAGCCCGCGCTTGCGCTGGACCTCATGGAGGAGTTCCGACCGATAATCGCCGACTCCACCGCTCTGACGCTGTTCAACAATGGGGAGCTGCGCCCGAACGACTTTGTGGAGGTGGGCTTCGGTGTATCTATGAAAAAGGAGGCCAAGCGCGCCGTGATTAAAGGGTACGAGCGGCGGATGGGCACCGAGATAGTGCATCCCCTGTTCGATTACAAGGTATCGTACAGGAGGGTCCTAGAGGTCCAGGCGAGATTGTTGGCCAGGCATGTACAGGGTGAGATCAGGGAATATTCTAGCTTCTGTACGAGGTAGGGATGACCGGGCTGTCGTGCTATGTGGTCAGCTACGATATAAGGGACGATAAACGGTTGAGGAAGGTATATCGGACCATGAAGGAGTATGGCATCCGGCTACACTATTCGGTGTTCCGATGCGACCTCACCAAGCTGGACCTCGCCCGCCTAAAGGGAAAGCTAGAGGGCATCATCAACCATGACCAGGACCGCATAATGATAATCGACCTCGGGCCTGTGAAGGAGGGGATAGGACAGAGGCTCATGTTCATTGGTGTCCGCCCCGAAGAGGACCCGGTCCAAGAAGCGATCTTCTAAGATCTCGAGAGGCTAGGTGATGAGAGCGTTCCCGGTCAGCGCTCGAAATGTTCCTGGCCTTTCCTCAAAGACCTGATCACCGCTCCGTCCTAGCCTCAAACATTATATCCCCGCCGATACCTCTCGATTCCATTGAATATTGCGCCGGGCCATACATTGTCGGGTTTTCGGCGCCGTCACCACGGTTAAACGACCGTGGCTCCATTGAAGCATGCTCGTTACCGGCATTGTCCAAGAGGTCGGTAATGTCACCACGGTTAAACGACCGTGGCTCCATTGAAGCGATATGTCGTTCGCACATCTCGGCAATGCCGCTTTGAAGTCACCACGGTTAAACGACCGTGGCTCCATTGAAGCCGAGCTCCTCCTCCGGGACCAGCCGCTTTGTGTACCGTCACCACGGTTAAACGACCGTGGCTCCATTGAAGCAAAAAACCTGGTAAACCCGGTAACATCGGTAACGGCGGTCACCACGGTTAAACGACCGTGGCTCCATTGAAGCTCCACTCGGCAGAACCAATGATGCCCACAGCGAGCGCAGTCACCACGGTTAAACGACCGTGGCTCCATTGAAGCCTCGTCATGGACGGTGAAGATCCCCAACACCTTGCCGTCACCACGGTTAAACGACCGTGGCTCCATTGAAGCCTGGATGCGGATGTCTGCTGGG
>JAJFUR010000020.1 GCA_021372335.1 Methanobacteriota archaeon
TACGGGGACACCAAGTGCTGGACGCACATGGTCGGCTACGACGTCTAGGGCAGGGTGCGCTTGACCTTGGCCACGATCTCGTCCAGCTTGACCTGGCTGATCGTGGTGCCGCGCACCACCCCGGTCACTATCTCCATTATCGTCCCCTTGGTCTTGATGTCCTCGTCCTTGGGCATGACCAGCCGGGTCTTGCACCCTATGCGGGCGAAGTCCTCGAAGTCCACTGGCGCCTGGCAGCAGATGACGGCCGGTAGGTCCACGTTCCTCAGGATCAATCTCGCCTTATAGATGATATGATTGCGCACGTTGCCGAGGTGGATGAGCATCACCTTGAACTGCTGGATGCGGGCCACCTCAATTGGCTCCAGCCCGAAGAGGGAGCTTGTGGACACATCGACCGCGTCCAAGGGAACGCCGGAGCCGGCGGTGATGACTATGACGGAGGTATCGATGCCCTCTTCCCGCAGCCCGTAGGTTATCTCACATACCGGCTTGGTGATGTGGCGCTTGCCGGGGCCCATGGCGATGGCCACCACGTCCCTTCCGCTGTCGGAGATCGTCGCGCGTTGGGCCAGGCTTCCGCCCACCCCCATCCCCCGGGCCTCCCGGCATTCCACAAAGCGGGTCTTCCGCCCGATCGAGTCCTTCACCCTCAGACCTCGCAGACCTCGGATTCCTCTCCTTCCAATTCGTCCTGGGTCATGCCCCTCAGGACCTCCTGAGGAGGTCCGATGGCAACGATCTTTCCGCTCTTCATCAAGGCCACGCGATCGCAGCAGGCCAGCACGAAGTCCATATCGTGGCTGACGATGAGATAGGTCTGGTTCAGCTCCTTGCGGGAGTGCAGCACTGACTTCGCCACGGCCTGGCGGGTGATGGGGTCCATGGTCCCCGTTGGCTCATCGAGCACCACGAAGCGGGGCTCCATGATCAGGGTCCTTGCCAGGGCGATGCGCTGCTTCTCCCCAACGCTCAATGAGTCCGGATAGGCGTAGAGGATGCGGTCCACCTCCTTGGCCGTGAACCCGACCCCTCGCAGGACCTGGATGGCCTTCATCTTGGCCAGTTCCTGGGGAAGCTTCATGCCCAGGCAGATCGTGAGGTTCTGCAGGACGGTGTTGAAGGGGTACAGGGCGTTCTCCTGATGCATAATCCCGATGTATTGGGTCGCCCTCCCCCTTCCCTCCTCTCCAAGGTCGGACATGTTGATCCAGTCATCGCCGATCCGCACCAACACCTCTCCATGGGTGGCGGGAGTGATGCCGGAGATCATCCGGGAGAGGGTGGTCTTCCCGGCCCCGCTCTGCCCGATTAGGCCGAAGATCTCCTTCTCCGCGACCTCGAAGGACACGTCGTCCACGGCCTTGACCACGCCACGCACGATGGAGTAGAAGTACTTCTTCGCGTTCTTGACACGGATCACGGGCTCCCCGGT
Source organism: Methanobacteriota archaeon (assembly GCA_021372335.1). Taxonomy (GTDB): domain Archaea; phylum Thermoplasmatota; class Thermoplasmata; order Methanomassiliicoccales; family UBA472; genus UBA472. Next base: position 1,436 of record JAJFUR010000020.1, read on the forward strand.
CTGGACCTCCATCTCCTTGTCCCGAACGAAGCTCACGTCGAAGGCCTTCGTGATCTCCCGGGGATCGCCCTCGGCCTTGATCATCCCATCCTCAAGCCAGATCGCCCTATGGGAGAGCAGGTTGATGGCCTTGGGCCAATGGGAGGTGATCACCATGCTCATGCCCGTGTCCTTGACGGCCTTGATGAGCGCCTTGTGCACAATGTCCGCGGTCTCGGGGTCCAGGGTGCCCGTGGGCTCGTCCGCCAGGAAGAGCAGCGGGTCGCGCGCCAGCTGCCTGGCCAGGACCGTTCTCTGCTTCTCCCCTCCCGACAGGTCGCGGGCGATGTGCATTGTGCGGTAGGTCATGTTGACCATCTCCAGGAGCTGTATGGCCCGCTCCACCTTCTTCTCGTCCGACATGCCCTTGATGACCTCGAAGACGTTCTCTATGACGGTAAGGTCCCCGTAGAGGGCGAAGGTCCTCTGCAGCATGATAGCGATGCGCCCGCGCATGGCCAGGCGCAGGGGGTCCCGCTCGTCCATGGCCCAGAAGTCGATCTCGGTGACCTTCGTTTCCTTTCCGCACTTGGTGCACTTGGCCCCCGGCGATGGCAAATCGAGCCATCCGCAGGAGGGGCAATGGTTCACCCGGTAGATGACGCGCCCTGAATCGGGCTTGTAATCGTGGGAGCCGCGCATCACATTGATGAGGACCGACTTGCCGCTCCCGGACCTGCCGATGAGCCCGAGGACCTCCCCTGTGCGCACCGTTGTACTGATGTCCTTCAGCACTTGGTTCCCATTGAAGCTCTTAGAGACCTTGTCCAGGATAACGAGGACCTCTGACCCATCAGGCATACCTGGTTGCGAACGATTAATGCAGATATAATACTTACCCCGTTTAGAAAGACTGGCATTAACGATTGGATGGTGCAAGCTATATATGGATGGATTATATATCCATCCTATAATGCCAATGTCCTTCAATTCCTACTTTGCGGGAGGCCCAACGCCTAAGTTCAGCGCCTATCACATCTGGAAGGCCCATCAGGTCGTGGCCAAGGACGGCCCCATCGGCAGGAAGGCCCTGGCCGAGGCCCTCCAAATAGGGGAGGGGAGCACCCGGACCATCCTGGACAAGATGATGCGCGAGGGTTCGGTGGAAAGCTCCCGCTTGGGGATCACCATCACCGAGCGGGGGAAGCGCAAGCTCGACACCTCGGGGATGGAGGTGCGGCAGGTCGACCTGTCCGACCTCACCCTGGGCAAGTTCAACTGCGCCGTGCTGCTCAAGGGGGCCGCCGACCGCGTGCGGTTGGGGTGCGAGCAACGGGACGAGGCAGTGCGGGCCGGGGCCGTGGGGGCCACGACCCTGGTCGTCGACCAGGGCCGAATAGTCTTCCCCGGGGACGAGGAGTTCCCGGACCAATCGCTGGTCGCCCCTTTGAAGAACTACTTCCGGATGGACGATGGGGATGTGATAATTATCGGCTCCGCCTTCAGCTATGATGTGGCGGAGAAGGGGGCGGTGACCGCCGCCCTCGCCCTGAGCAACCTGTCCCGCCGCTGCTGGAACGAGGGCACGGAACTCTTGAGCCGGGACACCGAGGCGGATGAGCTGCGCTGCCTGGCGCTCGCTGTCCATGAACTCCTGGGCCGCCTGCCGGTCACAATGCGCAGCCGGAACAGGCCGGGGGTGCGCTGCGAGGAGGGGGAGGTCATCGACACCCACTACACCGGCCCAATGCTGGAGGAGGCCATGAAACGGGGCGCGATCGTCCGGCGCGTTTCCACCAGCGGTCCTTACCGGGGGCTGCCTGTCATAGCCGTCCCGATCATGCGCAAGCGGGAGGCCATCGCGGCCATCGCCACGATGGACATCGGCAAGGGGTCGCTGTCGGAGCTGCTCGCCAAACTGGCGGAGCGGTACTAGAAATAATACCATATGCTCTCATACTCCCGCACGTCCTCTCCCCTCTCCGCAAGGGCGATCAGGAAGTCCAGGATCGGCACGTCCATGTGCACATAGGTAGGCGCTACGGCAATGTTCTTCTCCCAGGGATGGAACTCGTACACGCGCTCGCCCCTTGGGGTAATGGCGATCAGGTCGTGGTGCTGCCACGCCCGCAGATGGTTCTTTCCCAGCGCCGGGATGTTGAACACCGGTTCGTCCGTTCGGCTCAGGCCAGGTAGTAGCCTTGCCTCCTCCTTGCGCTCCTGGAGGAGCCTTGATATGGGCACCCTGTACTCGGACGTCTCCTCCTTCCCCTTGGCATTGAAGGTGTAGTAGGGGTCCACTCCGATCCTTTTAAGCGTCGAGCGCACCGCCACCGTCTCGAAGCGACGGCAGTTCTCCATAGTGAACACCTGTTGATTGTAGACGGAAATGCCAAGCGTTCGCAGGGAGCGCACGGCCTCGGCCGCTTCCGGGGTCACTTCATATGGATGCTCGAAATGGGTCACGAGCGCGAACTCCCTTCCGGGGGGATCATGGACCGCCGCCATTAGGTCAAGGAAGCCGGGGTCGATCCTCATTGGCATGACCACGGGCACCCTGGTGCCCAGCCGCAGCCTTCGTACGTGCGGTAGCTCCATCAACCTTCCCAGAAGTCTCCTGAGATGCCCGTTCGAGAGCACTCCTGGGTCCCCTCCCGTGATCAGGACCTCGCTTACCATCGGATGGTCCCTGAACCAGTCCAAGGCGGCCTCGATCTTCTCGGGCGGGGCCATGGCGTCGGGGGAGAGGACCCCTTCGATCTCCCAGTTCCGCTGGCAGTAGACGCAGATCTGGGCGCAGGTGTTGTACGGCTTGAATATGGCGATCATGGGGTACCGCCGCGTGACCAGGTCCACGGGGGAGGTCTGCCCCTCCCGCATGAAGTCCAGGGTGGCGGAGGGATCCGCCCTGGCCTTAAGTATCCCGTGGATGTAGTTGAGCGGTGGGATGACCTGCGCCCGCACCGCATGGTCGAGGCGCCGGGAAGGCTCCCTATCCATGAGGGAGAGGTAGTAAGGGGTTATTCCGAACGGGATGCGGTTCTCCCCGCAGAGGCGGATGGCCTCGCGCTCCGAGTCCGTCAGCTCGATGAGGTCCCCTATTACCTCCTCGCTCAAAAGGACGTTCCTCATCTGCCATGGATAGTCGTTCCAATCGTCCAATGTGGCGTTCAGGTGGTCCAGGATCCGCTCGCGGTTCTTCCTGCGCCGCTCTATGACGCTGGGCTCGAGGCCGCTGACGTAACGAGATGCCTTTGCCTCCACCGCCTTGGCCAGGCCGTCGAGGTAGTCTGAGCGCCGCCGGCTTCCTTCCCTTTCGTCCATAACAGTGAGATCGGGGGCCTCCTGAAGCGCTAGCACTGGTGCCCCTGTGGTGCCCTTCATGATGTGCAATATATCGTGGACGAAGGCGGGGTGAACATCGCCACATCCATCATCCTGCTCGAGGCAGAGGAGGTGGTGAACCACCGAAGTGCCGCTCACCCTTTCGTTCCTGGGGGAGAGAAAGTTGCGCATCACGCGGAGGCAATGGAGCGCGTTCGACCTTTCCAGGGCGTGTATCTGGCAGTCCCGGGCGTGTAGCCTGCTTTCCCTTTCATGGAGAATGGCCATTATGTTGTGGCGAGCGGCCTCGATGTCCTTGGAGGCTTGAAGGGCCTCATGCAATTGAGGGTCGCTCATCCAGAGCAGGGCGCGGGCCTCGGCGGTATCAAGCTCCGGTCCCTGGGGGAAAGCTGCGTCTGATAGCTTCGTGGTTTGCATAGGTCTCACCTTTGCCGCCCATACCGAACCGAAAAGGAAATCGTCCCGAGGAGCGACGCTATTCATCAGGACCCCATCTTACTTATTATTTGCCCACTCCGAGCGTTTCCGAAGGATATGATTATCTGACTTGAGCGCGATCGAGGGGGGATGGTCGAAGAAGGGGAGCTTCCCCTGCAAGCAAGGGTCAGGGTGGACCCCGGGGTGTGCCGGCTGCCTAGTGTCATCCAGGCTCGGAGCGACGGGACGACCGTGGAGTTCGAGGTCGTCAATAGCGATTGCCCTCAGGTCCGCAATCTGACCAAGGTCCTGCGCCGAATGGAGATCTGGGATGTGATGAGGATGCCGTACGTGGACAATGCCGTCTATCAAATATGCGGCGAGGTCCTCAAGCATTCCGCCTGCCCAGTGCCTATGGCCATGATAAAGTGCGCTGAGGCCGCCGCCGAACTCGGCCTCAAGAGGTCGGTGGTAGTCGAATTCGTTCCCTGATCACTTGGTCAGCAGCTCGTTCATGGAGGGCATGCCCACGACGGCGCTCGGCCCCGCCAGGTACATGGCCACGAACAACGCCTCGCGGTCCTCGTCCTTGGTCGCCCCCGCCCCCGGGGCCTTCGGAATGTGGCCAGAGGCATTCGTCGCACTTCAGCACCGCGGTCACGCGATTGCGATGAACCCCTTCTCCTTGATGGTCAGCTTATTGTCCTTGAAGATCCCGTTCTTGAAGCGGTGCATCGCCCCACCGCCCTCGGCCTGTTGCTCGGCCATCCGTTCCAGGGACATGAATGGGGGATCTGCCTGAGGAATATTGAGCGACCGGGGAAACAATCTTTTTCTAGCGTGAAGGCCTTAGGGGTTGGCATGGAACCTGTCAATATGGCCGTGGAGATCATCAAGGGCATGCCCGGCACCTGCATGGTCTTCCCGCTTTCCGAGGAGGTCATCAAGGACATTCAAAGGGTCGAGGGCGGCATCAGGTCCCAGATAGGACTGGACGTTGTGAACGAGGGGCTGAACCAGTGCCTTAAGAGGCAGCATGTCATCTGTGTGATCAAGGATTCCCGTTTCAGGCCCCCTCCGGAACCTACCGTGCTTATGATGGGCGATAAGGACATGGTCATCGGGACCGAGGTCCTTGCTGGTCAGCACTCCCGGTACAAGGACATGGAGAACGTATGCTGGCTGGGGAATGACTTCGTCGTCTTCACGGACAAGGTCCCTAGGACCAAGGAGTACTTCCTAATGCCCCCTGTTCCCTTCCCGGAGCTGGAACAGGTCCCGGGGGCGAGGAACATCGTCTCCTGCAGCCCTTCCCCGTTAGGGGACCTGATCATCAAGAACCATTACAACATCAAGGACGATCCGAAGCTGGCCAGCATCCTTGTCGGCTTTGACACGTCCTAAACCTTTATTCTGATCCCATAGGAGCGAGAGGTTCTCGTCGCCACAGCCCTGATGAGCCTTGGCCCAATTACGCTCCGGCCCGTGCCTCCGTCAGCTGCACCGGTCAGGAATATGACCAGGGTACAGACGATCTGAGGCGCGTCCTTCGACGATGCCCCCGATTGCTTAGCTCGCCCTGAGCCATCTCCATCTAAGGCGATCTGCATGTACCAGCACGACAAGAGAGGGGTTCGTGATCAAGCAGTCCGCAAGGAATAATGGCTGTCCAGAATTAAGAAAAAAATAGATGACGGGAAAGGGTTTTGTGCTTGGTTGGCTCAACCGCTCCCGCTCGGGGTCACGGTGGAGATGTCCGCCACGACCTCTTCGGTCAGGCCTTGCATCTCCCCCAGGACCACCTTTCGGGTCCTTTCCTTGTAGGAGGTCCGCTTGTACTCGTCCTCGGATGCGGGGTCCAGGAGACTGGTTACGTACCAGAGGTCGTAGGTGTCGAGCAGAGCCCATTCCACCCCGTCGCGCTCCCGTACCTCCAGCACCTTTCCCACCGTCCCGGTGACGCGGTATTTTGCGAACTCCCCTACTTGCATCGGACACCTCACCTAGCAGGGATGATCGCGGTCCTCTCGCCCATTGGCATGAACTCCCTCAGGCATCCGCGACCGAACTCCTTGGTGATGTTCGCGAAGTCGAAGGGCAGGTTCTTGTCTGCGAAGGCGATCTTGACCAGCGGGCTGGCCACGAAGGCATCGCCGCGGGCGGCGTGGGGTGCCAATGCGATACCGGTGTATCCGCTCAGGTGGCCCACGTTCATCGCGTAGTTCGGGTAGTTCGGACCGCGCAGCTCATGCGGTAGGCCCTCGTCGCTCCTGTAGGAGAACGAGTTGGCCGCCCCGCATTCGTCCTGCAGGTCGTATCCGTAGAACCCGAGCCTTCCTAGCCTCTCCCGGTGCTGATACATCGACAGGTACCAGCCATTGATCCCTGCGTTGGCGTTACCGGTGGCGAAGGCCACACCTATGCCGGTGGCGGCCGCTGCGACGGTGGCCCTCTGGGACCCTCCGAAGTGCGCCTCCATTGCGGCCGGGTAGCGCTCGTACATCTCCAAGGCGTAGGAGTTGATCTCGGAGCCGAGCTTCTCGATCAGCTCGGTGGAGGGTTTGGACTTGCAGAACCCACCGTACTTCTCCTTGATGTGGTCCACGGCCCAGTAGGTGTAATCCTCCAGGATGTTGTCGGTATAGGCGGCGGTGGCATACTGAGTGAACCCGACGCCCCCGGACATGTAGGACCCGAGGTATATCTGGTCCAGAATCACCGCGCCCAAAGCGACAGCCTCCAGGGAGGCTCTAGCAGGGTCATCCGGCTTGGTCCTGGTGGACTGCACGCAGTCCGCCAGCACACCGAACGGGAGTCCACCGGGCTCGTTGGGGCCCCTGGCCCTCCTGGCGGGCATCATGGTGGCCATCTCCACCATCGCGGCATGCTTGGCGGCGAAGGCGAAGTCCGCGATCGCGGCCTCGCCGGCTGCCAGCCTGTAGGCGGTGATGAAGGCCATGGAGATCTGCATCGCCGAGTGCCTGGAGACCGTGGCTCCGTCGCACACGCGGCCGACAATGGTCGGGACGCGCACTACCTGCCACAGCTTCTTACCGACCGCGGCCTTCAGCTGCTTGGCCTGGTCCGCGGGGAACTCCTTGTTGATGTCGATGACGAAGCACTTGTCGATCTCGTCGATGAGCTCGTCGTCCCCGGAGAACACCTTGACGTAGGAGTCCTTCACGATCTCGGGGCATAGCTCGGCCATGTGCTCCTGCACCACTGCGCCGCCTGGCATGGTGTGGTTGACAGCCTCCAGGTAACGGTTGATGGTCTCGGGGGTGACCTCCTTCGACAGCCTCTTCTCGATGACATTGTGGGCGACGTCCAGACCGACGATGACGGTCCTTCGTATGTCATCCCACGCCTGCTGCATCGCAGCGTTGTTCACAAAGTGCAGGTCATCGGCCTCGCCATAGATGTCGGTGTGGGACAGCTGGTAGGGCATCAAGACCCTCTGGCCGAGCGCGACACCGATATCCTGGTTCATCATTGGGATCCCGCGCTCCTTGGCGATCCTGTTGGCCTGCTCGACCCACTCCCGCTTCCTCTTGGACTGCCTCCAGCCCCCATAGGAGTAGTGTTTGGAGCGGACCTCCGTGGGGTCCTCCTTGAACTTCTTCTTCATGGCGGCGATGAACAGCTTATCCTTTTCCTTCGCCATATTTAGTCCTCCTTAACATCGAAGGGCTTGAAGCCGCACTTCGTTCTCAAGGTGTGGATCCTGAGGTTCTGCCTCATGACCTCCTCGTCCTCCCTCATGTCGACGCCATCGGCGCGGAACATGGCGGTGTGCTCCTTCAGCCACTTCTCGGGCATGGGCTTTCCGACAGGGACCGGCTTGTCCAGCGGGACACCCACCTGGTCCTTGACGTACTCCACCTCACCCTTCTTGGCGTTCCACCGGAACCTCTGCCAGGCATCGAACATCAGCCCGTTCTCGTCCAGCCTCACGGCGTGGCCATGCACGGTGGCGCCTCTGATACCGGTCCTCGCGGTATCGAAGGTCTCGCTGTCGATGAGTTCCTTGGCCACCTTCTCGACGTCCCTCTCCCTCATCTCGATGATCTGCCTTCCAGATAGGGTACCGGTGTCAATCCCTCTGTACCTCCACATGTACATCTGCGCCCTAACATACGGAACTATGGGGGCCCAGTATACGGAGTCAGTGAACTGAACGTACCTGATCCTGTCTCCCTTCTTAGCACCTTCTGTGGGCTCGACGATTGCCCTTATGGGGCAGTCGGGCTCGTTGCCCTCCTCCAGCGGCGGGTGGATGGTGGCGTAGTCGGAACCGGGGACCCTGTGCCCCAGGATCTTGACCACGTCGTCCATCGGAATGTCACGGAGCTTCTCCAGCTTGACGCTGGGGTCCATGAAGCGCCTGCGGTTCTTGGCGGGCAGGGTGGTGCCAGGATAGAATTGTGCCTTATACTTTGTCTTAGCCATGTTACTTCACCAATCCTTTCATGTAGTCTGTAGTAGTGGGCCTGAACTTGTTGTAACGACCTACCTCCAATGTGAACCCGAAGGGTAGTACTTCCTTGCATACCGCCTCGATGTCCTTCAGGGCCTGCGGCACATGGTCGATGTCGCTTATCTCAACGAATATGCGCCCGACCTGGACCGTAAGCTCGACCTCCTTTCCCTTGACCTTGATCTTCTTGCGCTCGGGATGGTCCACCGGACCGCCAGTGCCAGGACCGGACTTCATAACCGCCGGTAGCCCCTCGCCCTGGATGTTTATCTGTCGAACGTTCTTTATGTCATACAATCGGTTCAGCAGCTTTTCGGTGGTGCTTGCCATCAAAAGTCTTTCCGGGAAGATCTGGATCTCCGGAAGCGGGACTCCCTCGGAGGCAGGTGCACTCATGTTCAGACCAGCTCCTTCAGCCTCTTGGCCTCCTTACCGACCATCTTCATAGGGCTCTTGAACTCGTCAAGCTTGCCGAACACCTCACCCATGATGAGGGATGTGTTCTCAGCGCTGAAGTACTGCGTACCAGCGTCCAGAGCGCATCCGGCAGCGATAACGGGCACAACCGTTCCCTTGGCATGCCTGGTAACGACGTGGTTCCCATGGAACAGCCCCGGGCCGCCCCCGCCATAGATCGAGTGGCTGAAGAAGGACATGCCGACCGAGGTCCCCATGGCCCTCCCATAGTCCACACCGGGCAGGCTCGTCTCGTGCTCGATCAGGTCGTTGTAGTACAGGATCGTGGATGGAACGCCCTGCGCAGCCCTTGCGGCACCGATGTTCACGCATATCGCGGCGAGCATACCGGCGGAGATGTAGGCATTCCACAGCGGAAAGTCGTTGGTGGTGTACTCAACGAATCCGGACGGATACTTCTTACCCTTCTTTATGACCTTGTCCTCCAAGGCGGTCCCGACCACGGAGGCGACGACGTCTCCGACGGTGCCGGTCTTGCCATTCTCCTTGACCCAGGTATAGACCATGTTGTTGCCGTTCAATCCTTGGTAGGCCAGGGACAGCAGGTGTTGTCTCTCGAAGTTGCCGATGGCATCGCCCATCTCATAGGCCGCGACGGTCTCATAGATCGAAGACAGAGCGGCCGCGTTCATCGCGTTCCTTCCCGTCAGCATGACTATGTGGTTGGCCATGATGTTCCTGAGCGCGTAGCCAGTACCCTCGTTTAACTGCGGAAGGTCCAGGATGGATTTCAGGTTCGAGCCCGCCATACCTATGGTCTGAGGATATCTGCCCCAAACGGCGGCCTTCACCATCGAGGCCTCGAACATGCCCACATCGAACATGTCGATGATCGCCTCCGTAAGGGCGGCAGCGACGGCGGTGAATCCGTTGGTGTACTCGGCCCCAGTGTCGATCCTGGCGCTCGGGCACATCGCAACCATCCTCTTCCCGTCCGCCATGACCTTGATCTCGGTGTCATCGTCCTTGGAGACCTTCAGTGTGTCCTTCAACTTCTTGGCCAGCTTGTCCGCGTTCGCCACTATCGCGAGCTCCATGCCCCTTCCGGGGACGTTCAGTCCACCAACCGCTCCGGTCTTGAGGCTCTTCTCAATACCCTCGAGGTTGACAGCGATCGTCCTCTTGGTCAGGGAGATGGTTCGCATAATGGCGCCGTTGTTCAACGGACTGATGGCGTCCAGAGGCACATCCCTTTCAATCAGCTTGCCTCTGTCGTCATACAAGTCCACTTTGTCCTTGTATTTTGCCATTTTATACCTCCTTTTCAATAGCTCGGTCCCCTCAAGTAGATTCAGCATCGATCTTGAGAAAACCGGTACCCCTTGCGGACTCGACAATGTTAAGTTAGAATATAAGCTTGATGATGGATGGATAATCCATCCATGTTAAACAATAGCTTAATTTGAGTCGTGTTCCAGACAAAAATGCATCTGTTTTAACATCCTAAATTTTTTTTAATATTATTTATAGTTAATATAAATAATGTTTCATTATTAATTTATTTTTCAATTGTTCTTATAATATTGATCCCCGTCATTCGCTCATCTTTTTTAGATGTCTCAGGACGGCTATTGCGTCCTCCTTCTTAACATCTCGGTAGTTCTCCGCGAAAAACCGGTCGAAACCCTCCGCCCTAATGTCCCCAAGGACCTCCCTTGCGATGCCGAGGAAGGCGGGGATGGTCCTCCTGGGATAATAGAGGGAGCGAAGGCGGCCCAGCATCGCTCCTCTCTCTCCATCGGAAATCGCGCCATGGCTGAGCGCCTCGTCCAGAAGGCAACGGAGGTTCACCATTGGTTCCGAAAGGGGCTGTAAGGTTTCGGGATCGAAGACTAGGGCGACCTCGTCATCCCCCTCGATCGTTCCCGTCGAATAGAGTTCGTAGATCCTTCCCACGCCAATCATTCCATAGGGTCTCAGCTCAGCGGCTCGCAGGGCCCCCATGCTCCCACCGCCGACAACGCCCACGCCGCGGTTCAGGAGGGCCATGATCTCACGGTGCCCTACGGAGCAATGCTGAAGGAAGACACCGTCTATGATGCCGATCAACCTAGCGCCCGCCACATGGCCTAGGTCTCCCCGCTTCACCGGAGGGCGGTAGTCCGCATCTAGGATCTCGTATGCCTCCTGCCAAGGGAGGCTTGGCCCCAGGAATACCACTGGCCGGGTCATGCGCCCAGCCTTGGACCTGTCCGGTCCATGTCCATTGCGTAGATCTCCATCCCCGGGATCACCATGCGCACGACCGGAATCCCTAGTTCTGGGCGGGTAAGGTCGACCGCTATCACCCTCTCGAAGCCGAGAGAGTCCAGGCGTTCGAGGACGACCTCGATGTCCTCCAAAAGGTCCTTGGTATCGCGCTCAGGGAAGCTGGACAGGGGAACCTCCTTGGATGGGGAAAAGTACATCGCGTTCAGCCGTTTCATCCTCTCATAGCCCACCGTCCGGTTCAGGTCCGCCTTTACGGTGTCCTCCCTGGCCCCATGGATCTGCGTGCATCGGCTCTGCGCCACCTCGGTGAGGGCGCGGATGGCCGCTACCCTGGGACTGAGATGGGTCCCTACGCCCAGGTTCAACAGGGCTGGGTCCTTCAGGCGCACATCGTCCGCCGCGGCCGCAATGGTTGGGACCCCGACATCGCTTGTGAGGTCCTTAAGATGCACGTCCACCCCCTGCGCATGGAACTTCTCCAATAGCTCCGAGACGACTGGGCAGCCCTCCTCCACTTGGATATCGTTCAAAGGCCTCCTCCTAGCTTCGCATATGGACCAGGCATCTCGTTCGATGACCTCGCAGATGCCGTGCAGGACCGCTTCCTCAATGGTGTTCCCGGACGCCAGGCCGTTGGTGTTGCTCCTGAAGAGCTGCAGGTCGCTCTGGGACTGATAGGGATGGAATACGGCGGCCGCCGGGACCCAGATCTCCTCGCCCTCCATAAGGTCGAACCCCTTGATCCATGCGATCGGATGGTAGTGCACGTGCACGTTGATCATCTGCGGCAGGATCAGGGCCCGCGGGTCCACGGCGTTCTCCGAGGACAGCATGTCGTCCATCAACTCCCTGCGAAGCTTATCGTCGTGGTACTCGGCCGAGTACCTTTCCATCGCCTCCATGATCGCGGAAACCTTGGCCTGTTCTCGGCTCGCCCCCTTGCCGTTGTAAATCGAAATCGCCCCCTCCTTCGCCCCCGGACGAATGCTGGAGAAGACCGGGATCCCTATGCGGTCGAGGTCGGTTATATCCGCCACGCGCGTAATGCCGGCCTTAGGAAGTAGGGGCTCCACCCTCCTCAGCGTCGCCTTCGGGCCTATGGCGCGATGGCCGTCCTTGGTGTAGGTCTTGGGGACCGGTCGCAGTTCCATGGTGAGGAGGGAACCGTGCGAGAGGGATTAAGGTTTTTCATCCCCTTTCCTTGGACTCGTGGGCATCGGTCATGGGAAGCGCCAGGTCGAACATCGCGTCCTCGTTGATCGGAATCCTCTCGATGAGGATGTCCACCTCCACCCTTTGAACGTTAGGGATGCCGACAATCTTGTCCTGGATCAGGTCATAGAGCGCGTCAACGCTGGTAGAGTAGACCTCGCAAATGAGAGAATGGTCCCCGAACACCTTGTAGGCATATTGAATGCCAGGGAATCTCTTCAGTTCCTCTATGACCGCACTGAGAGGCCCCCCCACCACCTGCAGGGCGATCAGGGCTCTCATCAACCCGAGCTTTCCGATGTTCACCCGCATGGTGTATGCGTTGACGTACCCCTCCTCTTCCAATCGGGCGATACGCCTGCTCACCGTGGCCTTGGAAATACCAAGCTGGTCCCCGATGGTCCCCAGGCTTTCCCTAGCGTTCTTCCTTAATAACCTGAGGATCCGAAGGTCGATGAGGTCCATGGCATTTCCTGCAAATCGGTTACATAGATACGATTGGCTGATGCAATATATGGACCTTTGTTTCAAAAAACGATGAAAAATAAAAAAAACGTTGAGCGGTAAGGTTCTCATCCGCTCTTGATCTTACCCTTTTCCCGGGCGGGTTTAAGCCTTTGCAAGGCTTGGACGATCGCCTCGAGCTTGGTCGCAGGGATGCCTACCAGCATCTCGGTGGGCTCTAGGTCGGTCGCTTTGCGGCACCCATAGCATCCTATGGACACGCTGAGCGTGCCGGTGAGGTATGGATATACGGTGGAATAGGCGCAGCTCGCCTGGAACGTTTCCATCTCAATGAGCATCTTGCCGCCCTCGAAGTATTTGGCTGCGACCGGTACAAGCCAATAGAGCTGCTCTGGGGTCCCGGTGACGATCACCACATCCGGGGGTATCTCCGCCTTGCTGAGCGGGGACACCGCGGTAGCGATGACGTCCCCCATCTCCAGTTGGGGGCGCTCCTCTATCATTCTCCTCGCCGCTTCCTGGTTGGCGAACATGCCCAGGTTGAAGTGGAACTCCCCGCTCCTCACCTTGTCCGGGATGGGCACCATCCCGAGCGCCGAGGCGCCCACATGGCACGCGTGCTTATCCGGTGTCAGCAGCAGCTTCTCCCCTTTCCTGGCCCTCATGACGGACTGGCAATGGCGTATGTTCTTTTCCGGGATCTCGTACCCCTTGGGCAACTGTTGCCCCTTCCTCACCAGTGTGACGGCTACTGGCTCTGTCTTCAGTTCTAGCACGTCCATGATGATGCGGGAACAGTTGGCGTAATCGGTCATGATGATATCGAGGGGGTTGCTGGTTTTTAACATTTATTGTATTCCCTTTTATTATTCGATTGGTAATTGAAGAAGGACCATCAGGGCCGTTAATCGATCGAGCACGCCCAGCGGTCGTAGAAGAGGTCCCGCTCGTTCTCGAAGACCCGGGGCCTCCTTCCCCTGGCCTCCGCCCAGGCCCTTAGCTGCTCCGCCTCTTCCTGGGTGCCGACGGTCGCCAGAACGTGGTCGGCTATCCGAAGCACCTGGTCGAAGATCCTTTCCCACATCCACGCATTTCCTGGACCGATGTTCCCTGCCATCAGCAATATTGCGTAGGACGCCCTCTCCAAGTATTGGGAGGCCTTCATGGCATCGAGCTGGACAGTGCTCCAGGTCTTCAACCGGCCCTTTCGGAGGCCTGACGAGAGCAATGCCTGGTCAACGTCGAAGGCAAAGGACTGCAGTCCCACTTTGGATAAGGCCAGGCTTCCCACCCCGGAACCGCAGCAGCAATCGTAGCAGAGTTCGCCGGGCCTGAAGTCCCATTCCTTCCAGATGAGGTCCGAGACCTTCTTCGCCCTGTCCTCGGGCACGTCCTCCATGGCCGGCTCCACCTCGTCCAGTAATCTTCTGGAGAAGTGGTCGCACACCGCCTCGCGGTACGTTCTCGTGTCACACGTATACACCTTCAGGTCCAGCTCGGGAAGGGCCTCGATCAGCTCGTCCGAAGGCTCCTTCCATAGGAAGCTTACCGCCTTCCAGCCGTTGTCCTCCCTGGCCATGGCCAAGGGCCTTTCGTCATGGCTGACGAGGAGCCGGACCTCCCGAGAGCCGCGCAGCATGTGCGCCAGGAACCTCTCGTTGCTCAGTTCCTCGAAGGTCCCCTCTATCAGTTCCAGGTCGTCCAGTTCGAAAAGCTCGCACAGCGCCATGGTAGAGTGGTAACGGAGTTCGAAATATTAAAAAACTGGTCGAGGAGGGCGATGAGCCGCAAAGCGATAAATAGCGTCATTCACTCCCCCTGAAGGATGAGGCTTCAGCCTAGGCAGGACTGGGACCTGTGGGCGATCATCTCCCTGTCCCTGCTCCTCATAGTGGTGATATACGCGTTTCCGGGGAGCGCCGCTCGGATTGTATTAGGGCTCCCCTTCATCCTGTTCTTTCCCGGCTATGCCGCACTGTCGGTGCTGTTCCCGGAGGGCAAGGACCTTGAGATCATAGAGCGGATCGCCCTTTCCTTCGGCCTCAGCATCGCCATATCCCCCTTGGTCGGCTTCGGTCTGAACTACACCCCCTTCGGGATCAGGCTCGCCCCGATACTGTTCTCCTTGGCATCGCTCAACGTGGCGTTGAGTGTCCTGGGCCTCTACCGTCGGGAACGCGCTCAATCCCCATACCTCCCATTCGACCCCGTCGCGACCTGGAAAAGATACTTTGGCCAGTTCAAGGCCGAGAAGGGACTGGACAAGGCGCTGACCATCGTCCTTGTCATCTCGATCCTGTCCTCGGTGGTCGCCCTGGTCTACGTCGTGGCCGTCCCCCGGCAGGGAGAGAGCTTCACGGAGTTCTACATCCTAGGACCGAGCGGGAATGCCACTGACTATCCCAGGAACCTAACGGTCGGGGAGGACGCGTCGGTCATCATAGGCATAGCCAACCACGAGCACCGCACCGTGACGTACACCGTGGAGCTATGGCTCGTCAACATGAGCTTCGAAAACAATGTGACCAACGTGCACGCCATGTACTTCTTTGATTCCTTCAACGTCACGCTGGAGCATACCGATGTGGACCTCGAGGGGGAATGGCAGCCTCAATGGGAGCGTCCGTACCATTTCAACGTCTCCGTCGAAGGTAATTTCAAGCTCTGGTTCCTGCTCTATAAGGACGAGGCGCCCTCACTTCCATTTCCTCCCGCCTACATGATGGACTATACAGGCACCTCCGCCGAGGAGCGGATCGTGGCGGCCGTGGAGAACAAGGTGCAGAGCCTGAACCTGAACCTGCGGATCGGCGAATGATACTGTTACGCCAAGGTGCAGCCTGGCGCATCCGTCCTTAGGGGCGTCCTGATAATGCCCCTGCCTGGACTGCGTTGGGTTTATTCGCTTGAGCCATCAGTATGCCGGCCACTCCCCTCGTTTGGCAGCTGAGCCTACGGACCTCCTCCATCAGCTCCCTGAGCCCTTTGAGCTCCATAAGCCGTCCGTTCACTAGGAGCGCTTCGCTTTCATTGAAAGGAATCGGACTGTCAGGGCCAGCATGGCCCGGCACCGTTACCGCTCATCAAGGATGAAGGATGAAAAGGGGAGAAAAAAGGTTTGCGCACTGCAGGCCTAAAGGAAATAGAAGCGGGTCCCGTAGGTCACGCAGACGTTCCCCATCCTCTCCAGGCGGTCCAGAACCCCTGTGTACCGGCGGACCATCACCTTGCCCTCCTCAGGCAGTCTCTCCCGCAGGACCTTGACCTCCTCCAGGAGCCTGGCGGCATCCTCGACCGAGAACACCTTCCGCCCCTCGATGGCGGAAGGGACGCTGGCGACCGTGGCGCAATTATGCTTCTGCGCTATCCCTGGCAAGGCGCTGTTCTCGGGACCGAAGGTCCCCATGCATCCCCGGCCCTCGTCCCAGGACAGCGGACACTTGGCGCAGGTGGCTGCCATTTCGTCGAAGGAGAGCATGTCCCAGCCGGTGAGCCGATCGTCCTTCCCGGCCCTTTCCATGAGCGCGGGCAGGCGATCCGCGGGCACCCTGTCCAATGCTATCCAGCCGGTGTAGCGTTTGCGGCCTTCGGCGGCCAGCAACTGCCGGTCCGCCTCGTTCTTGACCTTGTCCAGGTACACCATCTCCATCTCTGGGTCCAGCCTGTTCCTTTTCAAGAACGCCTCCCACTCCGCGCCAAGGACCTGCATGGCCCGGTCAAGCGGCACCACGATATCATACTCCGCGAGGTCCTCGAAGCCCGAGACGTCCTTCAGGTTGACCTTGAGCAGCTGGGCCTTGCCTACCTTGCATAGGGCGCTGTCGCTGTCCAGTTCGCATATGGCCATTGAGACTCCCATTTTACATCCCTTCTGCCGCGTAGTACAAAAAGGGCTGTATTTATCGCTTCCCTTCGTAACGTTGAAATTGGGGCTCGCGGGACCCGATGGTCCTTAAGGGAACGTGACAAGGGGACGTTCTATATATTCTTGAAATCGGATTTGTACTGGGAGCGACCATGGAAGGGACGAACGCGTGGCCGGTGGTCAGTGGGGACTACGTCCTGGGGAACGAAGCCTCGCCGGTGGCGGTGCTCATAGTGGGCAGGGGGGCGGTGGACGTCCCGAAGGACCTCTTCTGCATAAAGGGCATACTGAAGACAGAGAACATCGGGCTCGAGAAGGTGATCGCCAACATCGTCTCCAACCCGCGCATCCGGCTCCTTGTCCTCTGCGGCAGGGAGGAGTTCGGGCACTTTCCCGGGGAGGCGATCCACGCGCTCATGGCCCACGGGGTCGACGAGCACAAACGCATCAGGAACACCAGATCGGCCATCCCCTTCCTGTGCGATCTTCCGTTCGAGGCCATCGAACGCTTCCGGCAACAGGTGGAACTGGTGGACATCATGGACGCCTCTCCGGCCAAGGAGATCGCGGCGTACGACCCTATCTATGAGTTCGACGAGGAAGGGCGGGGGCGGTTGGTGAGCACGTTGAGGACACTTGCGGAGCAGCCCCTTGAGCCGTTCCCGGAGGAGGCTGTAATAGTCCGCTCCAAGGCCCTTGCCGGTGAGGGGGGAAGCATTGCCACCCAGTTGCACCTGGCCTCGGATGATTTCATCACCCCTATGCTCCGCCTGCCCTCGGATGGGCTGAACACAGGAATGGGCATGGTCCTGGTCTCCGAGGAGTTCGGGGTGGTCCTAGAGCCCCTGCGAGGGAAGGTGCTGACCGTCCCGTCCGTTGAGCTGGCCTTGCGATTGCGCTCCTATCTCATGGGGGTGTGACATGTACCGGTTCCAGATGGAGCAGCGGGTCCTGAGCGTCGGGGACGTGCGGGTCGGGGGGCAGCCCGGTAAGAAAAGGACGATGCTTGTTGGTTCCCTTTTCTATCCCCGGCATTCAGTCGTCCTCGACCCTCGTCGGGGGACGTTGGACCATGCTCGGTTAACGGACCGACTGGACCGCTACCTCGAGGCCGTGCGCGCCTGCGCCTGCCCCTCCGCCCTGATGCTGTACGCGGAGAGCGAGGAGGCCACCCGACCATACCTTGAAGCGGTCTGCGACCGCGTTACGGGGCCGCTTTTCGCTGATGCCGGGACCTTCCAGGTCCGATCGGCCTTCCTCAGGAACGCCGAGGAGATGGGGCTCCTGGACCGAGTGGTGTACAACACCATCAATGCCGGCCTGTCAGTTGAGGAGACGGAGGCGCTTCGGGCCTGCCCACCGGTCAACGCCGTCGTGCTCGCCTTCAATCCCAGGGGGGATGACGTGAAGGGGCGCATATACATGCTGGAGAACGGGGACGACATCGCGCCGCAAGGGCTGATCGGCGCGGCGGAGGAGCTGGGCATCGAAAATATATTGATAGACACGGCGGCGACCTCCCCCGAGCTGAGCGCTGGCTCCGCCCTCCGCGCCATCCTTGTTGCGAAGGCGAAGTGGGGTCTGCCGACCGGGTGCGCACTGCACAATGCCGTGGAATGCCTGGACCTGCACGGGACGCCGGACCCGGAGGAGGCGCGCAGGAGCGTGGACAGCTCCGCCGTGGCGATCAGCATACTGGCCGGGGCGGACTACGTCGCCTATGGACCGTTCGAATACGCCAAGCGCACCATGCCGGTGGCGGCCTTCGCGGACAGGATGATGGAGCAGGCGGCGCGGGACCTCTAGAGCTCCATCTGGCATCCCGTGCCCAGGAGCTCGAATCCTGGGAAGCGGTCGGAGAAGGCTTTCGTGGCCGCGAATCCTGTACAATGCATCGGGGCCACCTTCTCGACGTTGAACCTCTTGACCCCGTCTATGGACCTCAGGAGCATGTCCGGGGCCGCCCGCCATAGATGGAACCCTCCGGCCACCATGGCGATCTTCCTATCGCTCCGTCGGCGGACCTGGGAGAGGATGTTCACTATCCCGGCGTGGCCGCAGCCTGTGAGCACCACGATCCCCTTCTTCGTCGATACGCAGAGCGCCTGCTCCTCCATGATCAGGTCCGGGGTCCTGTGACCGTCCCGTTCAATGACGAAGGATGAGGGAACCTCGAAGCTGGTGCTCCGCTGCACCTCCCCGGTGGTGCTCACCCCGGGCACCAATTCCCTTGGCCTGTCGTCATAGGTCGGGGGGTTGTCCCTGAGAAGCGCCAGAAGCCCCTCCGAGGGGCCGATCTCCCTAAGCCTACCGGAGGTCTCGATGAACCTCCTCCCCAGGAATGTGGAGGGATGGGTGTAGCATGGGACCCCCTCCCTCAGGAGCGCGGGCAATCCTCCTAGATGATCGTAGTGGCCATGGGAGATGAACACCATGTCCAGGTCCTTTGGCCGAAGGCCCAGGAGATCGAGGTTATGGAGGAACGCCCTCTCCGAGGAGCCGGTATCCATAAGCACCTTCTTCCCCCGGTCGGTCTCCACCAGGAGGGAGAGGCCGTGCTCGGAGAGGAACCCTCCGCTCGCCTTGGCGATGGAGCGGTCGGGGTCCTCCACGCCGCTGTTGTCGTCGACCACACAGGTGAGGCGCACTTACGCGTCCGCTCCCTTCTCGACGATCTTCAATGCGGTGAAGTCGTAGACGCCCTCCGGGCACACAGCCTGGCATTTCTTGCACGCCGTTCCGAGGCAATGCTCGGTGTTGACCTTTATCTGGAACCTCTTGTCCTTCCTGTCCCCTAAGGGAGAGACCTGCAGCGCCCTCTCTGGACATTCCTTCTGGCATTTCTTGCACCCGATGCAGCCCTCGAAAGAGCCGATGAGGTACACCCCGACATCGTCCAGGGTCCGCAGCCCGCGGGCCCCGATCACTGGGATGTCCGAGAGCACCAACCGCACGGTCTCCTTGGGACGCTTGATCTCCGGCAGGGGGCGCAGGCCCGCATGCTTGATCATATCATTGTACATCTCCATGGACATGCCCTCCGTCCAATAGGCGATCTCGTTGACATAGATCTCCTCGAACACCTTGCTCGTGGCGAACATGATGTGCTTGCTTGAGATCGCGTTCGCCACGTCCTGCAACTTGTCCAGGCCGCTATCGTCTACCAGTATGTCATAGGACATCATCAGGGAGGTGTTGCCAGCCTGAACGGTCTTGTCCAGCACTCGAGGGATGAGCCCCACGGTCTGCGCCTTGATCGGATCGACGTACGTCCCGGACGCCCCGGCCATGTACATGGTCTTGATGGCATCGTCCTCCACCCCCACCTCCTCGATCAGGGTGCGATGCCCGGCACGAATGGCCCCGATCGCCTTTCCCGCCTCCCGGACGTCCTCTTCGCCGAAGTGGATACCGTTGGTGAGATGGATCCTGTGGTCAGGGGTGGCGACATAGGGAAGCTTGATCACCCCGGTCTCCAGGCCCAATGCCATCGCGGCGACCGTCCCGGTCCCGGTGATGCCCCGGGCGACCACCCCGTCCAAGCGCCGCTCCTCACCGGTGGTGGGATCCACGAGAGAGGACTTGACTGGGTGAAGGTTGTCGTTGAGCACGATATTGTACCATTTACCGTCGTCCGCCAAGGCCAGGTCGGAAATGGCCTGCGGAGCGGCCAGCATGCCGAAGTCTATGGACTGCCCCTCCATGGCCGGGCCCGCGGCGGCGGAGCCTGTGTAGAGTTCGCCCTTGTGGAACAGCCCCATCTCGGCGTTGGTCCCATAGTCCGTGACCATGCACGTCTCGTTCTTCTCCATGAGCCCGGTCTTCATGACCATTGCGAGCGCGTCGGCGCCTATCTCGTGCCGGATGGACGGGGGGATGCGCACCTCGGCGGTGCCCTTAACGGATCTCATCCCCAGCTCCTCGGCCTTGATGGTATGGGCCTTCCTCTCCGGCACCTTGACGTTGAGCCTCTTGAGGATCGACTGCCCCGCGAAGGCCAGGTCGCGGATCTCTATCTTCTCGAACATAGACATCTGGGCGGGGTTGCCGCAAACGGACACCCGGATGATCTCCTCGGGCTTGGCGCCCATGGTCCCAATGAGCTTGTCTACGGTCTCGATGATGATACGGTGCCCGACGTCCGCCCCGTTCTCCATCCAGAAGTGCAAATGGTCCATGATGTTGGCCCCGGGCAACGGATGCCTCATGGTGATGGCCGTTGCCAAGATCTTCCCTTTCTTGTCCAGGTCGACAAGGTGCCCCCGGTACCCGCTAGTGCCCAGATCCAGCGCGACTCCCAATGCCATGGATAACCTCGGAGGGGGAATGCCGTGAACGGATTTATAATACTGTTTACTATGCTGTCCCCCCATGCCGATGCTATGCTGCGCATCGCACTTTTTATGGTAAGATCGCGCATGTTAGCCGCGTCCAGTCTCGATGCGGATAGGGTTGCCAACGCATCGGGGGCAATGGAATTATATCCGTGAGGCTTCTACCCTCCCTGATTCCATGAGGATAGCTCAGGTGACCGGTTTCTTGGGGAGCGGAAAGACCACCTTCCTCATTGAGGTGGCGAAGGAGCTTAACGCGCGGGGGTTGAAGGTGGCCACCATCGTCAATGACGTGGGGCATATCAACGTCGACCGGAAGTGCATGGAGGTGCATGGGATCAATACGATGGAGATCTCCGGCGGCTGCATTTGCTGCGAGGTGCAGGGCACGCTGACCACGACGGTCACCAACATCTTCCTGAGCTATAGGCCGGACATCATCCTTGTCGAGCCGACGGGAGTGGCCATCCCGCTGGGGCTCAAGCAAGCTGCGGCGGAGACGGTGAAGAAGATGCCCAATGTCCTGGTGCAGGCGCCCATCGTGACCTTTGTGGACGCCATGCGCATCGACAAACTGATGAACAACGTCCGACGGCTCGTCGAAACGCAGATAGTAGAGGCGGACGCCGTGCTCATCAACAAGGTCGACGCCGTAAGCGATGAGCGCCTTCGACAGGTAACGGAGATGGTCCGGGGGCTTAACCCGGAGGTTGGCATTCTCTATGGTTCCTCCCGCACCGGACAGGGAGTGAGGGAGGTGGCCGACATCATGATGAGCGGGGAAGCGGCAACGTATGACCTTACTGAGGCGGAGGACCGCTTCGACCGGAAGTACGGGGAGTGAGCCGGTGGACCAGAAGGAAAGGCAGCTGCTGACGCATAGGGCCTCCGACGAACTGGGCAAGTTCTCCATGTGGCTTCGGCTCTATATCAAGGACCCCTTGGACGGGAAGCGAGCGGAGGAGATGGTCGTGGACCTGCTGGACGGGATCACCCGGGAGTGCTTCGCTCGCGGGGCGGACATGATCGGGCACGTCAAATCGTTCCTCACCGCCGAGGACGGCTCCACGATCAGCGTCAGCCTGATCGACATGGACATCCCTCCGACGGTCCAGAACCGGTTCGACGGGACGGAGATGGTCCGGGGGGAGCTAATCGTGCACGTCATCGTTCATGGGATGTGGGACCCCCAGGTGAGGGAAGCCTCCTTGGACTTCACCAAAGGGTTCATGGCCGAGCGCTCCATTGAATACGAGGTCGTCAACGACTTCTACGAGAAGGAGAAGCGCATAAAGGACTGAGCGCGCAAAGGATTTCTAGGCCCAAGCAAATGAGGGGGCATGACCCCCAGGGAGAGGTTCGATGCGGCCTTCGACAGGGCACCGGCGGACAGACCACCGATCATGTATCAGCACCTGGGGGCGGCCAGGACCGTCCTGAGGGCGGCGGGGCTCACCATGCGCGAAGGGTACCATGATCCCGAGAAGTTCGCCCGCATCTGCACTATGGCCCAACGGATCACTGGGTTCGACAATGTCATGGCCGGATGGGGGGACATCCTGGTAGAGGCGCATGCTCATGGCACGCTCTGGAGATGGCCGGAGAAGGACTACTACCCTCGCTCGGACGGGTACGCCATAGGGTCGTTGGCCCAGTTGGACCAGGTTCGATCGGTGGATCCAATGGACGATCCATATTGGTCCGTGCCCCTTCGGGCCGCTGGTCTCATGCAGGAACGGATCGGGGAGGAAGTGGCGGTGCTGGGGTGCATCACCGGGCCGATGATGATGGGCGGGGAGGTCATGGGCTATGAGGCCCTGCTCATGGCCACCTGGGCGGAGCCAGACCTTGTCGAGGAGCTGATGGGCCGCCTGCTCGGGTCCTCGGCCGCCTATGGGGAGCACTTGGCCAGGATGGGGGTCGGGTACGTCTTCATTGAGGATGGGACATGCAGCGCGGACGTCAATTCCATCGAGGGGTTGCAGCGGTTCGACCTTGGAATGCTGTCCAGGATGCTCTCGGCCTTCCGTTCCCAGGGCCTCAGGTCCATAGTGCATAACTGTGCCAACAATCCCTATCTTGATGGCTATCCGGGCATGGAGATCGACGCCCTCCATTTCACCCCTAAGGCCGAGGAGCGAAAGGGCCTCTATGACAGGTTCCGCAAGGAAATGACGGTCATCGGCGGAATAGACCAGACGGTCCTGCTGTTCAAAGGCTCCCCCGAGGAAGTTGCCAGGGAGGTCCAGGGAATGTTGGCCGATTGGGGCGATGGCCCGGGGTACATGGTGGCGCCAGGGTGCGAGATGCCCTTCAAGACCCCGATGGAGAACATCATCGCTCTGAGGGAGGCCGTGGCCGGGGTCCGCCCCCTGCCCCGGGATGGTTGAACGCGTGTTAATTAAAATTCGCGGTCGTTTCATTGGGCGAAGGAGATGCCAGCGTCTGTGGAATTAACTCGTGTTAATCGATGTCCTGGATGCTTGCACCCCCGATAGATTAATGTACGGTAAAAATGATACTTGGGACAGGTCAGATTCCTACTGGACTATAGGGGGAATGAATTTGCCTGAAAAATTGACTCCAAGGGAAAGAGTATTGGACGCCCTTAAGGGCAAGAAGCATGACAGGCCGCCGGTCGCGGTTTTCACCCAGAGCGCAACCATGGGACAGATGGACGCCCTCGGCGTCTCCTGGCCGGATGCCCATTACAACGCGGACCTTATGGTCAAGCTGGGCGCTGGCCAGGCCAAGGTCTTCGGGTTCGAGGCCGTTCGGGCGCCGTTCTGCCTGACGGTTGAGGCCGAGACCCTGGGAATGACCGTTGACAAGGGCCGCAAGGACAGGACGCCTATGATAAAGGGGCACTCCTTCCAGATGGAGGACGAGCCTAACCTCATGGACGTCAAGACCTTCCTGAAGAGCGGCCGGGCTGCCATATGCCAGGAGGCCATAAGGAAGATGAAGGCGACCTATGGGGCCGAGTACCCGATCATCGCCGGCAACACCGGCCCGTTCACCCTGGCCGGGCACATGGTCGGTACCGAGAACCTCGTGCTGTACATCATGGTGGACCCAGACCTGGTGCACAAGTGGGTTAAGGCCGTCAACGTGATATGCACTGGATACAGCCAGGCTCTGGCCGATGCCGGAGGGGACGTGGTCCAGATGTCCGAGCCCTCCGCAAGCACCGATCTGCTTTCACCGGAGATGTTCGATGAGTACGCTGGCGCCTACGTGAAAGGGTCCCTGGCCCCCGTAAAAAGGGCGACAGGTGTACTACACATCTGCGGGAATACCACCCCCATCCTCAACAACATGATCAACACCGGCGTGAAGGCCCTCTCCATCGAGGAGAAGGTCGTTCCCGAGGAGGCGGTCAAGATCGTCAACCACCGGGCAGCCCTGATAGGGAACGTTGGCGTCGTCAACCCGCTGCTCCAAGGAACCCCGGCGGACGTCATGGCCCATGGCAAGCGCTGCGCTGCCGCCGGCTTCGACGTGGTGTCCCCGGGATGCGGGCTGTCCGCCCTCATCTCGAACGACAACCTGGCCGCGCTGGTCAAGGCCGTCAAGGGCTAAGCGCCCTCAAAACCTCTTTTCTTTCCATTTCTTTCTCTCACCCGTCCATCCTCGTCATAGTATCTCTTCTTGAACCACAGCGCCAGGTTCACCAGGCTTATGAGGGCGGGGACCTCGACCAACGGCCCGACCACGGCCGCTAACGCCACGTCCGAGCCGATCCCGAAGACGCCGATAGCCACCGCGATGGCGAGCTCGAAGTTGTTGGACGACGCGGTGAAGGACTGCGCGGCGGCATGCGGGTAGTCGAACCTCAAGCGGATGGAGATGGTGAACGAGAGGAGGAACATTATTATGAAGTACACCAGAAGGGGGAGGGCGATGCGCAGCACGTCCAGCGGGAGCTGGACGATGTACTCGCCTTTCAAAGAGAACATCACAACGATGGTGAAGAGGAGCGCCAGCAGGGACACCGTCCCCATGACCGGCATGAACCGTCTATCGTACCACTCCGCCCCTTTATAGGGACGGAGGAGGCGACGGGTCAGCATCCCTCCGAAGAACGGGATCCCCAGGTAGATCAGCACCGTCTCGGCCACCTCCATAACGGTGATGTCGACCTCCACTCCAGAACCTGGGACCAGGAAGTCTGAGAGCACGAAGACGAGGAAATAGGCGTAGAGGGCATAGAGCGCGATCTGGAACAGGGAGTTCAGGGCCACGAGGACGGCCGCGTACTCAGTGTCCCCCTCGGCAAGCTGGTTCCACACGAGCACCATTGCGATGCAACGGGCGATGCCGGTGAGGATGAGCCCGATCCGGTACCCGGGATGGTCCGGAAGGAATATCCAAGCTAGGGCGAACATCAGCAGCGGGCCGACGATATAGTTCAGGGACAGGGAGACGGAGAACATCCGGCGGCTCCCGGGCATCCTGAGCAGTTCGGGAAGGTCCTCGTACCGGACCTTGGCCAGGGGAGGGAACATCATCAGGATCAGCCCGACCGCGATGGGAATGGAGGTCGTTCCAATGCTCAACGAGCTGAGGGCATCGGCCATACCAGGAACGACGGTGCCTAGGAGCACTCCGATGAACATTGCCAAAAATATCCACAAGGTCAGATAGCGATTAAGGAAAGGAAGGCCTGTCGTAGTTCCGCTCAGGGCGGTCACCCTCTATCAATAGAGTAGTTCAAAATATATTGAAATATTTTGCTAAGCCCCCCTATGGCAACCGTCGAGCAACTTTCGTCCCGTGCCCATCGGCCGCCGCTCGCCTGCCGACCGGGATGAGCGATGGATGCCTTGGAAGGAGGGGACCGTCGCATCCTGGGTTGCGTTACTTCCCCTTTCTGACCGCGGGATCGCCGGTCGCCCGGGCCACGATGTCCACCCAGGCGGTCTGCTCACCCTCGACGTTATCGCCCCCGTAGAACTTGTTCTCGTAGACGTCGCTGCGGACCTTGATGTTCTCGGCCCCTGCCTCGTATGCGCGGTTCCACACGTACTCCTCGGCCTGCCGCCGGGCGGATGATATGGCCTGCTCCACATGACTGTACGTACCGGTCGAGCCGAAGGGACCGAGGACGTAGAAGACGTTGTCCATATTGGGATAGACCTGGGCGGTGACGGTCTCGGAGATCTTACTGCATACCGCCCCGACGGCGTTGCCGACGTCGTGGTCCCTTGGAATGACCACCCTGACGTCCATGCGCTTCTCGAGCGGGGGCATGTAGATCGGGGTCGGCGCCCCTATCCCGACCAGTGGCCGGTCCAGTCTGGTCCTGAGGACCAAGCTGCTTCCCTGGTTCCCATTGACCGTGGCGCGGAGGAGATAGTTGAAGCCTGGACCGTCCGGCATCTCCCCCGATTCGTCGAGGACGATCTTCCTCATTACCTCCTCTCCGACCCGGGTAACGAACTCCTGCTGGAAGGACTCCAGGCATTCCCCGACGGTCGTATGGGTCCGATCGGCGATGAACTGCACGCCCAGCCGGGCCGCCTCCACATCGAAGCGGGTGAAGTGGCCCTGCACGTGCATGAAGTCCGTGGCGGTGAGCCCCGTCATCTGAAGGAAGCCGCGGTCCTTGAGATGCTTGACCACGTCCCGATATGTATACACCTCGGGGGCGCCGCGCCTGATCTCCTCCAGGGTGCAGAGCGGGTTGGCCTTGACGAACTCGTACACCTCCTTCTCCTTAGGGGAAAGCTTGGCCGTCCCCCTCTCCACAGGAAGGTAGTAGTTGGTCTCGCCAGTGGCGCCCATCCTCTCCCTCAGCCGGGGATGGGCGACCGAGGCCACGGCCAACGGCACCACCCGCTCCGGCCCGATCTTGAAGTTGCCCCTCTGATCGGGGACGACATGCGAGTCCCCGCCCAGGCCCACGGTCCAGATGTCTATGGCCCGGACCCTGGTCCGCCAATGGCCGACGGTCGCCCCCTCCTTGGAGATGCGTGGGAAGCCATCATCCAGGAAAGCGATGTCCGTGGACGTGCCCCCGATGTCCACCACGATGAAGCTATCCTCCTTGCTGAGCAGCTTGGCGCCCATCAGGCTTGCGGCCGGCCCGGACAGGATGGTCTCCACGGGGCGCTCCCGGGCCTTCTCGATGCTCATGAGGGTCCCATCCCCCTTGAAGACCAGGATCGTGGCGTCGATGCCCCTCTCCTTCAGGGAGCGCTCCACCCCGTCCAGGAACTCGGATATGACCGGTAGCAGCCTTGCGTTGAGCACAGCGGTGACGCTGCGCTCCGGCACACCGAGCTGAGAGGTCAGATGATGGCCCAGCACGACCGGCAGGCCGGTCCGTTCCTTGATGGTGCGGGCCGCCTCGATCTCATGGGCGGGGTTGTACACGCTGAAATGGCTGGAGACGACGAAGGAGTCGACCTCTCCCTTCATTCTTTCTATGGCCTCCTCGAGCGCGTTGGTGTCCAAGGGGGCGAGTTCCTGGGCCCATACCCCGTGCCCCCCCTTGATATAGGCATCCATGTCCGCCCCCGAGCGGAACCCGGGCGTCGGGGTCCATCCGATCCCTATATGCCCAACCTTGCCGCCCTTCCCGGTCAAAATGGAATTGGTGGCGAGGGTCGTGGAAAGCCCTACGAACTGGATCTCGCTTCGCTCACATTCCTCGCACTGCAGCACATCGTCGATCGCCTCCAGGACCCCGATGGCCAGGTCTTGGTACGTGGTCTGGGCCTTGCCCTTTGCCAGGACCTCCAGGCTCTCCATGTCCACGATCGCCGCATCGGTGTATGTGCCCCCAGTATCAAGCCCAAGTCCAAGCTTCCTGGTCGCCATGGATCATCCCAGGGGACAATGGCATCGACGATATATGATTATTACACCCTCAGAGAAGGAGGGCGAAGGGCAGCATGAGGACGGAGAAGAAGGCGGCGGCCGTGCCGGCCACCTTGAGCGCCCTCACGCCCTCCGGCCTAGCCTGGCAGAGCAGCGCCAGCGACGCCAGGAGCGCCATTTGCGCACCCCCCATCAGAACGTACCTTTCCCTGACGCCCCCGAGATCGTCGATGCGGAGATCCCCGGCCAGGACCATTACCGCCAGTCCCTCGAGGGCGATCACCGTCAGCGAAAGGAGGGAGAGCGCGGAGACGACGAGCTTTGCCCTTCCTCCCAGCCTCGGGCTGTCTCGAATGATCCACATGGACAAGGCTACCACTGAGAGGGCGAGCAGCTGCGCTCCGGCAAGCCGGAAGGTTCCCTCCAATATCCCTCCGATGCCCTCGATGTGGGTGTTCGCCGCGAGGGCCATTGCGAAGACGCCCTCGAAGGCCAGCATCGCCATCGAGGCGGCCGCTATGAATTGGACCAGGGACCGGCGGTCGAGCCTCTCAAGGCTGAGCTTCCATAAGATGGGTGAGACCAGCCCCAGGGCGAACAGCTGGGCGATGCCCGCTACAACGTACCCTTTGGTGGCGTTGCCGGCGCCGGCAACGGTCACCGAGCCTGCCACAGTGGAGACGGCGACCGCGGCGGCGGCGACCAAGCCCCCGAGCACGCCCATGACGGGCAAGGCCCAACCCAGCCCGATGCGCTTTTGAAGGCGGGGAGCAGCCCAGGGATCGCTGGTGATCGTCCAAACGAGAAAGATGAGGGCCCCGAGCAGGAAGAGCCCTGCTCCGGCATACACCATCGTCCTTTCCAGGACCGTTCCGAGGCCAGTGATGGTGGCGTTGCCCGCGATCCCTATTGCGGTTAGGCCCTCCAGCATAAGCATGGCGGAGGCCAGCGAGCCCAGGGTGTCCGCGAGCCAATTGACCGGGCGGATGTCCCTTAGGCGCCACAGCCTCAGGGAGAGGACGGCGATGGCGAAGAGCTGCGCCCCTATCAGGACGATCCATTTCTTTCCAACGCCCCCGAAGCCTTCCACGTTCACGTTCCCGGCGATGAGGACCATGACCAACCCCTCCATGGCCAATATAACCATGGCCAGATAGGTGAGGAGGTCGAACAGTCTGACCAGCACTGTTCGCCTCGGCTCGGGGAAGGCGATCTTCAAGGCCCACATGGCCCCAATGAAAATGCCGAGGGCCGTGAGTTGAGCGGCCGCTAGTGTGAATGTGGAGGCGAGGATGGTACCGAGGCCCTCTATGCTTGCTTGAGCAGCGATACTGAGGGCGAAGAGCCCCTCGAAGATGATGGTCCAGCTCAAAAGCGTTCCGAGCAATGTTCGGCTGGTGATTCCCCTCATCTCTTCCCCCTACCCTCCCAGTTACCAATTTCCTGATTTATACAACTTGTGCAATCATTCAACCTTCCCAACCACCCCCTGGTCGACGAGAGGGGTGTGGATGTTGGACCCTTCCCCGCCCGCCATCGTCCGGAGGTATAGATCGTTGATCAGCTCTAGCGCCATATGCCCCTTGGGTGTTAGGGCGTAGTCACCCCGGCCTCCCCTCTGGAAGACCATGCCCGAGCTGGTCAGCCTTTGGAGATGGAACAGTAGGTTGCCGCCCCGAAGGTTGGTTAGGTTCGAGAGCTCGGAGAAGGAGCGCTGGGACCTGCTCAATGCCTTCATGATGACCAGCCTTTGGACGTTGGCCATTGGCTCCAACAGCCCCCGCACCACCGCCTCCTCCGGCAGGGCCTCGATGCTCTCTCTGACCTCATCCCGGCTCATATAGAGCCTAAGCTGGCGCATCAGCTCCGTCTGGTCCTTGAAAAGGGCGCCGACCTCCTTGAAGCACGCATCGCACCTGCCAGGGACGGCAGTGGAACGGAGCGTTTCAAGCTTCTGCGATTGCCTGCACATGTCCTCCTCGGAGATCCTCCGCTGCCCCATCATGTCCAGGTTCTCATCGAGCAGCTCCATGAACCTCCGCCGGCACTCGGGGCGCATTTCGCATCGCTTTGTCATTCCGGCCGTGAGCCGGCTCTCCGCCTTTTCGCGCGCCTCATCGCGCAACAGCTCGAACACCTCAGACCGGCCGTTGATGCCGAGCTGCGAGCTTTCCAGAAGGGTGCTGATGTACCGGAGCTCTATCCCCAGCTCATCCACCCTCTGCCTCAGCTGGAACAGCTCCCTTTCCATATCGCTCATCTCAGTGCTCGTATTTTGCATCATTATCGCTACATAATGATGCCCTCGGAGTATAAAATAATGTACCATTAAATATATTCATAATATTTTATTTATATATAATTGAATAAAAAAAAGAGATTGGGGGCGAAGCCCTTTAACCCTTCAGCAGCTGGGTGGCGACCCGGACGGCCTCGTTCGCGTCGTAGCCCCAGCCATCGGCCCCGATGCTCTTAGCAAAGTCCTGGGAGGTCGCACCACCGCCGATCATGGTCTTGATCTTGCCCTTCAGGCCGCTCTCGACCAGCATCTTCTCAATTTCCTTCATTCCTGCCAGTGTCGGGGTCATCAGGGTGGAGGTCGCGATGATCTGGGCGTTCTCGTCCTTCGCCTTCTGTATGATGTCCTTCAGGGGCACGTCACGGCCCAGGTCGAACATGGTGTTCCCGGCTCCGGTCAGCAGGGCCTTGACGATGTTCTTGCCGATGTCGTGGACATCCCCCTCGACCACACAGATCACGATCTTCCCCGCAGCCTCAGCGGAGGCCGTGTCCAACTTCGGAAGGGCCAAGTTCAATCCCTGGTACAGCGTCTGAGCGGACAGCAGGACCTGGGGCAGGAAGTACTCCTTCTTTTCGTACTTCTCGCCCACGATCTCCATTGCCTTGCTCAGTCCGTTGAAGATGATCTCTCTGGCGGTGACCCCGGAATCAAGGAGTCGCTGGGTCTCCCCCTTCGCTTCCTTGATCCTCCCCTTTACCACTATGTCGATCAATGTGTCCAAGTTTGCCATTTCTATTTTCCTCCAAAGAAGTTTTCTGCCACCAAATTTCTATCTAAACTAATAAACCCTTGGATGGATGGATGAGATATCCAAAGCCTTTTTATTGGATGGATTATACATCCATATCATTATGCCATACACTATCGTTAATGGCGTTTAGGGACATGATATTTATACTGCGCGACATCTATACTTTTTTATATATAATTTCCCCGCATTCCGGACATCTTCCATCGACCGTCCTGTCGCTGATATCGGAATAGGAAGGGCAGAACCTGCTCAGCCCGCGCCCCTCGAAGACGATCCTTTCCGCGGCGTCCCTCGCGGAGCGTTCTATGACCACCTTCCCACATCTAGGACAGAAGGTGCGGTGGTCCTTCCCCTCCACCATGCCGCTGAGGTAGATGAACCTGAGGCCGATGCCTGTCCCAAGTCCCTTGGCGCCTTCCATCGTCCTCATGTCCGTTGGTTCGAGCCCGGAGAGGCGGTGGGCGGGCATGAACCTGTAGAGATGTACGGGCACCTCCTTCCCAAGCTCCCTTGCCACCCATTCGAAGAATCCGGTCAGCTCCTCAGTTCCGTCGTTCAGACCGGGGATGATGAGGTACGCCAACTCCAGAGGCCTTCCTTCCTTGTAGATGCGCTCGCAGATGCGGAGCACCGGGGAGAGCGTTCCCCCGCAATGGCGCTGATAGAACCCTTCCGTGAATCCTTTCACGTCCACCTTGAAGACGTCCACCGCCGCGATGAGCTCCGCCAACGGCCCTTCCTGCACGAAGCCGTTGGTGTTCATCACGATGTAAAGACCGTACCTCCTGGCGACCGAGGCCACATCCAGCACGTACTCGCTCCATACCACGGGCTCGTTGAATGTGAAGGCTATCCCCTGCACCCCTTTATCCAGCGCCAGGGCGACGGCCGCTTCCGGTGCCATAGGCGTCCCCTCATGCCCCTTCGGCCCGGAGGAGGCAAGGGCGGCGTTCTGGCAACAGTCGCAGTCCAGGTTGCATCCGAACGTGCCGAGGGACAGCAGCCTGCTGCCCGGCCTATAGTGATAGATCGGCTTCTTCTCTATCTGATCGACCGCCTGAGCGCATACCTGACCATAATTTAGGGCGTGCAGCACGCCTCCTTGCACGCCCCGGGCCCGGCACCTTCCAAGCTCCCCCTCTCCAATAACACATTCGTGAGGGCATAGGGCGCAGGTAACTTTGTCCCCTTCTAGAATGCCCCATCTCGCTTGCATGGAAAGGCTCGCCGGGGTCTAATAGTCGTCATCCTCGCTTTGGGACGCACCGCACACAGGGCATTTGTCCTGGTTCTTCTTCAAGATGCATCCGCACACGATGCACTCTACCAATCTACCCCTCTGGATGCTATATAGGCCGGGTGTGTAATTAAGCTTCGGTCCGGGCTTTGGGACGGAATATTGGGAAATGGAAGTGAGATTGGGGCCATCAGCCCCTGCTGGCCATCGTTAGGGACAGCCCCTTGCGAATGTCGTAGGCTGGTACGAAGCCTAGGTCCCGGCGCGCCTTCCCGATATCGGCCAGGGAGTGCCGCACATCCCCCTTCCTTTCGGCCCGATGCTCTATCATGCCCTCTTCTCTCAGCCCCATTTCCATTAGGACCAAGGAGGCCAACTGGTTCACGGAGACCCTCTCCTGGCAGGCGATGTTGAAGGCCTCGCCGTTGTGCCCCTCGTCCAAGGCGGCCAATATGTTCGCGCGCACCACGTCCCGCACGAAGATGAAATCCCGGGTCTGCTCCCCGTCCCCGAAGATTGTTAGAGGCTTGCCGGCCCTTGCCGCGGAGATGAACCGGGGGACCACGGCCGCATAGTCCGAGGACGGGTCCTGGCGCGGACCATAGACGTTGAAGTAACGCAGGCTGCAGGTAGGCAACCCATAGTTCAGCCAGAAATTGCGGCAGTACAGCTCCCCGGTGAGCTTGGTGACCGCGTACGGGGAGATCGGGTCGGGGAGGTCCTCCTCCCGCTTCAGGTCCGAGGGCGTGTTCCCGTAGACCGCGGACGAGGAAGCGAAGACGACCTTGCGCACCTTGGCGGCCCGAGCTTCGTTCAGCACCCGGAGCGTCCCGCAGACGTTCACCTGATTGCTGGCGATCGGGTCGTCCACGCTCTTCGGGACCGAGGCTATGGCCGCGTGGTGGAAGACGTAGTCCACCCCCTCCATCGCGCTTCGGACCTTCTCCGCGTCCCGGACGCTTGCCACGATCACCTCGGCGTCCATCCCTTCAAGGTTGCCCCTCTTCCCGGTAGTGAGGTCGTCGATGACCAGCACCTCGTTGTCCGCGCTCAGGGCCTCCACGATATGGGAGCCTATGAAGCCTGCCCCTCCGGTGACCAGGATGCGCTTCCCTTTGATCGATGCCATGCTATCAGGACGGGGGCACAAACGCCTCGGCGCTATTGAACCTATGCCTTGCGCCCCCTATGCCGCCCAAGCCCCCCGACCTTCCCCAGGCGGATGACCCCAATGTCGCTGCACCCGTAGACCTCCGCCCTGGCCATGTCCACCCCCTTCAGGCCGGGGGAGAGGGGGCCTTCGGCCAGCAGGGCGCTCACATCGTTCCCGGCGGCCAGGGGGCTGAAGGCCGGGAGGACCAAGACCCGCTCGTCCGGATGATAGAGGAAGGCCGGGAGCTTGACGAACCCGCCCACTCCGTCGAAGAGGCGGACGGAGGGATGCTCATGCCCCTGGACCAAGGGGCGGGGGGAGAAAGGCAGATGACCATGGACGAGATGGACGCCGTCCACCTCGAGCGCTTCGACCAGCTCGACCCCCGCCTGCGATGTGATGGTGGCCAGATAGTTATCGTGATTGCCCCTGATTACCGTCACGGGGGCCAGGGAACGCAAGTGCGCCAGCATCCCGCGCACCTGCGACCATTCCTGGTCGAGGTTGCGGGAGAACTCATGCTTCAGGTCCCCGAGCACCACGATGCGGTCCGGCCGTTGCCTCTCGGCGGCCATGGTCACCCGTTCGTGCATCTCCGCGGCCTGGGATCGGGGGAGCTGCATCCCTTCCAGCTCCAGGCTGGCCTCGATCCCCAGGTGCAGGTCCCCCAGGACCATTGTCCTTGAGGGGAGCAGAACGGCGCACCGCTCGTTCGTGATGCGCAGCCCCGGCGCGACATCGAGGTGGAGCATGGGGGAAGGAACGCGCTAGGGGGGATATCAAACCCTTGCCCACTTTCGATGCCTGGGGCGATAGGGTATTATACGCACTCCCCACTGAAAGGACGATGATCAAGCGCACCTTCCTGCTTCTGCCGGGCATCGGGCAGGTCAAGGAGCGCCGGCTCTGGGAGGCCGGCGTGCTCTCCTGGGAGGAGTTCTCGGAGAGGAGGCACGTCGAGGGCATCTCCGACCATCGCAAGGAGGACCTGGACCGGGAGCTGGGGACGGCCATGGAGCTCTGGGGCCGCGGCCGGACCGATTACTTCACCCGGTTGCTCCCGAGCGGCCAGCATTGGCGCATGTACCGACGCCTGAGGGAGGCCACCGCCTACCTGGACATAGAGACGGACGGCCTGGGCCCGGGGGCGGTCATCACCATGGTCTCCGTGCACAGGGACGGGAAGACCGTCACGCTCACCCGCGGGATCGACCTTGACGCGGGGGGATTGGAGAGGGCACTCACCGGCACCAAGATGCTGGTCACCTTCAATGGCAGCACCTTCGACCTTCCGATGATCGAGAGGGAGTTCCCCTTCATCGTGCCCAGGGTCCCGCATTATGACCTTAGGCACGCCTGCCCCAAGGTCGGCCTCCGGGGCGGGCTGAAGCAGGTGGAGGTCCTCCTAGGCCATCGCCGTCCCCAGGAAGTGGAGTACGTGACGGGCGAGGAGGCGGTGTACCTTTGGCATCTCTGGCAAAGGAAGGGGAGCGAGAACGCCCTGCGCCTGCTGCGCCGCTACAATCAGGAGGACGCCAGGAACCTAGAGCCGCTCGCCGCGATCGTCTACGACCGGTTGGCCGACATGCTGGCAGGGGGGTGCGGCCGATAACCGAGGATGTCAGGGGGTTCATGGACAGGGCCAAGGGGCTGGCGGAGGTCGTGCGCTCCGCCGGCTCCGTCGCCCTCTTCTCCCATATAGATGCGGACGGCATATCCTCGGCGGCCATTGCCAAGCGCGCACTGGAGCGGCTCGAGGTCCCGCACAGGGTGCAGTTCGTGAGGTCCCTGGGAGAGGAGGAGCTCGGCCTGGTCGCGAAGGCCGAGGAGGACGTCGTCTGGATATGCGACCTCGGAGGCGGCTATTGCCACCGCACCGCAGGGACGCGGGCTGTGGTCACGGACCACCATCAGGTCTTCACGGGTGGCCAGGCAAGCCTGGACCTGTTCGGGGGGATGGACAACGTGCTGAACCCGCTGCTGTTCGGCATGAACGGCTCCACCCACCTGAGCGGCGCCGGGAACACGTACTTCGTGGCCCGGGAGCTTGATCCGCGGAACAGGGACCTCGCCTACCTGGCCGTGGTCGGGGCGGTGGGGGATATGCAGGACCGGGGGGCCAGGAGGCTGGAGGGGCCGCTGCACGCCGAGGTCCTCAGGGATGCCGGGGAAAAGGTGGAGGTCGTTCCGGACGACCTTCCCTTCTTCGGGTGGGTGACCAGGTCCGCCGCGGCCATGCTCGCCTTCTCCAACGACCTCAAGGCCCTGGGGTACATGGACAGCATCAAGGAGGTCTCCTCGCTCTTCTATCAGGCCGGGGTCCCGCTTAGACGCCCCGGACCGCCGCCCAGGGACGGGGGGGCGCAATGGCGCAGTTGGTCCGAACTCTCCCAGCCGGAGCGGAACATCATGAAGGCGACGCTCCGGGGGCGACTGGCCGAGGTCGGCCTAGACGCCACGGCCCTGGACCGCATGCTTGGCGAGGTCTATCTCTTTCCGGAGCACCCCCTGGGCTCCCCGACCTTCGAGGCGAAGGAATTCGCCACGCTGCTCAACGGCTCCGGGCGCTACATCCTTACGCCCACGGGGGAGGGGGACGACGAACGGGGGGAGCTGATCATGAAGGTCTGCCTGAACCCCACGGTCTACTCCGAATCGGCATTGCGGAACATGGACGACCATAAGGTGCACATCCGAGATGGAGTGGCCAAGGTCCGCACCGTAGTGCAGATGCGCAACATCCAGTATGTCCTGCCGAAGCGGAAGAACAGTTATTGCCTGGGGGTGAACGACACGATCCTGGGCATCATCGCCGGCATGGTCTTGGACCAGCGGAAGGGGGACGGGCCGCTGGACGTGGACCCCTCCAAGCCCCTCGTGGCCTTGACGGAGAGGGCGGGCTCGGCGCAGGGCGGCAAGGACCCGGAGGTGAAGGTGTCGGCGAGGATGGAACGCACGCTCACAGCGAGGGGGATCAACCTGGGAAAGGCGATCGACCGCGCCTCCGCGAGGGTCGGAGGGGGTGGGGGAGGGCACGACGTCGCCGCGGGGGCCACCATCCCCAAGAAAAAGATAAGGAAGTTCCTGGAGGCCCTGGACGAGGAGGTCGGGGGGCAGCTCGGGCTCAGCCCATCAGAGCGACCATGATGGCCTTCTGGGCGTGCAGGCGGTTCTCGGCCTGGTCCAGGACGACGGAGCGCTCGCTGTCGATGACGTCGTCCGTGATCTCCATGCCCCGGTGGGCGGGGAGGCAGTGCATTACGATCGCCCGCTCATGCGCTCCCGCGAGCAGCTCCGCATTCACCTGGTAGGGCCTGAAGACCTTCTCGCGCACCCGCTGCTCCTCCTCCTGGCCCATGGAGACCCAGACGTCGGTGTACACAATGTCGGCCCCTTCCGCGGCCTCCTTGGGGGACTCCACTATGCTGAGGCGGCAGCCGTTGGCCTTGGCGATGGCCTTCGCCCTCTTCGTGACCTCGGGGTCGGGCTCGTATCCGGGGGGGCAACCGCATGCCAGGTCCATGCCGACCATCGCGCACCCGAGCATGAGCGAGTTGCAGACGTTGTTGCCGTCGCCCACATACGCCATCTTGATCCCCTTGAACTGGCCGAAGCGCTCCTTGACGGTGAGCAGGTCGGCCATGATCTGGCAGGGATGCTCGAAGTTGTCGAGCCCGTTGATGACCGGCACGGTGGCATACTTCGCCAGCTCCAGGACCATGCTGTGCTCGTACGCCCTGTACATGATGCCGTCGACGTAGCGGGAAAGCACCCGGGCGGTGTCCGCCACCGTCTCCCCGCGCCCCATCTGCAGGTCCTTGGAGTTCAGGGTGACCGCGAACCCGCCGAGCTCTATCATCCCCACCTCGAAGGAGACCCGCGTACGGGTGGAGGATTTCTCGAAGATCATGGCCAGCACCTTCCCCTTCAGAGGTTGGGCGTCCATGTCCCGTTTTTTCTTCATGGCCTCGGCCATCTCCAATATGTCGAGGATGTCGTCCTGGAGGTCCAGCATCGTGGTCAGGTCCCGCTTCATCGTTCGCACCTCTCCTTCGTCCATCGCGGCGATGGGACGCCCATCGCCCAGGGTGATGGAGGATTCGCCCTTGTTTAATAAAATGAATGATGGGGATGGAACATTCGGCCCCGCTTTTGTCGGGAGAGGGGTGCGATGACGGAACGGGCCATCAGGGCAACAGGTCATACCCGAAGGGGACGAAGGAGAAGAGGAAGAAGTTCAGCAAACCGTGCATCAGGGCGGCGAGGCCGAGGCTGCCTGTGCGCTCGTACGCCAGGGCGAGCACCAGCCCAATCCCGAAGACGAAACCTAGGTAGGGGACGTTGTGATAGCCGGAGTGCATGGATGCGAACAGGAGAGCGGATACGAGGACCGCGACCCCTTTCCCGAAGTTGGAAGCGATGGAGCTCTGCAACAGCCCGCGGAAGACAAGCTCCTCCCCGAAGCCGACGAAGACGACCATTACCAGCATGAGCTTGCCCAGGTCAAGGGGCCCAAGGTCCCAGACCAGGGCCTCATTGCCAAGCATAGAGTATTCCAGGTTGGCGCCCAGGTAGCCGAATATTATCGCGAAGGGGACGTACTCCCATTTCCATTGGACATTTTCGCGGAGGCCATGCCCGTTCAGGAAGCGCACCAGGTTGCGCCAATGCGGCCTTCCCGCATCCACCACCGTCTGCCTCCAGATGATGTAGCCTGCGATGATCACCGGGGCGTAGACGAAGGGCATCCAAAGCAACGTTTCCGTGAAGAACACCGGCATGCCGATGTTCAGGACCCTGAGCAGGGAGACCAGGGAGAAGGATTGATAGAGGAGCATCTGCTTCTCCGCCCAGATCGGAAGCAGGATGCACAGGAAGATGTTGAGGGCGTGCACCTCCAGGCAGGCTTCGGTCCGGCCGTTGAAGAACAGCCCCTCCGCTAGCACGATCAGCGCCGTTGGCAGCAGTAGACCGACCTTATCCCGCATCGGCCCGTTGAATGGGGAGGGACGATTAATTACTATCGTCTGGAATGGGTAAAAAAGGAATAGGAGGATAGGTCATCGGTAGAAGGCCTACGGTCTGAGGAAAAAGATGTTGCCGTTCACTATGACAAAGTTCGGCTGGCCCAAGGTCTTCTTCACTTCATTCCCTCCCCTAATTATTTCTTAACGGTATAATCTGATTTGA
Organism: Methanobacteriota archaeon; assembly: GCA_021372335.1. Lineage (GTDB taxonomy): Archaea > Thermoplasmatota > Thermoplasmata > Methanomassiliicoccales > UBA472 > UBA472. The sequence goes on from JAJFUR010000020.1 coordinate 39,676, forward strand.
GCGATGATTAATATAATATTTAATCATTTTCAACATACTAGTGCGTTGAAAATAGATTTTAGTGGTCAAAATGAAAGAGATGGGCGTTGAACAGCTAAAGGTGCTCTCGGACCCCAATCGCCTGGCCATACTGTCCCTGCTTACGATAAGGGAGATGACAACGACCGCCATATCGAACTTGCTCGGCTTGAGCGTGCAGAATGCCCAGTATCACATGAAGAAATTGCTGGAGGCCGGCCTGATCGTGCCGACGCGCACGGAGCTCGTCGGCAACCTGGTGGAGAAGTACTATCGCTCGGCGTTCGAGCCGGGGATAATGGGGGACGCGGCGGGGGCGGGCTCGGTGGACATCGCCGAGCGGCTCAACATTGTCTTCGCGGCGCTTGGGGCGATCAAGGGGATCTTGAACCGCGGGATCCGGCTCATGGATGAGCAGCGGGAGTACTTCATGAACGTGGCCGAGCGGCCCAACTATCCGTTCGGAGCCAACTATGTGATCCTGCCGGTAAGCGCCCCCGCCGTCGAGGACGCCGAAACCCTTATGTCCGAACTCAACGACCGCCTGAAGGGGCTGTCGGACAAGCATCCCGAGGAGGGGAAGCCCAAGTTCGCGGTCCTGTACGCGGTCTTTCCCTTCGAGTAAGAGGGCGAATATTTATTAATCTTGAAGCGATGCTGAGATTCCATCATGGCCGGGATGGGGTAGCCTGGTTATCCTGTGGGACTGTGGATCCCTAGACCCGCGTTCAAATCGCGGTCTCGGCCCCTTCTTCTTCCTTTATCACCTCTAGCTCCCGTTCGAGGATGGCCCTCTGGCGTTCGGTGAGCGTGGCCGGGTCCACCACGACCAGGAGGACCGAGCCGCTCACCATTACGCTGTCCCGGAGCTGCCCCAGGAACTTCAGCACCCTGGTCAGGTCATTGTTCACGATTATGTACTCAAGCCCCTCGATGGCGATGAGGGCCGGTCCTTCCTTGATGAACTCCAGGACCATGTGGGTCAGGAGCTGCAGGTTGGTGGGGTCGATCCGGTCCGGGCCCGGGCTCTGGGCCAGCCACAGGAAGGGGGTGTGCGCCAGCATGTAGCGGGAGCGCAGATGGTCGGGATGGGCCCTGCTGATTACCAGCGCCGCTGTCCCTTTGCTTACTTCTTGCACCACCGCCCTGAACATCCTGTCCGAGTCCTTGCCCTCAAAGAGGTACGCCCTTCCCCTGGCCAATGATGGTATGCGGTCCTTGGGAGCGGCGGCCTCCTGGCCCCTCGGGATGACGAGCAGTTGGTACCGAAGGATCCCATAGGTCAGCAGGGCCATGGAGACGAGCTCCCCGAGCCCGTACATGCGCGGCACCTCCACCCCCGTGGCGGCCATGCCCATGATCGCGATCATCACCAGCGCCGGGACGGCCAGGGCAAGGAAGAGGATCCCCGTCCTTCCCCTGTTCAAGCCCTCCAGGGTGCGCCATTTCCTTCGGAAGGTGAGGGCAAGGGCCACCAGATAGACCGTGAGGAGGAGGACCAGCAGCGCGAAGGGCAGGTTGGTTGCGGGAACCCAGCCGTAGCGGTCGCTGACCATGGCCTCCACGGAGGCGGCGAAGGCGATCGCGGTCCCCAGAACGAGCGCCCCATAGACCCTGCGATCGTTCCCCAGCAGGAGCATTGGGGAGGGGAACGGCACGAGGGTGCCCAGGTGATAGGCCACGCCCATCTCGATCACCAGCAGGAAGACCAGCGATCGGAACGCCCAGGCGGCCGGCCCGGCGGTGGTGAGGCTGGCCACCAGGAGGTCCATCAGGCTGCCCGTTCCTGCCAGAATGGTCAGCCAGAAGAAGGTGCGGTTGACGGGGGAGGTGCGCCCCTTGGACAGGACGTATGTCCCTAAGGCGACCTCGGAGATCGCCAGGAATAGGAATGCGGGCGTGAGCGGCCCTAGCTCCAACATAGCAGCCCCCTTCATCATTGGCTCGGTGGCTAATAATGATGCCCATGGACCCTGGCAGACCATCGCATTGGAGGCGGGGTTTCCTATAAATCCCGGAAGCGGCATGGGATGGGCGTCGAGGTAGATGGAAATGGGCTGGAATGGGCCGCTCGAGCAGATCGATGCCTATCGGTGGATGATCCCCCGCTCCTACAAGGAGTGCATGAACGGGGACGCGGTCATCTTCGCCGACGAGAGGATGATAAGGAGCATAGTGTCGGACAACTCGCCGGAGCAGGCAGCCAACGTGGCGTGCCTTCCCGGCATAGTCGGCAGGTCGATGGCGATGCCCGACATCCACTGGGGCTATGGCTTCCCGATCGGGGGCGTGGCGGCCATGGACGCCGAGGAGGGAGTGATCTCCCCCGGGGGCATAGGTTTCGACATCAACTGCGGCGTCCGGCTCCTGACCACGGCCCTGCGCGCCGAGGAGGTCGCCCCGCGCATAAAGGAGCTCATTGATTCTCTCTTCCACGCCGTCCCGGCAGGGGTTGGCTCCAAGGGAGTGGCGGACGTGGCCGCCGACCAGATAGACCGGATCCTGGAGGAGGGGGCGGAGTGGGCAGTGGCCGAGGGGTATGGTTGGGAAGAGGACCTTGTCCGCACCGAGGAGGGGGGGAGGATGGGGAACGCCGACGCCTCCAAGGTCTCATCGAAGGCGAAGCAGAGAGGCGCGCCCCAGGTCGGTTCGCTCGGCTCCGGCAATCACTTCCTGGAGGTGGACCGCGTGGAGAGGATATTCGACCCAGCGGCGGCAAAGGCCTTCGGGCTCGTCGAGGAGGGGCAGGTCACCGTCTCGATCCATTGCGGCTCCCGCGGGTGCGGGCATCAGATCGCCACCGACTACCTGCAGGTCATGGAGCGGGCGGTGCGCGCCCGGGGCCTCAGGCTTCCGGACCGGCAGCTGGCATGCGCGCCCGTCACCTCGCAGGAGGGGCAGGACTACCATGCGGCCATGGCCTGCGGGGCGAACTACGCCTGGGCCAACAGGCAGATGATCATGCATTGGGTCCGGCAGTCCTTTGAGCATGTCTTCGGGCGGAGCGCGGAGGCGATGGGCATGGAGCTGGTATACGACGTTGCGCACAACATCGCCAAGCTCGAGGAGCATGTGTACGAGGGCAGGCGCCGCAAGGTCTATGTGCATCGCAAGGGCGCGACGAGGGCGTTCCCCGCGGGGCATCCCGAGGTCCCGGCCATCTATCGCTCGGTGGGCCAGCCGGTGCTCATCCCGGGGGATATGGGCGCCGGCTCCTACGTGCTCGTGGGGACGGAGCAGGCCATGCGGGAGTCCTTCGGCTCCACCTGCCACGGGGCGGGGAGGCTCATGTCCCGCGAGGCTGCCATCCGCTCCTACTCCGTGAAGACGATCGTCCAGGAGATGGAGGCCAAGGGGATCTATCTGAGGGGGAGCACCAAGGACGGTATCCAGGAGGAGGCCCCGGGAGCGTACAAGGACATAGACGATGTGATAAGGGTGGTAGTCGGCGCGGGCCTATCAAGGCCGGTGGCCAAGCTGACGCCCATCGGCGTGATGAAGGGCTAGAGGTCCGCGAGGGTCCGGGAGGCCGCCCTTTCCACTCTCTCCACGTACTTTTCGGGACAGGCGACCATCACCGCCCAGTCGTGCACCCCGCGGGACTGCAGCGCCTTGCTAATGGGGCTGAGGCGGGTGAGCGGCCTGACCCTGCCGTCGTTCAGGATCGGCACCTCCGTCTTCCCCCGCCGCGCCTCGCCGGTGATAAGCTCGCGGGAGGGCGCGTCCAGTATGACCTCGGACGGGTCCACCCCGGCCCGGTCCGCGATCAGGGCCTCGGTGGCCTTGCGCTTCCGGTACTCGGTGATGGGAAGCAGACGCTCGGCGTCCTCCTCGGTCATGTCCGGCACGTAGACCGAGAACGCCCTTTTGTACAGATGACGGTACTTAAGCAATGTGACCAGTTTTCGGGGGCGGCCCCCTTGGGCGACCAACCGCTCCAGGAGGGAGGGGTCGTTCTCCTGCTGCAGCCCCTCGGCGATCGAATCGTCGGCGGCCTCCACCGCCTTGCATAGCATCATCTCCGCGATGCGCACCGTCTTGTGAAAGTATACCGAGGAGTACATGAGCGCCCGGGCGACCATCAGGCCCTCCGCGGCCACAAGCCCGTTCTTGCGCACCACGATGTCCCCGTGGTGCAGGGCGATCGTATGGACCAGGCGGTCCAGGTCGATGGCGCCGTGCGCGACGCCGGTGTAGTGCGCGTCGCGCAGCAGGTAGTCCATCTGGTCCGCGTCCACCGGGCCGTGCAGCATCTGGTTCAGATGATCCCTGGAGTTGAAATGGGACTGCCCGCTGGCCTCGGTGATCAGCCGCTGCCCGCGTCGGGCCTTGTGCCCCGGGGACACGATGATGTCCGCGACCGCCTCGGCCGGGATGCCGTTCCGCTCCAGGAGCTCGGCGATGGTCCCCTCGCATCCGATCATCCCCTGTTCCCAGTCCCGGACCGCGCTTCGCTGTCCCCTAACCAGCGCGGCGCCGAGCTCCATGTGGTCCATGGAGAACCGGTTCTCCAGCACCTCCTCGAGGGTGTGAGAGAAGGGGGGGTGCCCGAGGTCATGCAGCAGGGCGGCCGCCAAAGCCTGCGCGCGGTCCTCGGGGCTCAGCTCCAGTGCCTCGCACATTAGGCCCGCCACATAATAGGTGCCCAGGGAATGCTCGAAGCGGGTGTGGTTCGCCCCCGGGAACACCAGGTACGCAAGGCCGAGCTGCTTGACGCCATGCAGCCGCTGCAGCTCCGGGCGATGCAACAGTTCCAGGAAGACCCCGCTGACCTTCACGCTTCCGTGCACGCTGTCGTGGATTATCTTATGCTCAGGCCCGGTCATGGAACGGAGGGCCCCTTGCGCTGGGACAGGATGCCTACTGGTAGCCGCCCTTGATCTTCTTCCGGTCGATGCGGATGCCGTTGGGGGCCACTACGATGATGTTGTTCCCGATGGCGGCCACATCCCCGTTCGTGTCCCTGGCGACCGACTTCAGCTCGTTGGTGATGCGCTTGAGGGTGTTCTGGTCATTGGCGATGGGGGAATAATCGATCATCAGGATGTTGCCCTGATAGACCGGCTGGGTGATCGAGCCCACATCCTCGTATCGGTAGATCTCGGCCACCTTGATACCTCCGGCGGAGACGGTGCTCTCGTCCGGGAAGTACAGGGCGCCGAGGTCGATGTACTGATCGGTCTCCACGCTCTTGACGTCCTCCTTGCCCTTGCCCATCGGCTTCTTGAGAATCGGCATTGCATCCCTCGGTCGGACAGCTATGGCATCTAATCAATATTAATCTATCCCAATCGTCCCTGGCCCGGGCGGGGCCTCATCGCTCGTCGTACTTCCAGATCTTGTCGCCCACGAAGTGCAGGTTCTCGATCGCCTTCCCGGGGGCCTTGGCGGCCATGACCTCCGCGGGCACGAGCGCCCTTCCTATCGCGAGAGGGCGCTTGTGCGTCATGTCCCGGATCCAGACGAGGTCCCCCTCCTTCACCTCGGGGTCCACCTCCACTATGCCCGGGGCCATGACATCCGCCCCGTTGGTCACGAACGGGACGGCGCCCATGTCCACCGTGACATAGCGTTTCGTGGCCTTGTTCCTGAGCAGCCCGCGGATGGTCGGGAACGGCTGCCCGTCCACGATCATGCCCTCGATCACGTTGTTGACGAGGATAAGCTCGCAGCCCGGCCCCTCGGCGACGTCAATGGTGTCCTTGGGGCCCAGCATCTCCGCGCCGGTCACGGAGAACAGCGTCTCCGCCAAGGCCTTCAGCTCCTTCTCCCGCAGCCGCCTGCGCTTCCTTACCCTGATCTCGCTCACGTCCTTCCCTATGGTCCGATCGCCAATGAACTTTGCGCCTTTGGAGGCCGTTCTGATACTGGCACAGCATTGTTTTATAAGCTTCGAACATCCTGCCTTCCCGTATGAAGCTCCCCCTGTTGGCCACCCGGGTGGGGATATTGGCGGTAAAGCTTTCCGTCGCCGTTCTCGTAGCCTTGAGCATCCTGCCGCTTTTGATGGGCGGGATCGGGATCGGCCTTGAGGACGAGGAGGAGGGCGAATGGGCCCTGGACGGCAGCACCATCCGTTTGGAGGCACCCCTGATGGTGAGCAACGACGGCTTCTTCGACGTCACCGACCTGCGGGTGGGCTTCACCTTCAAGGACAGGGACGGCAATGTGCTGGCGGTCAGCGAGATGGACCCGGTGGACATCCCTGCCGGCCGGGAGACGGCCATTCCCATCGAGATCGCCCTCGACCTCTACGACCTCGACCGCCAGACGCGGTCCGACCTCATCTTCAACGGCACCGACATGGCCTTCGACCTCAGCGTGCAGGCCAGATACACATGGAACCTGGTAGGGATGAGCGTCGACGGGGGGAGCGAGATGGGCTGGGACGCGCTGCTCGGGGACCTGCAGGTCCGGTCTGATATGGCGTACCTGAGGGAGATGGACGGGAACCAAACAGTGGTGGTCCCCTTCACCCTCTACGCCAATGACATGGTCCGGGACGGGCAGGCGCTTGCGCTCACGGAATACTGGGATTCGCAGGGGTACTATGCGAACGTCACTCAGATGGTGGACCTGAGCGACAATATCTGGGAGGAGGCCGCGGTCCCGCTCTCCTCGGAGGCGTACGACCGGGTGATGACCGGAGAGGAGCAGCTGACCGTCCGGGTCACCCTCTTCTTCCTGGACTGCTCGAACTATGAGGAAACGACCTTCACGGAGCAGTGGGGGTGGGGCGGATGAGTGGGGGAGAGTTCTCCTGGAAGAACGCCTCCGCGGGCAGGGGAGCCCTTTCGGCTGTGAAAGGCGCCCTCAAATATCTTGTCGTCCCGCTGGTCCTGGTGACGCTCGGCATTGCGGTCGTCACGAATGAGGATGGCCCGCAGGCGATCGCCGACATCCTGGGGGAGATGCGCTCCATCGTGCTCGTCCTGGGCGCGGTCCTTACGGTGCTCAGCTTCTTCCATGGGGCCTATCCCAAGGGCACCTATTCCCGTCTGACCTTCGGGCTGGCCATCTCCGTACTGGTCATCGTCTACGCGTACCTGCTCCTGTTGAACGGCAGGACGCAGGAGGTCATAGGCCGCGAACTCTTCGAGGTGGACCTGTGGCTGATCTTCACCCTTTACTTCTTCACCGCCATCTTCGGGGTGCTCATGCCGTTGGGAGAGTTCATGGACCGCCGCCCCCTTTGGCTGAATGGAACCGGGGCAACGGGGACGGAGGGAACGGAGGCTCCGGAGGCGCATCGCCCCTATCACGATTTCAGACTGCGCTACGGTTCCCTTTACAACGGGCTTAGGCTCGCCCGCAACACCTTGACCTGGTCCGTGGTGCTCCCGTTGATAGTCATCATATTGCTCGAGGCAGGCCTCACCTCTTTGGAGGTTGAAGAGTTGGATCCCCTGCTGTCCAGCCTTGAGGACGTGGCTGCCGTGGTGGTACTGCTCGGGCTGCCCATGACCGCCCTGGCCTTCTTCAAGGGGTTCTATCCCAGGGGGTCGGTGTCCCGCTTCATCCCGGCGGAGGCGATGGTGCTCATCGGCCTGTATTGGATCTGGGTCATCGGCCTCGAGGGCAAACTGCTGATGGAGGTCGAGGAAATAGACATCAGCCTGGACTATTCCGGGCTCCTGATGCTCATCATGCTCGGTTCCGGCCTCTGGCTGGTGTACTACGCTTTGGAGTTCTTCCTCTACCGTAAGGAGTGGAAGGAAGGGGGGTTCAAGAAGGACCTGGAGAAGAAGAGCGGAAAGAAAAAAACATTGGAGCGGCCGGCAGAGCCCCTTGATAAGGCCCCGCAGCCTTGACCGAACTGGCCCTTTGAACCGATCGCTCGGCGAAAGAAGGGTGTGTACGGCGATCAGGAAAGAAGCTCCTCATAGAGCTGCAGGACCTGGGATAGGATCGTGTCCGGGTGATAGCGGCTGAGCACTTTCTCCCCGGCCATGATCATTTGTTCTCGCAAGCGGTCATCATCTAGGAGCCGCTGGAGCTTGATGGCCAGGTCTTCGGGGTCCCCGTTCCGGAAGGAGAGCCCGGCAGGGCCCAATATGCTTGAGGCGGAGCCGCTGTCGGAGACAACCATCGGAACGCGGTGGGACAACGCCTCCAGGATTGTTCGGGGGAAGGGCTCCGGCCAGAGAGCGGGATGCACGAAGACGTCCGCCATGTCATAGTACCGTCCGATCTCCCCCTTCTCCATGAAACCGGTGAAAATGACCCGGCCCTCCAGGTCCAGCTCCTTGGTCAACTTGGTAAGCTGGGGCGCATAATCGCCCGTGCCGACTATGTAAAGCATGCTTCCCAAAGGCAGGAGGCTGAAGGCTTTGATAAGCACCTGCAACCCCTTCTCCGCCTCCAGCCTCCCTACGTACAGGATCATTTTATTCCTGTTAATCCGATTCGGCCGGAGGGGTTCGGTCAGGACCATTGGGTCGTACATGTTGGGTATCAGCCTTAGACGGTCCGCATCGTAGCCCGCATCCAGATAGCATTTTTTGGTGGCCTCGGATAGGACGATGTAGCCATCCGCCCGACTGGACAGACGATGAAGGACGATGAACTGTAGCCAATGCATGGGCATGAAGGCCCTCATACGCAGAGGCCCGGGCCGATGGAGCGAGCAGACGAACGAATCGATGGCTCCGCAACCGGCGCACTTCCCTTCCACGTAATTGCTGGGATTGGTGCAGACCGGGGCCAGATTGTTCATCGTGGCTACGACCGTTTTATCGTGCCGGGAGGCGTAGCGCACCGCCGACGGCAGCTGCTGGGTGTTGTAGACATGGATGATGTCGCAGTCGGGGCGACGTCTGTTCAGCTCATGATAGGCCAGGCGGTTCAATCCCAGCAAGGTGCGGGAGGTCGGGAAGTAGAGCGTTTCCCCCATTTCGCCCTTCGTTGCCTGGGAAGTGTCTCCATTGAAGGCCCATACGTCCGTCTGAACCCCTCTCGCCCTCAGCCCTTCCACGAGCAATTGGCAGCTGAAGGCACACCCGCCGACATAATGCGGTGGGTAATCTGGTGTGATGACCAGCACCTTGAACGGACGCCGGGAGCGGTCCAAATGAGCACCTTGGCCAGGGTAATCCGCATGCCATTAGGTAATCCTTTCCCACCCCCTACGGCTGGACGACCTTAAATAATCCCTAGCCCTTCCAGTGGAAGGGACCTTCGAATGAGGCTATCCATCATCGGTACTGGCTATGTAGGGCTTGTCTCAGGGGTGTGCTTCGCGGAGCTGGGGCACCAGGTGCTCTGCGTCGACACCGTCAAGGAGAAGGTGGAGAGCATCAATGCCGGGGAGCCTCCGATCTTCGAGGAGGGACTGGAGGAGATGCTGCAGAGGCACCTTTCCAGAGGGACCTTCAGGGCGACCACCGACTACGAGGAGGTGCCGGGCACCGACATCACCTTCCTGTGTGTGGGGACACCCTCCCTGGAGGACGGCTCCCTGGACCTCAGGTACGTCAGGAGGGCGACCGAGGACCTTGGGAAGGCCCTCCGGGGGAAGGGGGGGAGGCATACCGTCGTGGTCAAGTCCACCGTCCCCCCGAACACCACCCGGGACGTTGTGGGGCCGCTCCTGGCGAAGGCCTCAGGGAAGGGGCTGGATGAGATAGGGCTGGCGATGAACCCGGAGTTCCTAAAGGAGGGTGTGGCGGTGCGGGACTTCCTGAGCCCGGACAGGGTGGTCATCGGGGCCATGGACGACCGGACGTTCGCGGAGGTGGCCTCCCTCTACGAGGGGCTGGAGACCAAGGTGCTCAGGACCGACCCCTCGACCGCGGAGATGATCAAGATGGCCTCCAACGCGTTCCTGGCGGCCCGGATATCATTGGTGAACGAGCTCGGCAACCTGTGCAAGGCCCTGGGCCTGGACTTCCGGAAGGTGGCAGAGGGCGTGGGGATGGACCCCCGGATAGGCCCGCTGTTCCTCAGGGCCGGGTGCGGCTTCGGCGGCTCCTGCTTCCCCAAGGACGTCAGGTCGGTCCGGGCGCTTGCCCGCTCCCTGGGGGTCCGAACGGACATGCTCGACGCCACGCTCTCCGTGAACGAGGGGCAGCCCCGCCGAATGGTGGAGCTCCTGGAGAGGAGGATGGAGGTCTACGGCAGCACCATCGCGGTCCTCGGGCTGGCCTTCAAACCGGGCACGGATGACATCCGGGAGGCCAGCTCCCTGACGGTGGTCTCCGAGCTGCTCCGGAAGGGCGCGAAGGTAAGGGCGTACGACCCCCAGGCGATGCCCGCCTTCCGGAAGGCGTTCCCGCAGGTCACCTACTGCTCCTCTGCCAAGGAATGCCTGAAGGGGGCCGACGCCGCGCTCATCCTCACCGAATGGAACGAGTTCGCTGACCCTACGCTCTACGGGAGCATGTTGGTCATCGACGGCAGGGGCGTGACAAAGACCAATAACTACGAAGGGATATGCTGGTAGCCATGAAGGCGGTCATTCCGGCGGCTGGATGGGGGGTGAGGTTCCTTCCCCTTACAAAGGAGCAGCCGAAGGAGATGCTCCCAGTCATCGATAAGCCTGTGATCCAATACGTGGTGGAGGAGGCGGTCGCGGCCGGGATCAAGGACATTATCATCGTTACAGGGCGGCACAAGCGGACGATCGAGGACCACTTCGACCGCTCGTTCGAGCTGGAGAGCATCCTGCGCAATGGCAACCGCAAGGCGCTCCTGGACAGCATCAGTGGGCTGCACGAGCTGGCCGACCTTCACTACATCCGGCAGCATGAGCAGCGCGGCCTCGGGGATGCGGTGTACCGGGCGCGGCACCATGTGGGAAATGAACCGTTCGCGGTGATGCTGGGCGACACCATCCACGTGTCCGAGGTGCCGGTGGTGAGGCAGCTCATGCAGGTGCACGCCCGCACTGGAAGGACGGTCATCGCCGCGGAGCGGGTGCCTCGAGAGAAGGTCAAGGACTACGGCGTGCTCGACGCCGTGCGGATGGAGGACCGCCTCTACGATATAAAGGACCTCGTGGAGAAGCCGAGGCCCGAGGAGGCCCCCTCCGACCTGTGCATCGCCGGGACGTACGTGCTCACGCCTGGCATCTTCGAGTGCCTGGAGAGGACGGAGCCGGGGTACAATGGCGAGGTGCAGCTCACCGACGCACTGCGCCTCCTGCGCGAGAAGGAGGGGCTCCTGGCCTGGGAGTTCGTCGGCAAGCGGTACGACATAGGGGACATCCCTGGCTGGCTGAGCGCCCAGCTGGAGCTGGCGCTCAAGCATCCGGTGTATGGGGAGAGGCTGAGGGAGCGCATCAGGGAGCTGGACCGGGAGGAGCACTTCCTCTGACCGTGCCGGTGTTGGTGACCTTTTTTTTCGATCCCTCGATCCTAATGCCAGGCGTATCGCTCGCCAGCGGCGCTCCGTCCATGGCCTGATCGGAAGCGTTCGGCCTATGAATGGGGTTTCATCGCTCCCAGGCGGGAATGGCCTCAGTTTCGAGGAGCGCCCCGTAAGCTTGATGTCCAAGCAGCTGTTCATCACTACCCTGGACGATGCCATGACCTGTGGGGGCGCTAGGACCGATGAGCGCACGAGGGCGGTGCTCGCCACGCTGATGGCCAGCCTGATGCTGGGGACCTCCTACGTGGCGGTCAAGACGCAGGTGGATGGCGCTAACCCCTTCCTGCTGGGCGCGGCGACCATGGCCGTGGGCTCGGCCCTCCTGTTGGCGTACATGGCCCTGACCGGGAAGCTGGAGCGCAGGATGCTGCGGCGCTGGGAGTTCTGGGTCGCACCGCTGATAAACACCGCCGTGGTCGCCCCTTCCTACGTGGGGCTCACCCGGACGACCGCCTCGGCCGCCGGGCTGATCATCGGGACCAACGTGATCTTCGTCGCCCTCTTCAGCCGGCTTGCCTTCAGGGAACGACTGGGGCCCCGCCGGTTGCTCGGCCTGGCAGTGGCCATGCTCGGCCTGGTCACCCTCACCACCCGGTGGGACCTCTCCGTGCTTCACGGCTCGCAGATGACAGGCAACCTGCTGGTCCTCCTCTCCGCCATGGCCATCGGCGTTTCGGTGGTCCTCTCGCGTATCGCGCTGCGCACCCTCAGCCCGGAGCAGTGGAGCCTGGGGCTGCACCTGCTCCTTCCGCTCGCATTGCTCGCGTTGTACTTCCTCGTGCCGATGGATGGCGGCCTGGGGCCAGGGGCTCTGCCGGGGGTCCTCTTCATCGGCCTGGTGTGCACCACCGTGCCCACCGTGCTCTGGACGACGGGGCTGCGGCACCTGAGCACGGTGACCTCGGCGACGGTCCTGCTGGTCGAGTCGGCCTTCGCGGTGCTGTTGAGCTGGTTGCTGCTCGGGGAGAGCATGGATGTCTACGTGCTCGCTGGGGCGGCGATGATCTTCCTCGCCATCCTGTTGATGGCCAGGTCCGATTGAGCGTTAGGGGCGGTCCTCGATGAGAAATAGAAAGGCAGGAAAGGGTTTTGAGAAGGTTTTGAGAAGACGTTGCCGAATCACTTCTTCTTTTCCTCCTTCTTCTTCTCACCCTTCGTGCCGCACTTTCCACAGGACATGTTCTACCTCCTATGGGGGAGACCCATGGAGAAGTGATCGCTCGGACTATATTTCAATCTTATCCAATGAGTAATATAAATGTTAATTCAGTAGGTTAAAAGTAATACGTTATCGGAAATTTTGCTACCTCCAAAGTAGCGCTGTAAGACAACGTTGATTACCAGAGCGGATAAAACGCCCTTCATGATGACCTTCATCCCGTATGCTGGCCGGGCGCATTCGTTCAGTATCAAAAATGATTCTATGAAGATTTTGATTATATATTACTCTGAGCGGTAGAATTCTTTTGTGGGAACGATGAAGGTCCTGGAAACGTCGCGCCTGCTGACCGAGGAGTATACAGCCAAGATATTGATGGCTACCATGGGCCGCCCCAAGAGCGCCTTCGAACTCAGCGACGCGCTGGGGATCCCCATAGCGGCCTGCTACCGCAAGATCAGGGTGCTGGAGGAGGCTGGCCTTATCCGCTGCTGTGAACGGCGGCTTACACAGTCCGGGAAGCGCATGAGCATGTACAAGTCCATGGTTCGCAACGCCAACATCACCTTCGAGCGCAACCGGATCCGCGCCCGCATCGAGATGGAGGACGGCAGCAGTACCGATGATTGTTTTGACATCGACCTCGGGGTGATGTTCAAGGAGACTCACGCCTGAGACCCCCTTGGCGCGCCTTTTCCTTCGACGGCCCTCTATCGCTGCGGGCTAATTCTCATTGGACTCATTCCTTTCGTAATGGAATCGCAATACGTAAAAAAATCGACAATATCAGTAGGACCAGTGGTAAATTATAATTAATTCCGCTTGTCCTATACGTTTTCCATAATCTTTATTAATAATCCTACGGAAGGAGGGCTGCGATCCGTTCGGTTCCGGCGGATTTACGCCGACAGGAGGAGCGACTGATGAGCGACGGCAAGACCATTGAGAGCGTGATGGAGGAGGTGCGGCGGTTCCCGCCCTCAAAGGAGTTCAGCGAGAAGGCCTACATCAAGAGCATGGAGCAATACCGGGAGATGTACAGGCAGTCCATTGAGGACCCTGAGGGCTTCTGGGGCAAGATCGCTAGCGAGGAGCTGCACTGGTTCTCCAAGTGGACCAATCTGCACAGCTGGGACAAGGAGAACGCGATCATCAAATGGTTCGAGGGGGGGAAGCTGAACGTTTCCTATAACTGCCTGGACCGTCACCTGGAGAATGGTCGGAAGAACAAGGCGGCCATCATCTGGCAGGGGGAGAACGAGGACGAGGTGAAGACCTACACCTATCAGCAGCTGCACACCGAGGTCTGCCGCTTCGCCAACGTCCTTAGGTCCCTGGGAGTGAAGAAGGGGGACCGGGTGTCCATCTATCTTCCGATGATCCCCGAGCTGGCGATAGCGATGCTCGCATGCGCCAGGATCGGGGCGATCCATAGCATCGTGTTCGGGGGCTTCAGCTCCGAGTCGCTGAAGGACCGCATCGCCGATTGCGGCTCCAAGATCCTGATCACCGCCGACGGCAACCATCGGGGCAGCAAGTTCGTGCCCTTGAAGGCCAATGCCGATGTGGCGCTGGAGAAGGGCACGTCCATCGAGAAGGTTATCGTGGTCAACCGGGCCGGCGCGGAATGCCCGATGGAGCCTGGCCGGGACATATGGTGGCACGAGGAGATGGCCAAGGCCGACCGCTCCTGCGAGCCGGTGTGGTGCGACGCGGAGGACCCGCTCTTCATCCTGTACACCTCGGGGTCCACTGGTAAGCCCAAGGGCGTGGTGCATACCACCGCCGGATACCTGCTTGGGACCTGTATCACGTTCAAATATGTCTTTGATTACCACGAGAATGACACCTACTGGTGCACGGCCGACATAGGCTGGATCACCGGGCATTCCTACATCGTCTACGGACCACTGTGCGCCGGGGCCACCACGCTCATGTTCGAGGGCATTCCCACATATCCCCAGGTGGACCGCTTCTGGAACATCATCGAGAAGTTCAAGGTGAACATCTTCTACACCGCCCCGACAGCCATCCGCTCCCTCATGAGGGAGGGCGAGAAATGGCCGCAGAGCAGGGACCTGAGCTCACTGCGGGTGCTGGGCTCCGTGGGGGAGCCGATCAACCCCGAGGCCTGGATGTGGTTCCACAAGTATGTGGGGAACGAGCGATGCCCGATCGTGGACACCTGGTGGCAGACCGAGACCGGCAGCCTGATGATCACGCCGCTGCCCGGGGCGATAACCACCAAGCCGGGCTCGGCCACCCTGCCTTTCTTCGGGGTCGTGCCCGAGGTGGTCAAGGACGACGGCACCAAGGCCGGGGTGAACGAGGGGGGCTACCTTTGCATTACGAGGCCGTGGCCGGCCATCATGCGGACGGTCTGGGGACAGCACGAGCGGTTCAAGGAGATCTACTGGACCAGGTTCCCGGGGAAGTACTTCACGGGGGACTCGGCGCGCTGCGACGAGGACGGATACTATTGGATTATGGGGCGCGTGGATGACGTGATCAAGGTCTCCGGGCACCGCATCGGGGCTGCGGAGGTCGAGTCCGCCCTGGTCTCCCATCATGCCGTGGCCGAGGCGGCCATAGTGCCGGTGCCGCACCCCATCAAGGGGGAGGCCATCTATGCCTTCGTCACCCTGAAGGCGGGGGTGGAGGAGACCGACCAGCTGCGGAAGGAGCTCATCGCCCATGTGCGCAGGGAGGTCGGGCCGATAGCCACCCCTGAAGTGATCCAGTTCTGCCCCGGCATGCCGAAGACCCGGAGCGGCAAGATCATGCGCCGCATCCTACGGAAGGTCGCCACGGGCACCGCGGAGGAGCTGGGGGACACGTCCACCCTCGCCGACCCCGGCATAGTGGACGTGCTCATCCAGGGAAGCAAGGCGCTGCACAGGAAGTAGGCCGAAGGGGCGCCGCCCCCTCTTTCCCTTCCCCTTTCCCTTTTATTACTTCTTTTCCCTCAGCTCGCCGGATATATAGGCCAGCATCTTCCTGACGTTGATGAGGTCCAGGAAGTACTGCAGGTCCGTCCTTTTGAACTCCCCTACCAACGCCAGCACCGGCAGGTACGCCGCGAAGGCGACCAGCCCGAAAAGGATGAGCGTATAGAAGCGATCGACAGAGATGATCATGTCCAGAGCGAACATGGCCAGCGCGGCCGCCGCCCCGGCCACGAGATGAAGGGCGAGGCGGGGGTTCGGGGGGGTCCTGGTGAGGCGCCACACCGCGTAGCGGACCATTATGAACCCAATGATGTTGCCGATCATCAGGGCGAGGGCCGCCCCCACGTACGAGAGACCGAGGCCGTACTGCGGGATGAACAGGAACATGAGGGAGATGTTTATGGCCACGGTGAGGATGGTGATGCGGGCGGAGATGTCCGGTCGGCCCACCGCCACGATCTGCGAGCCGTGCACCGCGTTCATCATCGTCAGGAAGTTGGTCACGGCCATGATCGCGATCGCGTCCCCGGACTCGATGAACAGCGGCCCGAGCAGGATCAGGCAGACCTCGTAGGGGAACATGATTATAAGGATCGTGATGGGCAGGCTGATCATCGCGATATACCGCTCGGCCTGCTTTGACATCTCCCGGATCTCGGCCAGGTTCCCCTCGGCGTGCAGCTTGGAGAACGAGGGGAAGGTCAACGTGGACACCGCGGTGCTCACGGTGGCGAACACCCCGAGGAACACCGCCGGGGCTGTGTACAGGCCGACGTCGGAGGCGGTCCAGAAGGCCCCGATTATCAGCTTGTCCGCGCTCCCGCTCACGGTGCTGATGATCGTGATCAGGATGAGCGGCAGGGCGAAGTTGAAGTATTGGCGCATTAGCACCGGCCGCTGCCACCGCACCTTCTCCCTGAACATCAAGAAAAGGGCGAGGGCGGCGACGGCGATGGCCCCGATGACGTAGGCGAACGCGAGCTCCATGACCCCCATGCGGTTGACGGAGACGAAGATGATGAGGGGCACCCGGACCAGGGGATCGATCAGGGTGACCAACGGCATCTTGGCCATCTCCATCCGGGCCTGGAAGGTGGTGGTGGCTATGGCCGAGAGGTCGTACAGCACCTGGTACAGGACGAACAGGAGGATGAGGTCGATGCTGGTGCCGCTGAGGGCGTTCCCCATCGGCCCCGTCCAGATGAATACGGAGGTGAGGACGAGGACCACCATCGCCCCGGTCAGGATGAGCTTGATGGCCGCGTAGGTGCTTATGCACGCGTTCGGGTCCTCCCCTTCCGAGACCTTCTTGACGTGTGCGCTCCCGAACCCCAGGTCCGACACCGCGTTGAAGGTGGCCACGAAGGCCATGGTGTAGGTGACCGTCCCGTAGATCTCCGTGCCCAGGTACCTGGTCATGAAGTACAGCCCTACATAGGCCAGGGCCGAAGAGACCATCCGGGATAGGAACAGCAGGAAGGAGCGTCTGCCTAGCACATGATCGGCCAGAGAGATGCGCGGGGCTATTTAACCCTGCGCCAGCCCCTCACTTCACCTCCCACCTCGTGATCAGTACAACTACGCCGATCAGGGCCAACGCCACGGTGGCCACCATAGCCAGGTTGAGGCACGCTCCCTCCATATTCCCATGCACCAGGGCGTCCCTCAGCCCCTGGTCCATGTACTTGAGCGGGAAGACCGAGATCCGCTGCAGATATCCTGGCATCATCCCAAGCTGGAAGAACGCGCCGAAGAGGAACATCATCGGGAGGACGATCGCGTTGGCCGCCCTGCACCCCGTCTCCTCGCTCTTGGTGAAGCGCGGGATGATCATGCCTAGGGCGGGAACAGGGCGCTTCCGGCGATGCCCATGAGCGCCACCGCAAGGTTGATGCTCGCGTGCATCCCGAAGAGGGCGATGTTGAAGCCCGTCGTCTTGGTCCTCGGGCCCTTCATCATCTCCACGGCGGTGGTCTTGCCCTCGCCGGACGGTCCGAGGAGGGGGAGCTCCTCTCCGGCCTTTACGATCGGATCGATCCCGTCCGCGGCCTGAAGGCTTCCCTACAGCTTCACGAGGCCTTTGCCCTCGATCACCGCCTCCATTACAAGGCGGGGAACGGAATGCGCGCCGATATATGGTTTCCCCGAGGCGCGTGGCAAGGAGGCGCAACCTGTTAAATCGGCAGACCGCCATCCCCGCCTCATGAAGGACCGCTACGTCCGGCAGCTCTCCATCCCCGGGTTCGGGCCCGAGGCCCAGAGGAGGCTGGGCAGGGCGTGCGTGGCCGTGGTCGGCGTCGGAGGCCTCGGCTCCGCCGCGCTCATGTACCTGGCCGCCGCCGGGGTCGGGAGATTGGTGCTGATAGACGACCAGAAGGTGGAGCCGTCCAACCTGAACCGCCAGATCATCCATTTCGAGGAGGACGCCCTCCTCCCGCGGTACAAGGTTGAGTCCGCCCGGATGAAGCTGCAGGCCTTCAACTCCGAGATCGACGTCGAGGCCATCCCGATGCGGCTGGAGGAGGAGACGACGTTCCTGCTGAAGGGCGCTGACCTCGCCCTGGACTGCATGGACGGCCCTGCGGGGAGGTATCTCCTCAACCGCTGGTGCCTCCAGCAGCGGATCCCGCTGGTGCATGGCGCGGTGGAGGGGCTCACCGGCCACGTCCTCACCGTCCTGCCCGGGGGGCCTTGCCTGCGCTGTGCCTTCCCCGGCCTTCCCAATCGGGGGAGCGGGGTCCCTGTCCTCGGCGCCGCCGCGGGCGTCATCGGCTCCATGCAGGCGTTGGAGGCCATCAAGGCCATCGTCGGCATAGGGGAGGGGCGGGAGGGCCGGGCGCTCTTCCTGGATATGGGGAGCGGGCAGGTGGACGAGGTCGTCTTCCAGCGGAGCCCGGGCTGTCCGGACTGCGGCTCACTTCGACCATAGGTCTATGGTGACCAGATAGGTGTCCTCGATCAGCCGGGTCTCCACCTTGAGCCCGGTGCGGTA